>DYER01000002.1 GCA_020725605.1 Ammonifex sp. | reverse complement strand
GCGGTCCACCTCCTCCTCGCGGCCGAAGTTGTAGAGCACCCGGGCCACGGCGCACTTCTTCTGCGGGTCCCACTCGTTGTGGGCCAGCTGGAGATAGCGCACGACGGAACCGTCCTTGTTGCGGCGGGTTACGGTACGAACGTACATGCCTATATTATAGGCCATATCACGCCGCATGTCAATGGATTTGCAAAAGTTCGTGTGCCTATGCACTTTCGGCGGAACCGGACCCTCCGGGCCATAGACGCCCTTGATTTCTCCGGCTGGACGGCTTTAGCAGGGGTGCCGTATGCCCACAAACTGTCGAACTCGGGCCCGGGGGCCGGGGTAGAGCAGGGTGACCTCGGTGATGTCATCTAGTTCCTCCAGTAACAGCGGGATGCTCAGCGGCACCCCGGCCCGCCAGAGCCGGTACTGCAACAGCCGGACCACCAGCAGGGCCAGCACGCACATGAAGGCGTGCACCCGGATCTTCTGATCCGTCCAGTGATATACGGGTTCGAACCTCAGGTAGTGCCGGTCCTTAAGAAACCGGAAGTTCTCTTCCACGAGGTATTTCACGTTGTAGGCCTTCATGATCTGCTGGTTCGACCAGTGCCCACGGTCCGAAAGGAGAATGGTCTTGCCGAAGGTCCTTTACTTTCTGGCAATGGCCCTTTTATCCGGCTTGATCTCGAGTACCGTCAGGTCGTTACTTGCTGGTCTTCTTCAGCTCGAGGTACTCGGCCAGCTTCTTCTTCTCCAGGTAGCGCCGGTACCGCTTCGGGATGGTCTCATCTTCGACCGTGCCAACGTGGTCGGTATAAAACCTGCGCTCCCAGTTCGCGGGTGGCATCCTGAAGTTTACGGTGGAAAACTTCCCGCTGCCGGGCCACGGTCTTGCGGTTGTAGACGACCACGACCACACGCCGGCGCTCCAGGACCATGGCCTTGATGCGGTAAAGGCGGCACTCGCCCGCCCGCTCCTTAAACCAGGCTAGGGGCACTTCCAGAAATTGGGGGGTAGTAGGCGTCATGCCACGATTTACAAAAAATATCCAAAGTCTTCACTTCCTTTTCACATTGGTATAGAATTCTTATTGAGGACGACTTTCAACCTTAATGAAGGAGAGAAGCACTATGGGAGGAGCATTTCTTATTACTTAAGGGAAGCCTTCGGAAGCCTCTCTCATCATAGGGATTATTTTCGGGAGGAGTACAGGGTTGTTTTGCCGGAAGGACATACGTTCGTAAGACCGCACGAAAGGAGAAAAGACTGGGGCGGCCGGCGTGGAGGAATGCCGAAAAGCGGCTAAGGCGGCACTCTACGCTTCCGGTCCCGCGGCGGTCAGAGTTCCAAAAGCTTTTGCAACAACCGCGCGTTGTTTACGGCCTGGCCCCGGGGATGGTTGTTGAAGACCACGTAAACGGTGTGCGCCTGGGCCGCGAGGTTCCGGATGCGGGATACCCAGTCGACCAGTTCTTGCTCGAAATAGTCGTAGTCGTAACGCTCCCAGGCCTCGGCGTGATGCCACCATTTGGCGGCGTTGCGTCCGTGGAACCGGACGTAGGCAAAGCCGGCCGTGGCCTCAGCCACCGGCCGCACCAGCCCGGGCAGGCGCGGCTCGTCCACGCACACGTAGGCAAGGTTCAGCTCTCGAAGGAAGTCCAGCACCTCGTTGGCCACCCAGCCGCGGTGCCGGAACTCCACGGCCACCGGCAGTTCTTCCAGTTCCCGCCGCAGGACACGGAGGTACTCCAGGTTTTCCGGCGTTCTCTTGGAAGAATAGGGAAACTGGGCCAGCAAGCAGCCCAGTTTTTGTTCTATCAAGAGGGGTTCCAGCGCGGCGCGGAAGCGAGCGACGGTTTCGGAGAGGGAGGTTTCCCGGGTGTGGGTTATGGACTGGTGCAGCTTGACCGCGAACACGAAATCGGCCGGGGTTTTGCGGGCCAGGCCTGAGGGATCCCCATTTGCAGACCTTACAGTAACTGTAATTGAAACTTAGCAGATACCGTTTAGGTGTGCAATGCTACGAAAATGGCAGGAAAAATGAGGACACGCCTCGAGTTTTCTTGTAGCGCAGCAAGAAAGGGAGGCGTGCCCCTTATGAGGTTTGAAACCTTGGTTGATTTCTTTGTAGCACAAATTCCCGCTGTACGCAAGTCCCAATTGAAAACGCTGGCCGCTCTGGTGTTGGCCTTTTTGAAGGCCGCTAACGGCAGCATCGCCGCCATCGGCCGCGCCATAGAAAGCCTGGCCAAGCCCAAACACAGCATCAAACGGGTGGACCGCTTCTTGGGCAACCCCCGGCTCCACTTAAGCGCCTTCGCCGAGGGATTGGTACGCATGATATGGGCCCAGCTGGCCAACGAGAGACTGCTGCTGGCCCTGGATTGGACCGAGTTGCACGACGGCTGCCACCAGACCCTGGTGCTGGCATCAATAGCCGGCGGGCGGGCAGTTCCGGTTTTGTGGCGTACGGTGCCCAAGCATACTGACGAGACAACGCGAACCCAAGTAGAGCTGAGCATGTTGGAGGAGTTCGCCAAACTGAAGCCCCCCTCTTGCCGGGCCATTATTGTAGCCGACCGGGGATTCGAGAAGATTAAGTTGTTCAAGAAAGCGCGCCGCCTGGGCCTCAATTTCATCGTGCGTCTCAAGCATAAGGCCTTTGTCTTTTGCCACCACTATAACGGCAGCCTGGCTGACCTGCCGGTAGCGGGATTGCGGGACTGGGGTCGGGTCCTTTATACCGCCTGCCACCAGTACCCTATCCGCCTGGTTACCCTCTATGAGGCCGGGCAGAAGGAATCGTGGCTTTTGGCCACCAACACCCACGACGCCCGCCTGGTGGCCGTCTACTACGCCCGGCACATGGAAATTGAAGAGTGCTTCCGGGATCTCAAGAGCGAGCGCAACGGCCTGTGCCTGCGGGGTGTCAACCTGCACTCGCCGGAGCGTTACGACCGGCTCTCTCTGGTCATCGCCCTGGTCATCGCCTTCGCCTACTTTTTCATGGTCCTGGCCGGGCAATTGGGGAAGGAACAGGGCTTGCAGCGGGGGCTCATGGCCAACACCGAGCGGCGGCGGACGTTAGGCCTGTGGCGTGTGGGACGCTGGATCCTGAACAATGGCCATCGTTTCCCGCTCCGCACCGAAATCCTGGTGGCCATGGTCCGGTCGGTTATTCAGACTGCCACACAAATCAAACTCCAGTTCAAGGCAGCACTAGCTTCCAGTAGTTAGAAGTGGGGATACCTCAGACGCACAGCCCTAGACTTTCTCTCTTAGCCATGTTTCAATAACATCATACGAAAGGTCCTTGAATTCTTTCTTCGTCCTAAGAGGTTTTCCAAGCCATTCGCTGTAAAACGTGTCCAAATCCGGCAGAACATCCATAATCACAGGGTACCCGAACGGGACACAGTCTACCTCCAATAA
Source organism: Ammonifex sp. (assembly GCA_020725605.1). Taxonomy (GTDB): domain Bacteria; phylum Bacillota; class Desulfotomaculia; order Desulfotomaculales; family DYER01; genus DYER01. Next base: position 26,702 of record DYER01000002.1, on the reverse strand, counting down.
GTTACCGCACCCAGGACAGATATACTCCCTAACTTCACAATATCGAGGATCCGGTCTACTCGGATACGGATATAGCTCTTCTATCTCCTCCTCCCCCTCCCTTACATAAATCAACGCCCTCAGCTTCCAATTTTCCCTATAGTCCCCAAACTCGTATCCGCAAATACATTTCGCAACCCTATCTTCACCCTTTTCCACAATAAACAACCTATCGCTCAACGGTAACAAAATTCTCTCTTCCCATGACACCTTCTCCTGAAAAACCTCTACAAACTTCTGAAACCTATCCTCATCCTTGTACCCACTTATCAGTGCTTTCGTCTTATCCCAGTCCAGCTTTCCTTCTACTAGCAAACGCAACTCTTGCTTACTAATCACTTCTCCCAACTTCACGCCCTCTCCCGCCATTTCCAGAACCTCCTCCAGTACTGAAAGAATGCCAAGAATGCTGAACCTAGGTAAGCCACTACCTATTCGTTCGTGTCGAACAAAAAGTCGTCCGGTAGTCCCCAAAACCTCCTAAACTCTTTAGGCCATCTCTTTCCCTTCGCTAACGACTCATTATACGCCCTCTTGAGCATCGCGGGAAGGCGTCCCCTAATGATGTCCTCCCTTCTCCTAAAGTACCATTCCTTTACCGGGATTGCCCTCCTTCTCCTTTCCTCCCTCTTCTCCTTCCTCAGCCTTTCGGTTTCTTCCTTCCTGATCGCCCACTCCCTGGTTTTCTCATCATATACTGCTTCCACGCCGTGAACTAGTCGCGCCCTTTTGTGGGTAACTAGTCCGTTATCTAGATCCTCCTTAACCAACTGAGGATCCCGCTCCAATGGATCTCCTATGCCGCCCGCCAGGCTACCATACACTAACTGAATTACGTCCCCCTCCTTCAGAACTTCCGGATGCAGGTAGCCGGTGTTGGACGCCACTGTGACAACCCCGCTTACATTCTTGAGATCGTCCCGATCTTCCCCGATTTCTCCGTGGACCAGCGGTTTCTGCTCGCGAATTAAACCCGCCATATTGGTATTCGAGACGATTCTCGTGAACGGACCCAGGCTAGGGTACCCGCCAAAAAGCCCACTATTGGGAAAGATTTTCTCCACCCTCGTCCCAACCGCGATCATCTCATACACAAGCGTGTCAGTACCGTGCACCATATACGTACTCATCATGGGATGTCCGCTTCTAAATTTGCCCCAACCATAAGCGTCGGGAAGCAAACCTCTCTGCAAATACAAAACCGGATTAACCAACTCCCATATTTCAACACTGGCAGCAAGACCAGGTGGCAACCATATGACATGTCCTGTTACACCGTCTCTAACCCCAAAGGCCCCCGACGCAACTCCCCCAGAAAGTTCCGCAATTACCCAATTATGATCGTCTTTCCCGTATTGGTTCGTTCCGCCAATGCCAGGACCCGTATTCCCGCACGGCCCCGCCTCAACCTCCTCAATAAATCCTCTCATGTAGAAACTCCTCGCCTGTTGTCCCAACCAAAGGCTGCCCCCAGGGATAGGCCAAGCAAAAAGGTTACTGGTAGCAATGTTTGGTTGCGAAGGGTTAACGTAGGTGTCGTAGGGACAATTAATATCAATGCACATCAATGTTCCATGATTCGCAGTGCCCGTATAGGCAATGGTCTGTGTAAGCATCAAACACGCTCCGCCCATTATGGCGGACGGCGTAGTATTTGAATTATGCCATCCCCACGCACCAGCTCCATCAAAGTCAAGATAGTACCTGCCGTCAGGCAAGATGTGAAACTCCCACGGTACAAGAGTTATCCTATCTATAGCGTGATAAGGCGGGCATATCGAATAAGTTTTCGCCCTTGATAAGTAGATCTCGTTAGCCAGCACCATACTATATTTTCCTGGTACCGTCCTCCTCCTTACTCTCTCTAACTGCGCCCTCCGTTCTATCTCAATCAGTTCCCTAATGGCCGACTTGTAGTATTCATAACCAAACTCGTCGATTACCCTCTTTAACTCTTCCGCCATTCTGCGAAGAGCGGCCAGGGCTCCCACCCTATCCAGAAGAAATACGTCAGGATAGCGGACCCCCCTCTTTATCTTCATTTTGGTCGACGAGAAGTACTCAAAATTAGCTCCCGTCCTCTCCGCGGTAAAGCGAAGCCCGTCAAAATACCTTTCCGTGACAGTGCTGGGCATAGGGCCAGGAACGGTAGCTCCAATCTCTGTCTCCATTATGACCACTCCTGCCCACCCAACTAATTCCCCCCTGTAGAACAAAGGCGATATATCATAAACGTCCGCTGGATGCATTCCCGCAATAGCATTGTCGTTAGAGGTGAAAATATCACCCTCCCTAAGCCCTTCCTCCTCATAACCGTTTCTTATCATCCACTCGATAACTTCGCCCATGAGCGGGATATGAATAATAATCCCAGTTGACTGAACCAAGCAATGACCCTCAGGAGTATAGTACGCACAGGCCAGCTCTCCCACCTCCCTCACCATCGGATTAGCCGCGATCATCCGCGTGGCTTCTCTCGCAGCAATAGACGCCGCAAGAAGTCGCCCATGGAACCTTTCTAATTTCAGCGGATCAGATTCATATAAGGGTAGCTCCCTAAGACCGTAATAGTGACCTGTTTCCGCGTATAGCTTTTCCGCTCTTTCCAGCAGTTCCTTCAATGTGCTCCCATCAAAGCTTATGCCTCTGCTAGCCACCCACTGCTCCATATCTTTCAGTCCTCCCCTTTTAACTTCCCAAAATCTTTACTCCATATCTCTTCCATGACCTCCTGCTTCACACTTCCTCCAACCAGTACCTTTTGTACTCATCGACCCTTACCTTCTTCCCTTCTGGGACAAAAAGAGTAGTCGCAGGCGCCTCTAGTATAGCCAGTCCCCGAACTTCGTTTCCAGGTTCTAATACGTCTAGTTCATAGATTCTTGCGCTCCTCCACGCTCCTCTCATGTAGACCTTTCTCTCCCCCTTGAACGCCTCTCTAGGCGGATTTTTGCCTTTCAGCTCAAACCTCCGTATGACCGGTTTTTTTCTTGGCAAGACCGCCAGCAACCCTAACTCAAAGATCTGGTAACCCAACTCAGGCAATCTCGCTCCGTAAGCGTACCGCCTACCATACTCCTCCTCAAACGCGAGTAGCAGCGCATCCATATCCTTTCCGGTCTCAATCCTACTCACCGGCGATATCGTTTCCACGTCTTCCAGTTGTCCAGTATACCTGATATAGGCGACTTGCCGGAATGTGACGTTCTCCACCGGCAAACCCTCTTCTTTCATATCCCTAAGCGCTATATCTTCCAGGTCTTGCCATACTTGGTTAATTACTGCTCCCACGCTCACTTTTAACTCTTCCGTCGCGTCTGGCGGGATACTCAGATAGGCGGACCTTTGGTACCTATGGGCGAAATCGGTAGCCGCCAATCCGAAGGCCGAAAAGACAGCCGCAAATGGTACGGTAAAGACCCCCTTAAAAGGTAGACCCTCCGTAAAACGGCTCACAAACATAGGACCCGCGCCTCCATAGGCTATCAAGTGATAATCGGAGGGCGAGTATCCCCTTACGGCGAGTACCGTTCTAATATGCTCTTTCATCCTGATACTGAGCAACTCCAGGACACCCTCAGCCAGATCATAAGGATCGACCCCCAGGATATCAGCACACTTCTCCTTTATGGCCTTGAAGGCTAAATCTTTATGTAACTTGAGTTTGCCACCAAGGTAATAATCGGGGTTAATGATGCCGCAAATGAGAGCGCAATCCATCACAGTAGGAATTTCGTTTCCCATGTTGTAGCTGACAGGACCGGGGTGTGCGCCTGCGCTCTCAGGTCCCAGTTCTATCCTTTTACTTTCTGGATTAATTCTAACGTACATCCCGGTACCAGCGCCCACGCTATCCATAACTAGCGTGGGGACATTTAGTAGAGTTCTTCCGACTTCCACTTCGCGTAAAATAGCAGGCTCGTTCCCCATAATCAACCCTACATCGAACGTCGTCCCGCCTAAATCGGTGCAAACAATATTAGGCATGTTCATCACTTTAGAGAGGTATCTGGCTCCCAGAAGACCTCCGACCGGACCGGAAAAAGCCGCTCTGAATAATGGTTTGTATCGAATATTGGCTACGGTCCCATCTGCAAGAACCGTTTGCAGAGGATATTTGTAACCCCTATTGTTAAGCCTCTCCTCAATTTTAGATAGGGAACTTCTTACTGGTTCGGCAGCGTACCCTTGAAGGGCCACCGCATTCATCCTCGGAAACTCTCTCATAATCGGAATTAGCTCACTCGATAGGTATAGCGGCACTTCCTTTCCTTTATGTCTCATCACTTCCCTAGCTATCTCTGCACATCTCATTTCGTGGGAAGGGTTTAAGTAGGAGTAGATGAATACAATACCTATCCCTTCTACTCCTTCATCCAAAAGTTCCTCTACCGCTTTTCTCGCTTCGTGTTCATACAGAGGTATAACTTCCTTACCAAAAACATCTATTCTTTCAGTCACTTCTTTGGTGTAGCGCAGTGGTATTATCGGTCGAGGATGTATATGTGCCACCTTGTGGAACTTGTCCTGATAGCCGTAAGAAGCATGGACTTCCGTTCCCTCTTGATGAAGGACGGTGTACCTAAATCCCTTGGTGACTATCAGCCCAGTTTTCTTTCCTGTCCTAGTGATTAGTGCATTAAGCATCGAAGTACCGCTATAAATTGCGAAGGCCACGCCTGGTAGGATTCTCTCGGCATCTCTTTCAAAATCTATTTTTGCGGACTCAAAGGCATCTACTAATGCATTCCAATAACCTATTGACTCATCGTAAGGAGTCGTAGAGGCCTTGCCTAGAATGAAGTTTCCATTCTCATCCATCACAAACATGTCAGTCATTGTTCCACCCGCATCGCACGATATTGCGGACCACTCTCCAAGATGTCCACAACTTACAGTCTTGGCACGTTCTTCCCCTGTACGGCTTCCCATACCCCTACCTCCTTGCTTTTCGCCTAAGCATATTTCCGACTCTTTGGAAAATAACCCCCATTCGCAGCAAACCAACATCTACACCAACAATTTCGAGCTAGCTTCACCTTACAATGGGAGGTAACCACAAACGTTTTTCGCGCCTCGGCGACGGCGCTGACGCCGTGACTTAGTAAAGGGCTTTGCTCTGTAAACTCCGAGCAAATTGTATGAACCAGTCAATAGATTGCGGGTTCATCATCGCATCCCGATTAACCGCCTTCTCTTCCGGGGTTCCAAGCAAGATCTTCCGCACCGGAACCTCTAGCTTCTTGAAGTTGAGGGTACGCGGGACCTCGGGAATAGCATAGATCTCATCAGGCACATGGCGAGGAGAAACCTCACGCCGCAACCTCTCCCTAATTTGCTGCTTAAGCTCCTCATCAAGTGTTACCCCTTCCTTAAGTACTACAAACAGGAAGACCTTACCTTCACTACCTAACAGGCTTGTGTCGACCACCAAACTGTCGGTTACTTCCGGCATCTCCTCAACCACCCGGTAAAAGTCGCTAGCCCCAAGGCGGACACCGGCTCGTTTTATCGTCGAGTCGGACCGACCGTAAATCACGCAGGAACCGCGCTTGGTTATCTTAATCCAATCCCCGTGCTGCCAAACCCCAGGGAACATCTCAAAGTAACTCTCCCGATAACGACTACCATCGGGGTCATTCCAGAGAAACAAGGGCATTGAGGGCATGGGCTCCGTGATTACCATCTCCCCAACTTCCTCAACCACCGATTGCCCCTGCTCGTTGTACGCCTCGACCTTTACTCCAAGACAACGGCACTGAGTCTCGCCAGCGTGGACGGGTAGCAGAGGACATGATCCGACAAACCCGGTACATACATCGGTACCCCCGCTTGCAGACCCTAGGAGTACGTCTTTCTTGACATGGTCATAGACCCACTTGAACCCTTCGGGCGAACATGGAGCGCCAGTATAACCGATGGACTTGAGATGAGTTAGGTCAAACTCTCGCCCCGGAGAAAGTCCTGTCCTTCTGCAGGTCTCGATAAAGGGGCCGCTTGTCCCAAAAAAGGTAAGCCTCGCCTCTTCTGCCAGCCGCCACAGCGTACGTAAATCCGGATAACCCACGCTGCCGTCATAAATTACCACCGTGGCTCCGTGCAACAGTCCCCCTACTACAGCTAAGTTCCACATCACCCACCCTGTGTTGGTGTACCAGAAAAATCGGTCTTCTGGTTTCAAGTCAATGTGCAGGCCGAGCGCTTTCAACAACTCTATGAGAATTCCACCGTGGCCATGGACAATGGCTTTCGGAAGCCCTGTAGTACCGGAGGAATAAAGCACCCACAAAGGATGATCGAAAGGCACGGGTTCAAATATAAGCTCAGAAGGCCTCTCGCTCAATAGCTCGTTCCACCACACTACATTCTTCAATCCCTCCGTCGACGGCTTCTCCTTCAAATACGGTACCAACACCGTTTTACACAGGCTCGGAAGTTCGTTTTGGATCTCCCGCAAAACCCCGATCCGGTCAAAAAGGCGCCCGTTATACTGATAACCGTCCACGGCAAAAAGCACTTGCGGTTCAATCTGACGGAAACGATCCACCGTGCTTCGCACTCCAAAGTCCGGGGAGCACGTGGCCCACACAGCCCCAAGGCTCGCAGTTGCCAAGAAGGCTACAATTGTTTGTGGAATGTTAGGCATGTAGGCTACCACTCTGTCTCCACGCTGAACTCCCATACGCCGCAATGCCGAAGCCACCGCCGCAACTTGGCCAAAAAGCTCTGCATAGGTTAGAGTGGTAAATGGGCGGTCCTCACTTCTGAAAACTACCGCTGGGTGCTCATCTCGCCGACGTAAGGCATGCTCGGCAAAATTGAGCTCCGCCCCCAAAAACCATCGGGCTCCGGGCATTCTTCTCTCGGATAGAACCTGCGTATACGGACGGTACGCTTTCACTCCCCAGAACTCCCACTGTGACGCCCAAAAATCCTCTAGTTGCGTCACAGACCACTGCCACAAATCGTCATAGGAATTAAAATCTAGCCCTCGCGTCTCCTTTAACCAGCGCATATACCGGGTTATATTCGCCTGCGCCTTCCGCTCATCCGACGGCTCCCAAAGGAGCATCCCCTCATAAACTTCTTCTTCCTTTCTTCTGCAAGTCATAGCTCTACCTCCTCATGTCGTAGGTTACTCTAGTTTATTACTCTCTGTCTTTTTCAACGTACACGAACCAAACAGTCTTGCTCGTGTGGGGACACACAGCGTGGGCAGGTAACCGATTGGTCTAGATGCCGGGCTTTGGTAGCCGATACTACCTAATTATCTGGAGCACCACCAAACCAAGCTTTGATCCCTACCCTTACTCACGACTCGCGCCCAAAATTCGCTGAAGGAAGTTTACTACAGACAAAAGGAAAGTACAATGTATACTTAAACAAAAAGTCCATGACCACTTTGTGTGTTTGTAACAAAGTGAAAGGGACCCACCTGAGGAGCCAGTAATAAACCGGAGTTCGACCGTACCTCTTTTTTACAAAGGCCGAAAGGCTTTCCGCCTTTGGTGAAAAAAAAGCGTGTATCTAGTTCTTGTGCTTGCCCCGTCTCACCCGGGCCTTGTAAACCCGGAGCGGCAGGGGCAGGTTGAGGGCCTCGAAGATGCTGCGCATGGCAGGGGATGGGGAGGTGGTGACCAGGATCCTTTCCTTGCCGGCCCGCAACTCGACCAGATGCAATAGCTGCAGCTCGTCCCGGAGCACGGCCCAGCTCAACCCGGTGGCGTTTTCCGCCACCCGCACCAGAAGTAGCGCCAGCCAGCACAGCACCACGTGGGCCCGGATGCGGTCCTCCAGGCGGGTGGTAAACCGGCCGCATAGACAGGGTGTGCCTCAGGGTCCGCCAGGCCTCCTCCACCTCCAAAAGCTGCTTATCAAACACCAGTTACCGGGTTAGATGCACTTCCCGCGTTTCCGGAAGGCCAGCAACGGCGGTCTTTCGGTTTCAAATGGCGAAAGTCCGGTCTAATTTTTGTCCGCAAAAAGGGCGTCCCGCCGACGCCAGCACCAGGCCCAGAAAGCAGACCATGACATGGCCCCGCACGCGCCGGTCCTGCCAGTGGTAGATGGGCCTGAGGTCCAGGGTGGACTTGAGCTCCCGGAAGGCCCGCTCCACCCGCCACAGGTCCTTGTAGGCCTGCACGGTCTCGGCCGTGTCCAGGCCCGCGTTGGTGCGCAAAACGTACTTGCCGTCGTACTGAGCCTCCTCCAGGACCTCTTGCTTCAGGCGGATGGTGGTGCCCGCGAGATCCAGGTAGCCGCGGTAGCTGCGGTGGCCGATCAACTCTTTGCCGCCCCTGGCGAGCTTCTCCTGGAGCTTCTTGATGAGTTCTTCCCGGGCCTGGCGGTCGCGTTCGGCCTCGGCCGGGTTGTAGCACACGATGTAGCGGTTCATGAGCACGCCCACCAAGATCTGGACCCGGTCCGGACGGCGGTCCCGGGAGGAGCCGTAGGCCGCCAGGCCCGACCGGCCCGGCCTGCAGCTCTCCCAGCCGGCCCAGGTCGGCCACCACCTTCTGGCGCACCCGGCCACCCTCCCGCACGCCCTCGAGCTCCCAGAAAATTTTTTCGCAAATGGGGCAACTCGCCCCCAGCCTCCAAACCTCTTCGAAGCCGCAACTTTCGGACGCAGCCGGAAGTTACCGCCACCGCAGAAACCCGGGCCGCAGGGCCAAACATACGCGGATTCGGGCCGCGCGTCCCCGGCGTGTCTGCGCAAAAGGCGGAGAGGCGGCCTCCCCTTTCGGAAGCCGCCTCTCCGCGCCCGTCAAGCTCTACCGCACGGCCTATGCGTCTCAGTACAGTGCAACCCTTACCACCGTATTGACGTCCACCATGGCCTTAATACTCTCCATGGCCGTCTTCATCAGGCCCTCGATGGAGTGTTCCAAGGCCTTCACCGCCCGACCCTTGGTAGCTTTGGCTCTCGGCAATCAATATGGCCCGTTTGCGGGCCGGATATGCAATCTCTACTTGTGACGGGCACTCACAATGGCAGCGCGATTCTATATAATTTTGGTGCCATGTTTTTCCCTAATCAGGAGGTGAGGTCCCTTTGCGCTTCATCACGGTTCGCGACTTGCGGTTGAAGACGGGCGAAATATGGCGCCGATTACAGGAAGAGGGGGAGTTCGTCGTAACGTCCAGCGGCAAGCCGGTGGCGGTCCTTTCGGGAGTGGAAGAGAAAAGCCTGGAAGATTATCAAAGCCCTGCGCCGTGCCCGGGCCACGCGAATTTATTGCCCTGTGGCGTGAGAGAGCCCGGGGCGGGCACGAATGACTCCCGCTCCGGGTCCGCCGGCGGCCACGGGGTGAAGGCGGCGAAGCGCTCCAGCAGTCGGTACCGGATGGCCCTGGATCGCCCTCCGGCCGTCACCTGCCCCTGCAATTGGGGTTGGTCCTTGCCAAAACACCGTTCGTGCAGGCCCCCTCGGCGGCCCGGTCTACCCGCGCCGGCCCACCCGGCTTCTTTACCGCCTGGCTTGGGCCGCGGCCCGGCCGGACCGATACTCTGGCGCTCCCTCTGGCCTGTACATGGTCTTCCGCGCCACGGAACTTGTCCCCGGTGCAGGGGTCTTCGCGGCGGGAGGCGAATGTTAAAACTTAGAACTATCGAAAGGGTTGGTGACTTGGCGGAATCCGTCGAAGTACGCGCTTTCTCCTTCCTCTGGGAGCTCTTCCGGAGGCGGGGCTGGCCCAACCCGCTGCGGTTGCCCTGGCCGGAAGCGGCGCCCGCGCGGGAGCTGCTGGCGGCCCTGAAGATCGAGCCCGCGCAGGTAGAGGCCGTTTTCGTCAACGGCGTGGTGCGCCGCCCGGACGCGGTCATCCGGCCGGGGGACCGGGTGGCCCTGGTGCCGCCGGGCACCCCCGGGCCCTACCGGGTGCTGCTGGGGATGACCCGAGAGGACCCCACCTGACGCCCACCCTCTCCGAACGGGCGTCCGGGTTGAATTGTCAAACCATAAATGCGGCTTTTTGGAGGCTAACGGCGCCGGCCGCGCCCCTTTGCCTCGGGGCGCGCGCCGGCGCCGTCGTCTCCTACATCCCCCTGCGCCGCGCCAGGAAGTAGCCCGCCGCGCCGAGGGCCACCAGGGCCACCACGCCCAGCACGGCGATTACCGGCACCGCACCCCGGCCCGCAGGCGCCGTCTCCCTTTCTACCTCGTAGGCCCGCGCCGCGGGCTCTTCGACCGCAGGTACCGCCGGAGAAGGCGCGGGGGGTGGCCTGCACGGCCGGCGCCGCCGGGGCCACCGCGCCCGGCTCCAGCCCGGGCGTGGGTCCCGCCGCCGTGGCCGCCTCGGGTACCTGCGCGGCCGCAGGGGCCGGCGGCCCGGCGGGAGGCGCGGGTGGCGGCGCCTCTTCTGGTTGCGGAGGCCGCGCCTCTTCGGGTTTGGGTTGCTCCGGCTGCGGCGTTTCCGGCCTGGGCGCCGGCGGCGGGGCCGCGGCCGCGGGCCGCCCCGAACTGCCCCCACGCGGAGTGAGCGCGGCCAGCTGCTCCGGACTCAAGACCGGCTGCCGGATGGCGTTTTGCAGCACGTTGTTGAGCTGGAGCAGCAGGGAGCTGTCCACGAACTGGGTCGCCCACTGCATCATCTTGACGTTGCCGCAGGAGCAGTCGCAGCAGGCCGGGCCGTGCCGGATGATGGTCCGCGCCCAGGTGTTGGCCAGGTCCCGCAAGGTGGCTTCGTCGGCCTGCCAGAAGCCCTTCTGGGCCGCGGTGAGCATGGCGCCGGTGATGCTGATGAGGGCGTAGGCGTTGTTGCCGTCGGCCAGCCAGTCCCGCACCCCGAGGCCGTACTTGTCCCTCAGGTAGATGTCGGCCACCTCGTTCCACATCCAGTCCTGGATCAGGGTTGGATTGGTAACCTGCCAACCCCAGAGATTGGCAACAAAGTCGCGGTCGAGGCTCCGGGCCCCGGAATAGCCCATCTCCATCATCCCGCGGATCCACTCCGGATTGTAGTAGCGGGTGCGCAGCTCGCGGGTGAGATACTCCGTCAGGGTCATTACCCGGGCCTGGGCGGGGTTGGCGTACGACAGGATGTAGCTCTGGGGCGCCCGACCCCCGTTGACCCGCCCGATGGCCATGGACAGACCGCCGAAGTAGTCGAAGCAGTCGTCGTTGTCGAGGACCCCGTAGAGGTTGCTGGAGCGGGAATGGAAGGCGGCGGTCACTCCATCCAGCAGGTTGCGCAGTAACTCGGGGTGGGCCTCACCCCACATCTGCTCGGAATAGGCGTGACCCATGCGCTGCAGGTAGAGGTCCGCAATCTGACCGCGGTCTTCCCAGGTCCAGGCCTGTTCCACCGCCTTGGACACGCCGGCGCCGTAATCCCCAACCGGCGGCGCAAAGATACGGGTGATGGCCAGGATCCCCGCCTGTTCCGATGACAACCCGCTTTGCCGGAGGTGTTGCGCCGCCGCGACCCAGTGCCTGGCCACGAAGTTCCGGTCCAGCGGGTCGTCCCCTTTCACCAGTAGCTTGGCCGCCGCGAGGGGCTGGAGCGCGGCGTCCAGGGCCCCCTGCAGGTCCGGATGGTCCCGCACGATGGGGTTGTAGGAGGCGGCCAGGGCCAGCCGGAAGCCCCGGTCCATCAGCACCAGCACCTGCCCGTAGATGTCCCGGAAAAGGCCGCTGGTGGTCACCACCACGTCCACACGGGGCCGGTTGAGTTCGTCCAGCGGGTCCGGCGCTACGTTGCCCTTGACGGCTCCGGCCCTATCCCAGACCGGGTGAACTCCCATGAGCCGCAGGACGAAGGAAACCATGGTGCCGTCGTCCCGGGCCGTTTCGACGCACCACACTACGGCGGCCACCTTTTCCGGCGGCGGCTGGCCCGCGGCGGCCGCCTCGCTTACCAGGCGCTGCCAGGCCTCGTCGGCCAGCTTCCTGCCCAATTCGTAGGCCGCCTTGGTGGGCAGCTGGGAGGGATCCAGGCCGTAGAAGTTCCTGCCGGTCGGCAGGGCCGCCGGATTGCGCACGGGGTCGTTGCCCTGCCCGGGGTCCACGAAGTGCCCGTCCAGGGCGTCGAGGAGATTGGCCAGCTCGTTGGGGAAACTGGCCAGGATTTTTTCGATGTACTCCCGCGCCGTGTCCAGCACGCCGGAAAGTTCCGCTTGCAGGCCGGGGTCGTCGGTGTAGGCCGCCGCCACCACCGAGGGAGGCTCCTCCAGGCACGCCGCCACCGCGCTGCGGGCCATCCGGTTGAGTTGCTCCAGCTGGGACGCGCTCACGCGGTCGTAGTCCCAACCTTGCGTCTTCGCCAGCACCCGCTGCAGGGAGGGCGCGTTCGGTCCGCCGTCCAGGGAAACCATGGCGCAGGCCAGGGCCGCCACCTTGTCGTCGGCCCACCGGGTGCCGAAGACGTGCAGGCCGTAAGGCATGAGGGTGCTTTCCAGTTCCAGCAGGTAGTGGTGCACGGCCTCCACCAGTTCGTCCCCGTCCAGGCCCGGCGGCAGCTCGGCCTCCAGATGCAGGTCCGCTATTTTGGCCTTGATCTGCTCCAGGTAGCTCTGCCGCAACCTGAGCTGGAGCTCTTCCGTGGCCCCGGCCATTTTCTCGTAATCTTCCACCAGGGTCTTCAGTTCCACCAGGTCCCCGTAAAGCTCCGTCGGCTGCAGGGGCGGCGTGAGGTGATCCACTACGACCGCCAGCCCGCGCCGCTTGGCCTGCAACCCCTCGCCGATGCCGTCCACGATATAAACGTAAATCGAGGGCAGGTCCGACACCACCACGTCCGGATAGTCGGCGGGCGTCAGGAGGGCCTGCTTGTGCGGGAGCCACTCGTAGGTGCCATGCCGCCCCAGGTGGATCAGGGCGTGGGCGCCGAACTCCTCTTCCAGGTAGGCGTAAAAGGCCAGGTACTGATGGGGCGGCTGGACAACCAGGTTGTGGTAGAGCTTGCCGGCGTCCGCCTCCCAGCCCCGCTGCGGCTGCGGACCCACAAAGATGTTCCCGAATACCAGGCCGGGAATGACCAGATATTTCTCTCCGCCGCGCTCCACCACCATTACGTTGCCCGGCGGCTCTCCCCAGCCGGACATCCCGGGCAGGTTGAGGGCCCTGAACTGCTCCTTGGCCAGGAGGAAATCCTGCCAGGCCTGCTCCCGCTCCGCCCCGGTGGTGGCGATTACCCGGTTCAGGGCCGCGACCATCCGGTCGAGCAGCGGGGCGGCCGCGTCTTGCCCCTCCATCCCGGACAGCAGGCTTTGCAGCTCCCGCTGCCAGGCGGCCACGGTCTTTTGCGCCTGGGCGGGCTGGTTCAGCTCCAGTGCCCGGCGCACGTAGGCTTCGATGTACCCGCAGGGCCCCTCGATCATCTCCTTTTGCACCAGCTCGCTCTGCCGCTCGAACCATTGCCGGTACCGGTCCGCGGGCCACAGGATGACCTGCCCGCTCAGTTGCTCGAGAACCCCCGGCGCCCAGCCGGCCGCGTTGATGCCCGCCCGAAGCAACAGGGACACCAGTTCCTCCGCGTCCTGCGGCAACGCGTCACCCGTCCGGTAACCCTTCTCCTTCAGGGCCCGCAGGATGCCGAGGATGCTGTCGGGCACGGCCAGGTAGGAGGCCCCGATGTTCTGTTTCCCGGGCGGGTAATTGTAGTAGATCAGGGCCACCTTTTTCTCCGCGGGGGGCGTGCGCGCCAGGTCCACCCAGGCCCTGGCCCTCCGGGCCACCCGTTCTATCCGTTCCGGCACGGGCACGTAGGCCGTGACCTCCGCGCCGGTCAGGTCGTCCACGTAGGTGCCCTGGCCGGCCACGAAGACGGGCTCGGCGATCCCCTGGATTTCGGGCAGGGCGATCTGGTAGTAAACCTCGCCCCAGGGAAGGCCCTCGGCGCTGGCCTCCCATTCCTCCGGCGGCCGCTTGGTGGAGGTCACGGCCCTGAGCACGGGCACGTCGAGCCAGCGCAAGAAACTGTTGGTCTGCTCGTACTTCGTCCCGGAGCCCAGGCTGAAGTAGCCGCAGGAAACCACCACGTCCACCCGCCGGGCGTAAGCATCGGGATTCTTCTCCCACTCCGTCCCGCTCGGCGCGGTGCTGAAGAACTTCACCATGGCCTCGTAAGTGTCCCCGCCGTACTTGGCCGCCACCGGGAGCACGTTGAAGCCCTGCTCCTCCAGTTTTTCCGCCAGCAGGTCCAGGTGCGCGGTGTTGCCGGCCAGCACCGGCGAGTCGTACTCGATGAGCCCGGCCACCGGCCGCCCTGGCTGCCAGTGTCCCAGGGTCTCGGCGGCGTAGACGTAATCCTCTACCGATGTATAGGTCCGCTTGTCCCACGGTGAGTACAGCATCTGCCGGGGTACGGACTTGTAGGGAGCGTAGCCCAGCACCAGTTCCGGACGGTTGTTCCGCTCGGCCCACCGGCTGAGGACCAGCTTCAGCTGCTCGATGCAATTCTCGGTTCCCCGCGCCTCGTAGTAGCGCCGCACGTCGCTCCACGGCTTAACTTGTGGGTAGGCCTGCTCCCAGACGCTCAGTTTGGCCTGGGCGTCGGGTTCGTTGTCCACGTCGAGAATCTCGCTCAGGATGGCGTCGTCGAGGCCGTCGAAAACCCTTTGCCCGCCTATGGTGGTGTACCGGGCCAGCGAGACCTCGCTGTCAACCACGATGAAATCCTTCTCGGGGGTGAGCAGGCCGGGGTTCTGCTCCAGGATGGTCTGGATTTTCAGCATGCCGGGCCTGTACAACCACTCGATCAGGACGATGTCCGATTGCTCCAGGAATTCCCTCAGTTCCGCCTCGCCCGTATCGGCCACCTGCTGGGTGCTGCGGACCCGGAAGTACACTTCCTGCGCCACGGTGGGATTCTGAAGCAGCTGCCCCACCGCGTCCACGACCAGCTTCGCGCTGGTGGCGGAGTGCACCACGAAAACCCGCACCCCGGATCCGTACACCGCTCCCGCCACGCCCTGCCCCGCAGCGTAGAGGCTGCCGCTCACGCCGAGCCCGGCGGCACCGAGGGTCCCCTGCCCGTCGGCGTAGGCCTCACCGCTCACCGAGGCCGCACCCGTGGCGTAAACCTCCCCGGCCACGCCGGGCCCGCTCCGGCCCGCGACCCACCCGAAGAAAAGGAGGCTCAGTACCATGACCATCAGTTCGCAAGTTAACCCGCCGCCATTTCTCCCCCTCAAGCGACCTTCCCCCTTACCCTCACTTCGGATCTTCATCCCCGCCGCCCTGCGCAAAAAGTGCGGCCTCCGGGCCCCCGGACGGGCCCTGGTCATGGAGAAGGAGGGCCGGCTGGTCATCCTCCCCTGCCCGGCGACCCCGTGACCGGAGCCAGGGGTCTGCTCAAAGGCGGACGCCCGCTGGCCGAGGAGCACACCTCCTACAAGGGAGAGGAACGCCGCCTGGAGGCCGAGCATGAGCGCCACCTCCCGTAAAGACGTACCGGCCTGCGTTCTCGGCCTGCGCTATCCTCTGCAAGCACTAAAAAAGGCCCGGCCTCCCTTCCGCGGGAGTTCCGGACCTTCATGATCCCCTTCCCCGTAGTATGCACTTTGGTATGGTCACGCAGCCTGTGAATGCCGGTTAGCTCCGGCTGACCCGCCGGCACGGCCACGCGCCAGAGACCGGCCCGCTGCCCCTGGCCAGTATCAGAGGCCACGCCGAACGGAAATCGGCCGGGCCCATCACGGTATCCCGCCGGTCAGTATGCCTACCCGCAGACCATCCCCCTAATACGCAGCGGGGCGTAAAGCCGCCCGCCGGTTCCTCACTCCTGCGGCCGCGTTCCCGTTCCGCCGCGGCCGGGGGTGACCATGATGAGCTTGCCTGTCCTGGGATCCAGGTAGACCGTACCCATCTCCTGGTACCCCTCGCCCTTCCCCTGCACCAGTTCGGGGAGGTCCCTGAGTTCCTGTCCCTGCCGGATCTGCACCACTTCCCTGATGGTCTGGAGGATGGCCCTCTTTTCCTGGCCGGTCAGGTTGCTGAAGATGATGCTGTGGAGGTTCCAGGAAAGGACCAGCGCCACCAGCAGCCCGCAGGCAAAGACCAGTATGGCGTCAACCAGGTTGGCGGCCCCGGCCAGGGGGTCAACCTCTTCCGCGCCAGGACGCAACAGCCTTCTTTTCCTTAGCACGCTCCAGGGCCTCCAGCAGGGCCTCGGCCACCGCTTCCAGGGTGGCCAGGTAGTCCTCGTACCAGCGCCGCCGCACCCGCGAGATGAAGTAGGCCACTCCGCCGGCGGCCAGTCCCACCACCGTGGTGTCGAAGGCGATGATCACCGCTTCCGCCAGGCCGCGCACGTCACCGGCCCCCAGGGCCGCCAGGCCCGGACCCAGGGGAATCAGGGTGCCCATGAGTCCCAGGGCCGGTCCCAGCCGGGCCACCAGGTCCGTACGCTCCACCGCCCGGGCCCGGATCAGTTCTTCCTCCTCCAGCACCCGGCGGGCGTAGGCCTTGAGAGCCGCCGGCGCCAGGTGCTCGCGGGCCAGGATGCGCTCCAGCACCGCCTTCTGGCCGGGCGTGAGGGCCGCGCTGGCCAGCACCTTCGCGGCGTCGTGGGACCCCTGCAGGGCCTCCAGCAGTTCGCCCACCTGCGCCGCACCCACCCGCCGGCGCATGCCGTACTCGGCCACCAGTCCGCCCAGCTCCACCAGCGTGTAAACGAGGAACAGCAACAGGCCACCGATGACCGGGATCAGCAAACTCTGGCTGGCCAGGTGGAGAACTTTGGCCAGCCACTCACTCCCGGGCAGCGGCACGCTCTCATCCCCTCATCTCAGCAGTCCCCGGCGGTGGCCGGCCCACGCCCCCAGGCCCAGCAGCACCGCCACCAGCGCACCCAGGCCGGCCATGGTCCCGGGCGGCGGCACCACCAGCGGGGCGAAGCGCACGCGCTCCAGGGTGGCCATCTGGGGTATGACCAGCGCGGAAGCCAGGAAGTAGAATCCGGCCAGCAGCATGAGGTGACCTAGCAGTACGGGGTAGGGCCGACGCACGAGACGCGTGATGCGGTCCGCCAGCAGGTAGGTGACGGTGCCCGAGGCCACCAGGGCCGCGGCCGTGTAGCGGCCCAGAAGCCCCACGGAAACCTCCAGCACCGGCGCGGCCAGCACCACGGCCAGAAGCACGGCCCCGAAGCAGCAGGGGCAGGGCGCGGCCAGGGCCACCCATCCCCACCGGGCCGCGTCGCGGCCGCAGCACTCCCACTCCCGCAGGACGTGCAGCCCGGCCCACAGGATGACCGCGGCCATGGCCAGAAACAGCACGTAGTTGTACCTGGTGGCCAGGGCGTAGAGCGCGCCGGTGTGGCGGGCGGCAAGCAGGGCCAGCGCGTAGAGAACCAGCCCGTAGCCGGCCATTAGGGCCAGGCTGACCCTCGGGCGCAGGCCGCTGAAGCCCAGGGCCAGCCCGATCTTGACCCCGAAGACCACGACCGCGGCCAGCAGGCCGATCTCCCACAGGCGTGCGACCACCCGTGCCCCTCCCGCCATGTGAAAAGCAATACCGGGACGCGGCGTACCATCCGGTAGAGGTCCGTCGGCCCCTCCCGAACACACAAAAAGCCACGCCGGCACAATCCGTAATGCGGACCCGCCTTCGTGGCTTGCGTTCCGCCTCGCAGAGCCTTCTGGCTCCTTTTTCGACCGACAGAATTTTACCACAGGGGCGACCGGCAGGGCAACCCCTGCCAGAAGAAAATTTTCCGGCGGGCGGCGGGCCGGGGCTTTGCCTCCGGTTTCCTCCGGACCTTACCCCGCCACGGGCGCCGTTGCCCCGGGGCCGGCGGGCCTGTGGTGCCCCGCCGCGGCGGACTCTCACCACCGGGTCGGGGCGCGCGCAGGGCGCACAAAAAGGGGCCGGCGGCGAAACCGGCCCACTGGAGGAAAGGGGTTGGCGTCGTAGTCGAGCGCCAACCGAAAGTGAGGAGGTTGGGCGCGCTGCGCCCCCCTTACGTGTTGAAGCCACCTTCGTGGTGACCCGGGAGCAGCGCTATATACCAGCCGGGATGCCCTCCGTGGGCGCCCCGGCGGCCGCCGCGCAAAACTGCTGCACCCGCCCTACCAGCATGTCTACCAGGTGGGGCAGGGGTTCGGGTAGCACCCCCACCACCTCGATGTTGGCGCGGTTGAGGGGTAGGAGGATCTTGGGGGCCGGACTGGCGCCAACCGCCGCGGCCATGGCCGGCGTGAGTTCCCCAAGGAAGCCGTGGGGCACCACCACGGCCAGACTGCCGACGATGAAATCCACCCGCCCGGCGTTGAACAGCACCGCGTTCTCGCCGGTAGCCCCTTCGCTGGCCCCGGCCCGCAACATGCTGGCCGTGGCCACGGCATTTGTTCCCAGGGCCAGGATCTCGGCTTCCGGCAGGACGCGCCGCAACTTCTCTACTATAACGCGTCCGATACCGCCGCCCTGACCGTCGATTACGGCAATGCGCATTGCGGCCTCCACAACCAAAAAAACCACGGACGACACCGGCCCTCCCTGGGCCGCTTCTCCGTGGTTCGGTGATCCTCAGTGGCGGGGCCTTCGGGCTCCCGTTGCAGGTGTATTATACACCGCGCCGGCCTGGTTGGTCAAGTAAAACCCCGCCGAAACGCGGCCCGAGGGCGCATCCTGAAAAGCTGAAGGAGGCTCGCCTTCCATGCGCAGCAGAATAGCGGAGGCCCCGGCCCTGAAGTACCCCCGGTGCGAGGAAAACAGGCGGAGCATGGTCTGTGCCCCGGTGGGTCTCCCCGTCGGGCATGCCGGCTACAGCACCACCAGCGCGTCCACCGCGCATACCCCCCGTCCTTCCGGCAGGACAAACAGGGGGTTGACGTCCAGTTCCTTGAGGGCGGGCCAATCCTGAGCGAGCCGTGCCACCTTGAGCATCACGTGGACCAGCGCCTCCAGATCACCCCGGGGCCGGCCGCGCGCGCCGGTCAGCAAGGGGTATCCCTTGACTTCCCGGACCATCTCCCACAGGTCTTCCTCGCTTACGGGCAGCGTCCTCAGGGCCACGTCCCGCAGGATCTCCACCCAGATGCCGCCCAGCCCGAAGCTCAATACCGGACCGAACACCGGGTCGCGGGTGACGCCCACCAGCACCTCCACCCCGCCGGTTAGCATTTTGCTCACCAGCACGCCCCGCACCACGGCGCCCGCCTTTTCCCCGGCCGCGGTAACGGCGGCGAAGGCCTCCCGCACCGCCCCGGCATCGGCGAGGTTGAGCCGCACGCCGCCGATCTCGGTCTTGTGGCTCAGTCCGGGTGCGTCCACCTTCACCGCCACCGGATATCCCAGTTCCGCGGCCGCCCGTACCGCCTCCTCCGGCGTGGCGGCGGCCCTCTCCGGTACCACGGGAATGCCGTAAGAGCCCAGGAGTTCCTTGGCCTCCCTTTCACCAAGCAGCGTGCCCGGGGGCAGAGAGCGCAGACCCGGCGGTACCGCCGTGGCGGATTCGGGGGGCGCCACTCGGACCGCACCGGCGCGGCGCAGTTTCCCCCGGTGCTGCGCCACGGCCACCAGGGCGCGGGCTGCGGTCCCGGCGTCGGCGACGAAGACTACGCCGTGCCGCAGCAGTTGGGGCACGGCCGGCCCGGGTGAACGGCCGGGAATGGTACCCACCAGCAGTACGGGCTTGTCCGTGGCCTGCTCCAGCGCCTTCAGCTGGCCCGGGGAATCCACGGTCTCGCTTAGCCAGTGGGACAGGACCAGGGCATCTACGCCCGGATCTGAAGCCACAACCGTTGCGGCGTCCCGGAGCAGGCCGGGGCGCAGCAGGTCCAGCCCCGTGAAGTCCACCGGATTGCCCGTCGCCGCGAAGGAGGGCAGGTGGGGCCGCAACCTTTCGCGCGTCTGGGGCGCGAGGGGCACCACTTCCAGGCCCGCCTCCGCGCACCGGTCCGCCACCAGGACGGCGTGGCCCCCCGAGGAGGCCAGAATGGCCACCCTCTTGCCTTCCGGCCGGCGGCCGGCGGCCAGTATGGCGAGCACCGCCGCCATCTCGGCCATGTCCTGTACCTGGATGACCCCCTTCTGGCGGAAAAACCCCGCGTAGACGGCGGCGGATCCGGCCAGGGCCCCGGTGTGGGAGCGGGCGGCCCGGGCCGAGGCCTCGTACCGTCCCGTTTTCAGGACGACGACCGGCTTGCCTGCCTCCCGCGCCAGGTCCAGGGCCGCGGCCAGCTTGGCGCCGTCCCTGACCCCCTCCATGTAGCCGGCAACGATCCTTACCTCGGGGTGGCGCGCGAAGTAGGCCAGGTAGTCCGCGAAATCGGTGGCCGCCTCGTTGCCGCTGCTCACGTAGAAGGCCACGTCCATCCCCGATTCCGTGCAAGCGGTCAGCACCGTACAACCGACCCCGCCGCTCTGGCTGATCAGCGCGATGCCGGGGTCCCACAAACCGTCGGTGGCGGGGAACTCGTAACCGTAGGCAAAGGCGGCCTGCAGCCGGTGGTGGCGGTTGACCACGCCCATGCCGTTGGGCCCGCAGACGAGCAGACCCAGGCGGGCCGCGGCCCTCCTCAGCTCTTCCTGCAGCTCCTCGCCCGCTTCGTCCACCTCGCCGAAACCGGAGCTGAAAACGACGGCTGCCCTGACGCCCTTGCCGGCGCACTCCTCCAGGGCCGGGATCACACGGGCCGCCGGCACCGCAATCACCGCCAGGTCCGCCGCTCCGGGAACGGAACTTACGTCCGGAAAACAGGTCAAACCGTCGATCTCGCGGTACTTCGGGTTCACCGGGTAGATGGGACCCCCGAAGCCTCCCCGGCGCAGGTTGTCCACCACGATGCCGCCGGGCTTGGTGAGGTCCGGCGAGGCGCCGACTACCACCACCGCGCCGGGGTAGAAGAGCGCTTGCCATGCCGCCTCCATAAGGTCGGGATTCACCTCTGCGAAGCCCTTTCCTTTCCGCCCCGGGAGCAGGGCAAAAGGCGTCATGTATCCTGACAGGCAATCCCCGGCGGCCCCTTCAAACCGGCAGGCCGCCGCCGGCCACCTTTGCAAGTTCCGTACCAGATTCGCGGCCGCCTCCCCACGATTCTTGAGGAGTACGCGAAGCGGTGGTCGGGCCGGGCGCGGTGCCGGCTTTTCCGGCCGCGCCTCACGGCGGTCTCGTATTCTCAGCCCTCACACGCCCGTTCCGCCCCACCGCCCCGCGCGGCCACGGGTTGGGAGTATCGGCCGTGGCGCGGACCGGCAGTCCCATTCCGGATGGTTTCCGAGCAGTGACACGATGCGCCGGCAGGTCCGGCCCCCGCCCTGCCGGGTCGCCTGGAGAAGCACCATATATTGGTGTCGATTACGCGCCGTAGCAGAGTTCCCGGCCTCGCCAGTATGCGTGGTACGCCGCGCTGTTATTGACGCACCCCGGATCGGGTGCCTTGAAGTCGCCGAAATAAGCGTAGGCGCGCGCCCGACACCCCCCGCAAACCTCACGGTAGTCGCAGCTGCCGCAGTGCCCCTTGAGGTCGCGCCGGTCCGCCAGCCGGGCGAGCAGCGGCGTACCGTGCCATATCTCCAGCAGGGACTTTTCACGCACGTGCCCGATGGTGACCTCCGGCATGTAGACGCACGGGGTCACCCGCCCGTCGGGCTGCAGGGCCACATAGGCCCGGCCCACGCCGCAGCCGCCGATGAGGTCCGCCAGCACGCCGAGTTCCTTCACCCGACCGGGCCCGGTGTGGGCCAGGGGAACGAGGTCCGGACGGCCGCGCTCCACGCACAGGCGTCCCAGCTGGGGCGCGGTGCTGCACAGGGACCCTCCAGCGGCCGCGTACTCGTACATCATGTTGAGGGCCTCCTCCCTCATTTCCGGCGTCAGGTCCCGTTCCAAGATTTCCCGGGCCCGCCCCGTGGGGATGAAGTTGTAGACCATGACCTTGTCCATCCCCAGTTCTTCGGCCAGACGGAACATGTCGGGCAACCGGCGGTAGTTGTCCCGGGTGATCGTGAAGGAGAGTACCGTGGTCACCCCGGTGCGGGTCAGGTGCCTGATGCCAGCCACGGTCTGCTCCCACGCCCCCGGCACGCCCCGGAAACGGTCGTGCTCCGCGGGTGCAGGGGCGTCCACGCTCACCGCCACGTAGGCGAAGTCGAGTTCCTCCAGCCGGCGCGCCACCTCTTCGGTGATCAGGGTCCCGTTGGTGTTGATGGAAAGGTACAGGCCCCGCTCCCGCGCCCTTGCGGCCACCGGCCAGAAGTCGCGGTGGATCAGGGGCTCGCCCCCGGAAAACGAAAGGGTGGGGATGTTGCTGTCCGCGATCTGGTCCACCACGGCCAGCTTTTCTTCCAGGGCCAGTTCCTCGCAACCCAGCCGGGCGGGCCGCAACGGCCCGGCGTTCTGGTAACAGTGCTGACAGCGAAGGTTGCAGGCCCAGGTGAAGTTCCACACCACCATCAGGGGAGCATAAAAACGCTGGGGGAAGGTGATGCCGAAGTGGTCGATGGTCTGCAGCGCGTTGACGATGGTACGCCGGATGCTCGGTTGCTGCAGGCTGGCGCGGAACCGTTCCTCCGGAACACCCAGAGCCTCGGCCGCCATCGCGAAGAAGCGCAAAAGGGCCTGCCGCCCCATGCCGCTCACCTCGGGCACCTCGGCCCCGGCCGCGTAGCGGTTGAGGACGTGTTCCACGTACAACCGTCCGTCTTCTGCCCGCCGCAACAGCTCCCGGATTGCCCGGCGGGCCAGAAAGTTCTGCAGGAGGAACCGCAATTTGAGGTAATCGGCCTTCTTTTGCACCCGCTTGCGGACGATGAGCAAACCCACCGCTGTTCCCTCCCGGATCACAGGAACTATAGCTTTCCCTCAGGTGTGCAGCGATTTCCCACCGTGTCATGGCTCGGCGGTCCGACGCAGGTAGTTCCGCACCCCCCGATGAAAGACGGGACTCATGGAACCGAACGGCAAGGCGTACCGGTGCCATCCCGCGAGGCGCCGCCAGATGCCACGCCCCGAACAGCCCTCCCGCAGGACGTACCGGAAACCTTCCTGGAGCCGCTCCGGCGACAGCCGCCCGGGCCGGAAGACCACATGATTGCCGTTATCTTTGCTCCAATTCCGGTCGAATATCCGCCCTTCCTTTTCCATTTGCTCCCATAAGGCCGTACCGGGGTAAGGGGGTCATTATGGAAACCCGCAGCAGGTCGACCCTGGTGCGGTGATAAACAGACCGCGGCACCCGCTGGCCGCGGCCAGTTTCACCAATTCCGCATCCCCTCAGGTTGTTCGCCGAACCCGGCGGGGGAAAAGGAACCGGCCTTTTCCCTTCGTAGCGCGGCACTCCCGCATACGGGGCCACCGGGAGGACCCTCACGCCGGCCCCTCCTCCCCTTCGGCCACGCTCCCCGGTACGCTCTCACCGCCGGCGGCTACCCCGGAGCCGTCACTTCCACTATACTCCACTCGTGGGCCTTCAACAAAGGTATCCATGCCCTGTGCGCCGCCGTTAACCTGCGGTATTACCCGCCTCAAGTGTTTTGGTGTCTCAAAACGCCGTCTTACACCCTTTCTTTTTCCCCGGCCAGGGGTACGTCCTCCCCGGTCATGTACGGCCCTCCGGCTCCGCGGCCGCCGCCGGCCGGTCGGTGCCCGGGGCACCGTGCCGCCGGTCCTCCGCCGGGGTTGCGCAACGCTCCCTGAGCCGCTCGCACACCGAGGGGTCGCCCCGTACGGCCGAGGGCCGCACGCCCCTTTCCAGGGCCGCGGCCGCGGGCCCCACGATGCGGCTTTCGAAGTCCCGGAACAGCCGCACGAACTCGGGCGTCAGCCGGTAGCAGATCCACCGGCCGCAGCGGTCGTCGCGCACCACGCCCGCCTGCCGCAGGACCCGCAAATGGTGGGAGACCAGCGGCTGCGACAGATTCAGGGTGGCCATCAGTTCGCAGACGCACATTTCCTGTTCGGCCAGCAGCTCCAGGATGCGCAGGCGCGTGGGGTCCGCCAGGGCCTTAAAGTACGCGGCCAGTCGGCGCGGTTCCAACATTTTCGACCTCCGGTTGCGGTTTGACGGGTGCCCGGGGTACCGGGTTCCCGGGTACCCGCGGACACGCCGGAGCGGTCGGGCCTCAGCGGGCTCCGGCCCTGGCCCGCAGGGCCTCCGGAGCACCGAAATAGCGCTCCCTGAACTTCAGGGCCACGTTGACCAGGCTGATGAGCACGGGCACCTCGATCAGGGGCCCGATGACCGTGGCGAAGGCCTGGTTGGAGCCGATGCCGAAGATGGCCACGGCCACGGCGATGGCCAGCTCGAAGTCGTTGCTGGCCGCGGTGAAGGAAACCGCCGTGGTCTGCGGATAGCCCGCGCCGAGCTTCCGGACCGCGAAAAAGGTCACGAACCACATCAGGAAGAAGTAGCAGGCCAGCGGCACGGCCACCCGCACCACGTCCAGGGGCAGGCGCACGATGTACTCGCCCTTCAGCGAGAACATCACCACGATGGTGAAGAGCAGGGCCACCAGCGTGATGGGACTGATCCTGGGCGCGAACACGTTCTCGTACCAGTCCTTGCCCTTCAGGGAGAGCAGCGAGAAGCGCGTGATCACGCCGCCCAGGAAGGGAATGCCCAGGTAGATGAAGACCGTCTTGGCGGCCTCGGCCATGGAGACGCTCACGTTCAGGCCTTTCACCAGGCCGAGCCAGTTCAGGCCCACGGTGATGAAGAGCCAGATGTACACGGCGTAGAACAACACCTGGAACACGGCGTTGAAGGCCACCAGGCCCACGGCCAGCTCGCGGTCCCCTTCCGCCAGCTCGTTCCACACGATGACCATGGCGATGCAGCGGGCCAGCCCCACCAGGATGACGCCGATCATGTACTCGGGGTAATCGTGCAGGAAGATTATGGCCAGCACGAACATCACGACGGGCCCGGCGATCCAGTTCTGGAACAGGGAAAAGCCCAGCAGCCTGACGTCCCTGAAGACCCGGCCCATCTCCTCGTACCTGACCTTGGCCAGGGGCGGGTACATCATGAGGATCAGGCCCACGGCGATGGGAATGGAGGTCGTGCCCACCTGCATCCCGGCGATGAAATCGGTCACGCCGGGCGCAAAGTAGCCCAGCGCGATCCCGAAGGCCATGGCCAGGAAGATCCAGAGGGTGAGCAGCTTCTCCAGGGTGGAAAGTCGTTTCGCCTCCGCCACCTATCGGTCACTCCCCGTTAGTTTTCGTTTCCGAGCAGGTTGTCCGGCATGCCCTGGACAAAGGCGCGGATCTCGTCCCGCACGCGCCGGAAGGCGGCGAGGACTTCTTCCTCGCTGCCGGTGGCCGCGGCCGGGTCCTCGAAGGTCCGGTGCACCAGCTTTTTGGCCGGGAAGAAGGGACACCCCTCGCGCGCGTCGTCGCACAGGGTGACGGCCGCGTCGAACTCCCGCCCGGCGAATTCCGTCACGCTTTTGGCGCGCTGGCCGCTTATGTCCACCCCGGCCTCGGCCATGACCCGCACGGCCCGGGGGTGGACGCCGGTAGGCGCGGTGCCGGCGGAGTAGGCCTCGATCTGCCCCGCCTTCAGGTGCCGCGCCCAGCCCTCGGCCATCTGGCTGCGGCAGGAGTTGCGCGTGCACAGGAACAGTACCCGCAGCGGTCGCCGGTCCATCCGTCTCACCTCCTCGGGCCTGGTCCGCGCGCCCATCCACCCGGCGCAGCCGGGGCCCCTACCGGGCCGCCGCGGGGTCAGCAGGTCTCGCGTCCTGGGCCCCGTGGCGCCGCAGAATGTCGGCGGCCGCGAGAACCCGGTCCTCGCCGGTCCGCACCGAGATCAGCACGTGCAGACCAGAGAGGTACCCTCAAGCCTCCGCGACGGCCCCGTCGCATCCGGTCCCGCACCGTCCGGGAAAGGCCTTCCCCGGGCCGCGCGCCGACCACGCCGCGGCCCGTACCCGACGGCCGGACGTCCGGCCACGGGTCCGGGCACCCGCCGGGTACGCACAGCGTGCGCTCAGGAAATCTCCTCCGCGATGATCTTCTTGAGTTCGGCCTTACCGGGCACCCGGCCGGCAACCCTGACCTTACCGTTGACCACCAGGCCGGGGGTCATGAAGACCCCGTACTGGGCGATGCGGTCCGGGTCCTGGACCTTTTCCACGTCGGCGGCCACGCCGAGCTCGGCCAGGACGTTGAGCACTTCCTTCTCCAGGGCCTGGCAGCGGGCGCAGCCCGGCCCCAGCACCTTGATCTCCATGGCCTTCGTCGCCACCTCCTCTCCGGGATCGCATTGCGGGAGGTTAAAGCGCCGCGCGTAGGCCCGCCTGAGGGCCCGGGCGTACTGCCCGGCCGCGGTGTCGGGGACGAAGTTCCGGCGCCGGAAGCGGCCGAGCAGTTCCTCCTCCAGCCGCACGGGGTCTTCGAGACCGAGGCCCCGGACCTCCTCGAGGATCTCCTCCAGACCCACCACCCCCACCCTCCGGCCGCCGACCTCCAGGGTGGCGACCGCGGGTTCCGGGGTTTGCCTGCGCCGTCCGAACATAGTCTCCCTCCTCGGTTGCGAAGCGGTGCGGCCGCCGGGTCAGGCCACCAGCAGTCCGAACAGGTAACCCGTAAGGGCGGCCATAACCACCACCAGCGAGACGTACACCGCGGTTTTCTGCACGCCCATGACGCGGGCAATGACGACCATGTTGGGCAGGCTCAGGGCCGGGCCGGCCAGCAGCAGCGACAGGGCCGGGCCCTTCCCCATGCCCAGGTCCAGCAGGGCCTTCACGATGGGCACCTCGGTGAGGGTGG
>DYER01000026.1 GCA_020725605.1 Ammonifex sp. | reverse complement strand
TTGCCGTGGGCCCCGGCCACCGCGATACCCTTCCGTAGCCTCATCAACTCGGCCAGCATCTCGCCCCGGTGCCGCACCGGAATGCCGCGGGCCCGGGCCGCGGCGAGTTCCGGGTTGTCCGGTTTGATGGCGCTGGAGACCACCACGAGATCGCAGGGCCCCACATATTCTGCGGCGTGCCCCCGAAAGACCGTGGCCCCCAGGGAGACCAGCCGGTCCGTCACGGGCGAAAGTTTCAGGTCCGAACCGCTGACCTTCCACCCCAGTTCGAGCAGGATCCTGGCGAGACCGCTCATTCCCGCCCCGCCTATACCAATGAGGTGTACCCAGCGTGGCGTAAGATCCACCATCCCACTCCCCGCCTCTATCTTATGCACGGGTCGACGGGAGGGGCAACTTGTCCCCCGCGCGGCCGAACGTACCTGTGGCGCTACTGACGCATAATCTTCTCTATGCAGCCCAGGATATCCTCTAAGGCCTGCGGACGCGCCAGCCGGCGGCTGGCGGCCCCCATGGCGCGCAATCGTTCCTCGTCGCCCAGGAGCTGTCCCACGACCGCCAGAAGGCGCGGTCCGTCAAGCTCCCGGTCCGGGATCACCACCGCGGCCCCGGCCCGGGCGCAGGCCCGGGCGTTGTAATCCTGGTGCCGCGCCGTGGCGTGGGGATAGGGCACCAGAACGGCCGGCAAACCCCTCACGGTGAGTTCCGCAATGGTAGAAGCACCGGCACGACACACCACCAGATCCGCGGCCGCCAGGGCCTGGGCCATGTCGTAGAGGTAGGGCGTAAGGGTAATATTCCCACCGGAGCCAATTTTTATTCCTGCGGCCTCCAGGCGGGCCGCGTAATCCCGGTATTCGGCCTTACCGGTGGCCTGAATGACGTGCACCCCGGGTCTGCCGGAGAGGGCCTCCAGCACCCCGATCATGGCATCGTTGATCTTGCGGGCTCCCCGGCTACCCCCGAAAACCAGCAGCACCCTGGTGTGCGGATCGATACCCAGGGCCTGCCGCGCCGCACCCCGGTCCGCCGTAACGATTTCGGGCCGCACCGGTAGCCCGGTGACCACGACCCTGGCCCGACGCGGCAGGTGGGCCGCGGCCTCGGGAAAGGTCAGGGCCACCTGCCGCACCAGGCCGGCCAGCAGGCGGTTGGTTAGCCCGGGATAGGCATTTTGCTCGTGGATGAAGGTGGGGATTCCGCGCGCCACGGCTGCCAGGACCGTGGGTCCGCAAACGTAACCCCCGGTGCCCACCACCACGGCGGGCTTCCAGCGGCCCAGCAGGGCCCAAGCCTGAAAAAGACCCCGCACCGTGCGCGCCAGAACGGCGAGGTTACCGGGGTCCACGCGGCGGCGCAGGCCCCCGGCGCTGATGGCGGCAAAGGGTAATCCCGCGCGGGGAACCAGGTCCGCCTCCAGGCCGCGGTCGGTCCCTACGTACAGGACTTCCGCTCCGTACCTTTCCCGCAAACCGCGGGCGATGGCCAGGGCCGGGTAAATATGGCCCCCCGTGCCGCCGCCCGTGACCACGCAACGCACGCCCATGAGGGTCACCTCGCAAAACGCGAGGTATTCAGGAGTATCCCCGCCTGGACCAGGGACAGGATGAGGGAGGTGCCGCCGAAACTGATGAAGGGAAGCGTAATGCCCGTAACGGGAAGGCTTCCCGTAACCACCCCGATGTTAACTATGGCCTGTAGCCCGATATTGGCCGTAATGCCGGTGGCTAACAACGTGGCAAAGGGGTCGCCGGAGGTAATGGCCACCCGCAGCCCGCGCCAGATGAAGAGCAGGAAGAGGCCCAGGACCAGAACCGCGCCTACAAATCCCAGTTCCTCCCCCAGCACGGCGAAGATGAAGTCCGTGTGCTGCTCTGGGATATAGAGGAGTTTCTGCCGCCCATGCCCCAGGCCCACGCCCAGCAACCCCCCCGAACCCAGGGCGTACAGGGACTGAATGATGTGAAACCCGCTTCCCTGCGGGTCGCGCCAGGGGTCGAGGAAGGCCATGAAACGCCGGAAACGGTAGGATTCGGCATAAATGGCCGCGGCCACCGCCGCCGTTCCCGCCAGCCCCAGGGCTACGAGGTGCCCCCAGGGCAGCCCGGCGGCAAAGAGCATTACCATCACCGTTCCCGTCAGGCTGGCGGCGGACCCCAGGTCCGGTTGGGCCAGCACCAGCCCGGCCGCGGCCGTCGTGACCCCCAGCAGGGGCAGCCAGGTGCGCACCTCACCGATCCGGCCCCTGGCCCCCGCCAGATGGTGGGCCGCGAACAGGATGAGACAGAGTTTCGCCAGTTCCGAAGGTTGAAAGGTGAGGGGCCCCATCCCGATCCAGCGCGAGGCGCCGTGGGAAGAACGCCCCACCCCGGGAACGAACACGGCAACCAGAAGCACGAAGGCCAGAATCAGGGCCAGACCGGCCCAGCGCCTGAGCCGCCGGTAGTCGTAATTGAGGGCCACGAACATGGCGGCGAACCCTATGGCGGCCCACACCACCTGTCTCTTGAAAAAGTAAAAGCTATCGTTGTAACGCACCAGCGTGCTGTATTCGCTGGCGCTGAAAACCATGATGACGCCGAGGGCCACCAGGATGATGACGCTGAGCAACAGGAGGAAATCGGGCGGGTTCTTGCGCACCTCATCCCCTCCCCAGTTGAAGCACTACCTGCCGGAACAGGTCCCCGCGCTCCTCGTAGTTGCGGAACATGTCCCAGCTGGCGCACGCGGGGGAAAGCAGAACCACGTCTCCCGGCCGGGCCGCGGCCCTGGCCAGGTGGACCGCTTCCGGCAGGGACTCGGCCTCCAGAATCACCTCACATCCCGCCGCGCGGGCCGCGGCCGTCAGCAGCGGCGCGCTTTCGCCCAGAACCACCAGCGCGCGCACCCTTTCCCTGATCTTGCGGGCCAGCTCGCTGAAGTCCGCCCCCTTGTTCTTGCCCCCCGCGATGAGTACGATGGGGGCGTCGAAGGCCTCCAGGGCCTTGATGGTGGCCCCGGGATTGGTGCCCTTGGAATCGTTGACGTAGCGCACCCCGTCGATGGTGGCCACCGGCTCGAGGCGGTGGGGAACCCCGGGAAAGCCCCGCAGGACGTGCCTGACCACGTCGGCGTCGATGCCCAGGGCCAGGGCCGCCGCGGCGGCGGCCAGACAGTTTTCCAGGTTGTGGGCACCCGGCAGGGCCACGTCGGCCACCGGCCCGAAATCGAAGACACGCCCGTCAAGTCGGCCCGTAATGAAATCGTTCTCCACCCCGGTGCCCTGGGCCACAATCCCATGCCGGCTGAAGTAGAGGACGCGTCCCGGGGTGCGGGCCGCCAGGGCCGGGGTCGCGGGATCGTCGGCGTTGAGCACCGTGAAGTCCCCCTCCCCCTGTCGGGCAAAGATCCTGGCCTTGGCGTCGACGTAGGCCTCCATGGTGCCGTGGCGGTCCAGATGGTCCGGCGTAACGTTGAGGATCACGGCCACGCGGGGCCGGAAGGTTTCCGCGGTCTCCAGTTGAAAACTCGAAACCTCTACCACCAGGAGGTCGTCGGGACCGTACCGGTCCACCACCGCGCTCAGGGCCGTGCCGATGTTGCCCGCCACGCCGGTGCGTATGCCCGCCGCCCGGCAGATGGCGCCGATCAGGGCGGTGGTGGTGGTCTTGCCGTTGGTGCCGGTGATGGCCACCACCGGCGCCCGGGCGCAACGCCAGGCCAGCTCCAATTCCCCCCACACGGGTATCCCGCGCCGGCGGGCCTCCACTACGGGCGGAACGGTCGACGGTACCCCGGGACTGAGCACCACCAGGTCTCCCAGATCTGCGGGATACCCGCCCAGGTGCACACGCGCACCCCTGCGCCGCAATTCCTGCAGGGCCGCCTGACGTTCCGGCTCCAGCCGTGCGCTGGCGTCGGCCACGGTCACCTGCGCCCCCCGGGACAGCAAAAGCCCCGCGGCCCCCAGCCCGCTTTCGCCGGCCCCAACCACGGTCACCTTCATGCCACGCCAGTCCATGTCCTTGCGCCCCCAACTCAGCTATTGCCCCGGCCGGGTTCTCAGCCCAGCCGGTATAGCCCGGCCAGCCCCACGGCCGCCAGAACCACGCCGATCAGCCAGAAGGTACGTACCACCCGCACCTCGGACCACCCGCACAGCTCGAAGTGGTGGTGGAGTGGGCTCATCTTAAAAATACGGCGTCCGGTCAGCTGAAAGGAGATCACCTGCAAAATTACGGAAAGGGCCTCTGCCACGTATACCCCGCCCATCACCAGCAGGAAAAGTTCGCTCCTGGTGATCACGGCCGCGGTACCCAGGGCCCCTCCCAGGGCCAGGGCCCCGGTATCCCCCATGAAAACCCTGGCCGGGTAGTGGTTGTACCAGAGAAACCCCAGGCAGCCTCCCACCAGGGCCGCCAGGAATACCGCCACACCCGAACGCCCGGTGACGGCGGCGATGGCACTCAGGCCCAGGGCGGCCGGAACGGTTACGCCGGCGGCCAGCCCGTCCAGCCCGTCGGTCAGGTTGACGGCATTGGCCGTGCCCGCGATCACCAGCACCTCAAGGATGAGATATATCCACCAGTCCCAGTCCAGGTGCCAGCCGCCCGGCACCACGTAGCCCGAAAAGGGGACCACGAAATCGGTCCCCCGGCCCAGGTGGGAAACGGCCATGGCACCCACCAGGGCGGCGAGCAGGGCCTGAGCCAGCAGCTTTTCCCGGGCGCGCAGGCCCAGGGGCCGCCTCAACACCACCTTTCGGAAGTCGTCGACGAACCCGATGGCCCCGAAACCGAGGGTAGCCGCCAGCATGAGCAGGCCCTCAGGTGAGGAACGCAAGAAAACCAGGCCGCTGACGGCGATTCCGGCCAGAAACATAATGCCGCCCATGGTAGGGGTGCCGGCCTTGGTGAGATGTCGGGCCGGACCGTCCTCGCGTACCCACTGCCCGAACTTCAGGCGGCGGAGCAACGGAATGACCAGCGGGCCGCTGGCCAGAGTAACCGCCAAAGAGACCAGAAAAGCCCACCCGAAGTCACCCATGGGCTTGCGCACCCTCGGAGAGGGTCAACCGGGCCACGATTTCTTCCATGCGCATCCCCCGGGAACCCTTGACCAGTACGAGTTCGTCCCCCCGCAGGAGGTCCCGGAGGACGCCGGCGGCCTGCTCCCGGTCCGCGCACCAGTACACCCGATCCGGCGGCAGACCTGCCGCCAGGGCGCCTTCCGCCGTATATCGCGACAGGTCACCCACGGCCACAAGATAGTCCGCGTACCGGGCCGCCGCCTCCCCCACCTCGCGGTGCCCGGCTTCGGCCCGGGGGCCGAGTTCCAGCATGTCCCCCAGCACGGCCACCCTGGGGCGGCCTCCCGCCAGGTCCGAAAGGACTGCCAGGGCCGCTCTGGTTGATGTGGGATTGGCGTTGTAGGCGTCGTTGATGATTTCCCCGCGGGCCCACGGGCGGATCTCCAGGCGCATGGCCGACAGGCTCACGCGCCGCAGGCCTTCGGCAATCTCCTCAAAGCCGAGGCCCATCTCGGATCCCACCCCGATGGCGGCCAGGGCGTTCAGAACGTTGTGTTCGCCGGGCACCGGCAGCGCGAACTCCGCCACACGGCCCGCCACCTCCACCGTGAAACGGGTGCCGTAGCCCTCGGGCCGCCAGTCGACGAGCCGGAAATCAACCCCCGGACGCCGGCCGAAATACCGCACCCGCCCGCGGCAGCGGGCCGCCTCCCGTTCCGCATAGGGGCTCTCGGCGTGCACGAGCGCGAACCCCTCGGGGCCGATGGCCGCCAGCAGTTCGCCCTTGGCCCGGGCGATGGCGTCCACGGTACCCAGGCGCTCCAGGTGGGTTTCGCCGATGTTGGTGACGACCCCCGCCGTGGGCCGCGCAATGTCGCACAGGGCCGCGATTTCCCCCGGTCCCCGCATGGCCATTTCCACCACCGCCACCCCGGTGCCGGGTTCCAAACCCAGCAGGGTGAGGGGCAAGCCGATCTCGTTGTTGAGATTGCCGGGGGTCTTCCACACCGGCATTCTAACGCCCAGCACCGCGGCGATCATGTCCTTGGTGCTGGTCTTACCCGTACTCCCCGTGACGCCCACCACCGGTACCCGGCAGGTCCCCCGCCACCAGGCCGCCAGGGCCTGCAGGGCCCTGAGCGGGTCCTCTACCAGCAACACCGCCACAGGGGACTCTAGCGATAACGGCCGGGAGACGACCACCCCGGCGGCCCCGCGGGCCACTGCTTGCGCGGCAAAGTCGTGCCCGTCGTGGCGCTCGCCGCGTAGCGCAAAGAAAAGTTCGCCGGCCCGGACGGACCGCGAGTCCGTGCTCACCCCGCTTACCGGAGTGCCCGGGTCGCCCCGGAGCAGGCGCGCACCGATGACCTCCACCACCTTACCGATTTTCGTGTTCCGCACGGCACCCACCCAGAAGTTCTTTCAATGTAGCTGCGGCGACCTCCCGGTCGTCGAACGGTATCCGGGTCTGCCCCACGATCTGATAGGTCTCGTGGCCCTTGCCGGCAATGACCACCATATCGCCGGACCGCGCCTCCTCGAGGGCCCGCCTGATGGCGGCCCGGCGGTCCGGCTCCACCACGTAGCCGTGCCGGCGGACCACGCGGTAGCCGGCCTCTATTTCCTCGATGATGCTCAAGGGCTCCTCGCTCCGCGGGTTGTCGGAGGTTAGCACCGTAAAATCGGCCAGCCGGGCCGCCACCTCGCCCATTCTGGGCCGCTTGGTCCGGTCCCGGTCCCCCCCGCACCCGAAGACCACCATCAGGCGCCCCGCCGTTAGCGGACGGGCGGCCCTGAGGACCTGCTCCAGGCCGTCCGGCGTGTGGGCGTAGTCCACCACCACCGTGAAATCCTGACCGCAATCCACCGGCTCGAAGCGGCCGGGAACGCCCCGGACCGACTCCAGGCCCTCGGTTATAACTTCTACCGGCAGTCCCTCCACCAGGCCCACGGTACAGGCCGCCAGGGCGTTGGCCACGTTGAAACGGCCGGGAAGGCGCAAACGCAGCGGAAACCTCGCGCCCAGACCCTCCACCACGAAAGAACTGCCGCGAGGTCCCAGCTCTACGGCTTCCGCCCTGACGTCGGCCTCGGAGGCGAAACCATAGGTAACGTTGATACCGGTACTGGCGGCCACAATCCGTCCCGCCCGGGCGTCGTCCCCGTTTATGATGGCGTACTTGGGGCCGGCCTTGACCCCGCCGGCCAGGCCCCGGAAAAGGCTCTCCTTGGCCTCCAGGTAGTCCTCCAGGGTACCGTGAAAATCCAAATGGTCCTGGGTGAGGTTGGTGAATACGGCGCGGTCGAATTCACAGTCCGCCACCCGGTGCAGTTTGAGGGCGTGGGAGGAGACCTCCATCACCACCGTGGTGACTCCGGCCTCGAGCATCTCGGCCAGGAGCCGCTGGAGGTCCAGGGATTCGGGTGTGGTGTGGGTCACGGGCAGCACGCGCTCCCCGATGCGGTTCTCCACGGTGCCGATGAGGCCCACCCTCTGGCCGGCCGCGCGATACATGGCCGCGAGCAGGTGGGTGGTGGTGGTCTTACCGTTGGTTCCGGTGACCCCCACCAGCTTCAGCCGCCGCGCCGGGTGGCCGTAAAAGGCGGCCGCCAGGTGCGACAGGGCCCGGCGGCTGTCGGGCACGCGCACCCAGGCCATGCCGGACGGCGTTTCCGCTTCCCGTTCCATTACCACCGCCACGGCCCCGCGTGCCGCCGCGTCCCGAATGTAGAGGTGACCATCGGTGCTCAACCCCTTAATGGCCACGAAAAGGGACCCGGGCACGGCCTGCCGGGAGTCGTAAATTATTTCCTGCACCGCAACGTCCGTGGGACCGCCACAGGCCAGAATCTCAAGGCCTGACAGAAGGGCGTGCATTTCCACCTCGGGCAAACCCCTTTACTATTATATCCCGTGCGAGGAACCTGCTTCCACATCAATCCCGCAAAGGACTGGCCAGGGTATCCTGCGCCGAGGGCGGAGCGAATTCCACGTGTACGGTGGTCCCCCGTGGTACCCGCTGACCCGGCGGGATGCTCTGTCTGACCGCCACCCCGCTACCCTCGGCCTCGAGCTGCAATTGCATTTGCTCCAGCAGCCGCCCCACTTCCTTCATACTCAGGCCCGTGAGGTCGGGCAAGGTAACTTCGCCGGCACCATCCCGGGCCCGCGGCCCCAACTCCAGTACCACGGCCGTACCCTTGAGCACCTTCACCCCTCCCACCGGCATCTGAAGGGAAACCACGTTGCCCTCCCCGCGCACCCGTACACCGAGACCCGCCTGGGCCAGCAGCCGCCGGGCTTCCTCCGGCGTCATGTTAACCACGTGGGGAACCTCCACCTCTTCCCGGACCTCCGGGGGAGGCCACACCTGCCGCGGCCGCTCCAGGCCCACCTCCTCGGGCACGCCCAGGTAACGCAGGACGTCGCGGGCCACGGCCTTGAAGGCCGGAGCCGCCACAATACTCCCGTAGTAAACGCCCCCCTGCGGTTCGGCCACCACGACCAAGATGGCCACCCGGGGATCCTGAACCGGGGCGAAGCCCACAAACGACGAAACGTACTTGCCCTGGACGTAGCCTCCGCCCGCGCCAACAACTTGCGCGGTACCGGTCTTGCCCGCGGCACGGTAAGTCTCGAGAAAAGCGTTGCGGCCCGTACCCTTCGTGATCACACTTTCCAGTAAGGCCGTTACCTGCCGTGCGGTTTCCCGGGAGACGACCTGGCGCACCGCCTCCGGGCGGGATTCATGCAATACCTTTCCGTCCCGGCTTCGGATGACCTTCACGATCTGGGGCCTCATCAGGACTCCGCCGTTGGCCACGGCCGCCACAGCCGAGAGCAATTGCAGGGGCGTTACGGCGATGGACTGCCCGATGGCCATGGTGGCCACGTTGAGGTTGGTGGCCTTCTCTTCGGGAATCAGCAGTCCCTCGGCCTCGCCGGGCAGTCCCACCCCGGTGGGATGGCCGAAACCGAAGGCGCGCACGTACTTGTAGAAGCGTTCCCGGCCCAGGTCCAGGGCGATCTGTATGAAGCCCGGATTGCAGGAGTTCTGTACCACCTCGGCCAGGGTCTGGCTGCCGTGCCCGCCGTCGTACCAGCAGCGGATCCAGCGGTCCGCCACCTTTATGTACCCGGGATCGAAAAACCGGGAGTTCTCGTTCACCACATGCTCCTCGAGGGCCGCGGCCAGGGTAACGATCTTAAAGGTGGATCCGGGCTCATAGTTGTACCACACCGCCGGGTTCCGGTCCCGGACCTCGCTCGCCACCTCCTGGTACTGCGCCGGGTCGAAGGTGGGGCGACTGCCCATACCCAGAATCTCGCCCGTGCGCGGGTCCATCACTATTATGACGGCGTACCGGGGCTGGTAGGTAGCCACAATTTTATCCAGTTCCCGTTCCACGAAGTACTGCACGGTCTGGTCTATGGTCAGCAGGACGTCGTGCCCCTGCTGGGCCGGTATGTAGTAGTGGAGGGCATCCGGAACGGCCCGGCCCAGGGCGTCGTGCTCGATGACGATGCGTCCCCGTTCCCCCTGAAGTTCCTTCTCCAGGGCGTACTCCACACCCCCCAGCCCCTGATTATCGATTCCCACGTAGCCCAGCACGTGGGCCGCGAGGGTGTGCTGAGGGTAGAAGCGCCGGCTCTCCTCCACAAAACCGATACCGGGCAGCCTCAATGCCTTAATCTCTCTGGTCACCTCGGGCTCGAGCTTGCGCTTCAGCCACACAAAGGCCTGCTGCTGTGTTAAGAGGGCCTCCAGTCTGGCCTCGTCCATTTTCAGCAGGGGTGCCAGGCGGGCGGCCGTTTCCTTCGGCTTTTTGACCTGGGGCGGAAAAGCGTAGCAGGATTCCACGCTGACGCTGACGGCCAGTTCCCGTCCATGGCGGTCGCAGATCGTTCCCCGCCGGGCCTCCACCGGCACGTCCCGCATGCGGGCTTCCAGCGCGCGCCGCCGCAGTTCCTCTCCCTTAACCAGCTGGAGCCATGCCAGGCGCCCGGCGAGCAAAAAAAAGGCCACCACCGTCAGCAGGAAAAGTCCAGCCACCCTCTTGCGCACCACGATGCTGGTGGTTGGCATGGTTCTCCTATACCCCGGTTCCGGCCGCCACCGTGGATTTCAGTCTCTGTCCCATGTGATCGATCAGGGCCGTGAAGGCCGCGATGATGGCGTTGGGCTCCGGCGTACGGTTGTCTTCCCGGTAAGCCCCGGTCTCCTGCGGGCCCGCCGGAGGCAGGGTCAGGGCCAGTACTTCCTTTCTGGTCGGCTCCACCATGCCCAGGTGGTCCCGCGCCAGCTGTTCCACGCGCCCGAGGGAAGAGTAGCCGCGGATGGTGGCCTCGAGATATTCGCTCTCGGACCTCAGGGCCACCAGTTCTTTCTTCAGGTCGGTCAATTGTTTGCCCACCACGGATACCTGGGAATAGTAAAACACCAGCAGAAGCCCCAGGACGAAGGCCAGGAAAACCAGTCCCGTCAGCACCAGTTTATCCTCCTGCCAGGCTCTGGCGCGCCGCGCCCAAATCCGGGGTTCCGGGACGTCGACCCTGTGGATGCGCTTTTCTTGCGCTACGATCAAGTTCTACGCACCTCCCCCTCGTTTTAGTACGGCTCGCCCGGCGGACAGCGTTCGGCCACGCGCAGGCGGGCACTGCGGGCCGCGGGATTGGCCTCCACCTCGGCCGCGGAAGGCCGCAAGGGATGCGGGGTGACAATTTTCAATATCGCAACGGGGCGGCAAAGGCACTTGGGCGCGCGCGGCGGGCAGGTACAGGTCCCGGCCAGGGCGCGAAACACGTTCTTAACGACGCGGTCCTCCAGGGAGTGGTAGGCGAGGACGCACAGGCGGCCGCCCGGACGTAAAATGCGGGCCGCGTCCCTCAGGCTCTTATCCAGCACCTCCAGTTCCCGGTTCACCGCCACCCGCAGGGCCATGAAGGTGCGCCGCGCCGGGTGCGGGCCACGCCGGCGGGCCGCGGCGGGAATGGCCTTTCTTACTATTTCGGCGAGTTCCAGGGTCCGGGTTATCGGCCGCCGGCGTCGTGCCTCCACGATGTGGTGGGCGATGCGGGTGGCCCACTTTTCCTCGCCGTACCGGCGGATCAGGTCCGCCAGTTCGTGCTCCGAGAGTATGTTAACCAGCTTGGCCGCCGTCAGCTCCTGCTCCGGGTCCATGCGCATGTCCAGCGGGCCGTCCTCCTGGTAACTGAAACCCCGGCGGGGTGTGGTGAGCTGATGGGCGGAGGGCCCCAGGTCAAAGAGGACGCCGTCCGCCCCGGGCACACCCAGCTCCCTGAGGATGTCGGGCAAGGCACTGAATTCGCCCCTCACCAGCACCACCCGGTCGCCGAAGGGTGCCAGCCGCTCTCGGGCCGCCGCTATGGCCTCGGGGTCGCGGTCGATGCCGATGAGACGGGCCCGCCCCTCCAGGCGCTCCAGGAGCGCGTAGCCGTGCCCGCCCCCGCCCACGGTACAGTCCACGTAGGTGCCGCCGGGCCTCAAACCGAGGCCGGCCAGTACCTCGGCCACCATCACCGGCTGATGGTACAAGGCGCTCCCCACCGCTTAGAAAAGGTCTACAAGTTTTTCGGCCACCTCTTCGTAGGCCGCCGTGGCCCGGGCCCGGTAACGCTCCCATTCATCCCGGGCCCAGATCTCCACCCGGGACGCCACGCCCAGGATTACGGCTTCCCTGGCGAGGCCGGCGTACTCGCGGAGATAGGCCGGGATCAGAATTCTCCCCTGGCGGTCGCACTCGCATTCGCAGGCCCCGGAAAAAAACAGGCGCGCGAAGGCCCGCACGTCGGCCCGGGCAAAGGGCAGGTCCCGAAACTTCTGCCCCAGGGCTTCCCATTCCGCGGGGGGGTAGGCGAAAAGGCAGCGGTCCAGCCCCTTGGTAAGAACAAATCTGGCACCCAGGCCTTCCCGCAGCCGGGCCGGAATGAAAAGCCGTCCCTTGGCGTCCAGGGTGTGCACATACTCGCTCGTAAACACTTCCGGCCCACCTTCCGGCCCGGTTTACCCACTTTCCACCACTTGTCCCCACTTATTCGACCCGGCGGGGAAAGTTCCTGCCGGTCCCAAATAAAATCCCAAATAAAAAAGCCGGCCCTTGCCGGCTCATATCGCACCCGCGGCGCGTTACAGTTCCCTCAGGATCCTCCGGCGCCCCCGGAAAAGGGCTATCTCCCGGTACCCCACCTCGCGGAGCAGGGCCACGGCCTGCTCCAGGCCGGCCCCTACGTCCGCCGGGCGGTGGGCGTCCGAACCCAGGCACACCGGCACGCGGTGGGCCCGGCACAGCCTCAGGAATTCCTCGGTGGGGTATATCTCCTGCACGGGATGCCTCAGGCCCGCCGTGTTCACCTCCACGCATACGTCGGCCTTCTTTATGGCCCGCACCGTCTCCTCGTAGAGGGACGTAAGGCCCGGCGGCAACCGCGGGCCGAACTTCTTAATCAGGTCCGGGTGGGCCAGGACGTCGAAAAGCCCGCTTGTGGCCGCCCGCTGCACCAGGCGAAAGTACGTGACGATCAGCTCTCCCCGGTCCCGGGTGGCATAGCCGTTCCGGTGGGCGGGGTTGTCGAAGCCCCACCCGTCCAGGTAGTGCACCGAGCCCAGGACGTAATCGAAGGGGTGGGCCCGCAGGAACGCCGCCAGGTCCGCCTCGCGCCCCGGCACGTAATCGGCCTCGCACCCGAGCCGCACGGCGGGGCCGGGACCCGCCGCGGCCGCGGCCAGCACCTCGGCCACGTAGTCGGCCAGTTCCTCCTCGGCCAT
Source organism: Ammonifex sp. (assembly GCA_020725605.1). Taxonomy (GTDB): domain Bacteria; phylum Bacillota; class Desulfotomaculia; order Desulfotomaculales; family DYER01; genus DYER01. The sequence continues at coordinate 44,948 of DYER01000026.1, read as the reverse complement.
GGCCAGACCCGGGTCGCGCCTCCCGGGCGGCAGGAAGTACTGGGGCAGGTGATCGGCAAACCCCACCTCTTCCAGGCCCAGGGCCCGCGCCCGGCGCAGGTATTCCTCCACGGTCCCCTGCGCGTGGCCGCAGCGGGCCGTGTGACAGTGGTAGTCAACGGGCATGGTCCTCGCCTCCGTGCTCCTGTTCCGCCCTGACGGCCCGGGCCACCCCGGCCGTGAGGCGGTAGATATTCTCGGCCAGGGCTGGTTCCAAGAGGCCGGTCCCGCAGGCCGGGGTGATGAGGGCCTGACGCCGCAAGAGGGTCAAGGGTATCCCGCGCGCGGCCAGTTCCCTCCACTGGTCCCGGAGGCGGGCGAGCAGCGTGGCCACGCTTTCCCCCAGCACGCTTTCCGCCGTGGGCACGATGCCCCAGGCCACCACCCCGCCCCTCCGCAAAAAGTCGCCCAGTTGGGTGACGTAGGGGAGGAGCGATTTGAAAAAGCCGTAAGCGTCCACGCTCACCACGTCCGGCCCGACCTCGAAAACCAGGGACCAGTCGCAGGCCGCGCAGGAGTGCACCCCGCTGTGCCCGCCCTGGCCTCTGATGCCCCCGAGGACCGCGCTCAGGTCCTCTACGATGCGCTCCCGGGTAATGGTGATGTATCCGAACTGGCCGTAGACGCCAACACCGGGCTCGTCCACGAAGAGGAGCACCGGCCGGCCCAGGCGCGAAAGCAACCGCACCTGCCACCGCGCGTGGCCCACCAGGGCGTGGACCAGGAGCTCGCGGAGCTCGTCCCGGTAGTAGGCCACCCGCCCGTCGGCATCCCTGACATTCAGGCCCACGGTAAGGGGACCAGCTACCTGACCCTTGACGAGCCAGAAGTCGCCGCCCGCAGCCGCCTGCACGAAGGCGTAAAGGCCCGCGGCCGCCTCCGGCGGGACCGCGAAGAAATCCAGCGCCGCCTCCTCGCCCCCTTCCAGGGCCAGATAGGCCGAGTAGAATTCCGTGAGGCGCTCGGCCCAGTCGGGCCGCCGGGTGGCCAAGTACACCCGGCCCCCCTCTTCCGCCAGCAATCCGAGCCGAAAGAGCGGGTAAAGAAACTGGTACACGAAATGCTCCACCGGCCCCCGGCGGGGCAGCTGGGGCCAGTGGGGAATTTCGCGGAAGTACCGGAGGACCAGTTCCACCGCGGCCTGCGGGTCCTCCCCGGGCAGACTTCCGATTCCGGTGGCCAGGCCACCCAGAGACGTCAGCACAATGAAGACCCCCCTTGGTACACCGCCATATAAAAAGGTGTCGGTAGGGCCGCCGGGCCCGCTCACCACCAGCGCCAGCTGGGTCCGGCGGGTGCCTCCTCCCTCGCCAGCGGCACGGCCTCGCCCTTGGCATGCAACTGGTGGTACCTTTCCTCATAGTCCAGAACCGCCTTGACGAAGGCCGCGTGGGACCAGGCCAGCGGGGCCACGGAGAGGGGCCCCCCGCTATAGGGATCCATCTGCTCGGGCATCACTCCGGTGCCCAGGCTGTTGCCCGCGGCCCAGCGCAAAAGCCGCGCGGCCCGTTCCAGTTCCTCCGGCGTGGTGGCGGCGGCGAGGTGCCACTCGGCCAGCCACATGGTGGTTACGAACCACGGATTCCCCGGAACGTTGAACTGATCCACCGCGCACCGGAAATAGCAGTCCCCGGCGTAGCGGGCAATGCCGCCCGTCTCGGTCCTGACCCAGAGTCCCTGCTCCACCGCCCTCATGGTGGCCACCACCCGGGGGTCGTCCACCGGCAACACCCCGAAGAGTACCAGACCGGCGACGCTGCTTTCCAGGGTGGGGTCGGGCGTCAGGTGCCCCCGCCGCGCGTCCCAGACCAGACCGCGCAGGAACCGCCCCTGACCGGGGTCGAAGAGTTGGCGGGTAATGCCCTTTTGTAAATGGCCGACCCGCCGGTTCCAGCGTCGGGCACGTTCCCTGTCCCCCACCAGGTGGGCCATGGCGGCCGCGGCGCGCAACCCGGCGTGGACCGCCGCGGCGGTAAAGGTGAAGATCCCGCAGCGTTCCTCCCACAGGTCCCAACTAGGCCTGGGCAGGCCGAGTTGTTCGTCGAAGTAGTGGTACAGGAACTCGGCCGCCGGCCGTACCAGGGTGGGGTAGTGGTCCAGGACGAATTCCAGATTGCCCCCGCGTTTGTAATATTCCCACAGGACGGTCAGGACCAGAGCGGTCTCGTCCTCCTGAATGGGCAACTGGGGCCGTCCCCCCAGGAGCCGGGGATGCCAGGTGGACCCGACCGTACCATCCGGGTTGTACTTGTGCAGAAGGTAGCCCTCCTCCGTTAGGGCGTCGGCACAAAAGGCAAAGAAGGGCTCGGCCAGGGCCCCGTAACCGGCACGGATGAAGGCCTGTACCACGAAGGCTCCCTGCCGCGGCCAGAGGTAACAGTAGTGGTCGCGATTGGTGGCCATGATGTCCGAGTCTACGGAAGCCACCACGGCCCCGCGACGATCGAGGTGTAGCCGGGCCAGCAGGAGGCTCCGGCGGTACTGGTCCGCCACCTCGGCGGGCAGGCCGCTCAAAAGGGGCGGGGCCTGACGCACCCAGGTGCGCCAGTAGTTTTCCACCTGCTCCAGAAGCACCCCGGGCCCGGTGGAAAGAACCATCCTGTTGAGGTCCCTCACCTGCTGGAAGTTCCTGCCCACCGCGATCCAGTAGTAAAGGACCTCCCTACCCCGCGGCGCCAGCCGCACCCGCAGGCTGACGGTACTGTCCACCGAGCCCTGGTCCACCGGATTGTTGCTCAGAACCCCGTCCTCGGCGTCCCGCCAGGTCCCCTCGGCCCCGCGAAAGCGCTTTTTGCCCGTGGCATGCTGGAATAGCCCCTCTTCCGGCGCCTGACCGTTGATCAAAAAGTACCGGTTTCTTTTGTAGTGGTAAACCGTATGGGAGTAGGGTTCGTAGAAGGCGGTATCCCCGACCTCACTTTCGTCGATGGAGAAGTCGTGGGTGAAGAATAACCGCACTTCACGCTCGCGCTCCGACAGATTCACCACTTCCAGCCGCCGCAGGAAAACGTTGTCCCGATGGTATACGGCGTCGTTCAGGTGCAGGGTCAGCTCCAGATCCCGGTTGCTTAAGGCCACGTCCGTTACCAGGCTATCCGAGCGGTAGGTCAGTTTCTTCTCCCAGTTTTCTTCTTCGCACCACGAGAAGCGGTCTTCGACCCACACACCCAGGCGGTTCTTGTTGCCCATAATGTGGTTGGCCTGTCCCACGTAGGGGTAGTACAGGTCGCGCATGTTCATATTGGCGTCGAAGGCCACCACCAGGGAACCGTTCCCGACAACCAGGGGTCTCGCCACCGAACGCCCTCCTAACCCTTTCCGCGCCCCGCCACAGGCCGCAACCCCTCAACCGGCCAGCAGTTCCCGGTATACTTCGCGCGTCTCTCCCGCCAGATACTGCCAGTTGTACCTGGTCAGGATCTCCCGCCAGGCCCGCCAGCACAGGGTTCGGGATACCTCCGGGTGGGAGAGGACGTGGGCCATGTAGTAGCTCAAGGCCTCCACATCGCCCGGCGGCACCTTGAAGCCCGTGGCACCGTGTTCCACCACCTCACTGAGGCCCCCGGTGTCGCTGACGATTACGGGCACCTGGGCCGCCATGGCCTCCAGGGCCACGATGCCGAAGGGCTCGTAAAGGCTCGGGAAAACGGCGAGACCGGCGTCCCGGTAAAGTTGCTGCCGCCTCTTTCCGTCCACAAAACCCGTAAAACAAACCCGCGCGTTAAGGCCGAGTTCGGCCGCCAGCTGCCGCAGGTAATCCTCGTAAGGCCCCCGTCCCGCGACCACCAGGGACAAATCCGGTAGCTCCCCCTCCAATCTGGCAAAGGCACGCAACAGAACCTGCACGCCCTTTTCGGGCACCAGCCGCCCCATGAACAGCACCATCCGGCCGGTACGGTCCCGGCCCAACCACCGATCCACGCCCAGGTTTTGGGGTTCCACGCCGTTGGGTACCACCCGTACCCTGTCGGGAGCCACGGCGAACAGGCCGGTCACTTCCCGGGCCATGTAACGGCTACAGCAAATGATTAGGTCGCTCTCCCGCACCAGTTCCGCCTCGGCCTGGTGGATGCGCCACTGGGTCTCGTTGTGGAGCCCCAGATTCCGGCCGTGCTCCGTGGCGTGGATGGTGGTGACCAGGGGGAGCCCGTGCCGGGCGCGCAGCTCCAGGCAGGCCCGACCCACCAGCCAGTCGTGGGCGTGAAGCAGGTCGAAGGGCCCGTGGTCCCGCAGGACGCGCCCGGCCAGGTCCACCAGGGCGCCGTTAAACCAGGCCACCCAGTCCAGGAAGCTGCCCTCCGGCGCCCCGGACCCGTCCGTGCGGTATACCCGCACTCCGTCCACCACCTGCCAGGACGGCAGGTCGCCCGCCGGGCAGGTGAGCACCACCACGTCGTCGCCCAGTCGCACCAGGGCCCGGGAAAGGTCGTACACGTGGCGGCCCAGCCCGCCCACGGTTTTCGGGGGGTATTCCCACGAGAACATGGCTACGCGGAACCGCCTGCGGCTCGCGGACCGGTTGCCCCGGAAAAAGCGGCTGAAAACCCGGTAATCGATATCCTGCGCGAAGGGATATTCGGCCTCCAGCTTCTCCAGGGGGGCTCTGGCTCCGGATTCTAATTCACCAATTAATTGTTTTAAGTTTTCAAGGTGAACCGTCAGGCGTTGCCGGGCGTACTGCACCGCGGTCCCCGTGTGGAGGATGAAGGCCCAATCGCTGCTCTGGGCGAGGAGCAGTTCCCTGGCCGCCTGGTTCAGCAGCCGCCGGGTGCGGCCGGCCGCAAACGGGTAAAGGTCGGCCAGCTCGGCCACGGCGGCTTCGGCCCGGTGGAGGAAACGGTAAATCCAGTCGTTGGCCGGGTTGAGCCACACCTTGTTGTACCCTTCCTCGCCCCAACTGCACAGGTCGAGCTCCACCACCTGATGGTGGGGGTACGCGTCCAGGTAGCGGCCGGGCGTGGTGAGGGCCACCGTATCCTGGTCCTGCAGCCGGCGCAGGACCAGCTCCAGCCACCGGGGGCCTTCGTACCACCAGTGGCCGAAGAGCTCGGCGTCGTAGGGCGCCACCACCAGGGGCGGCACCTCCATGTGTTTGGCCAGACTCCGCACCTGCCGCTGGCGCTCGGCGACGAAGTGGGCCGCGTGCTCCGCGGCCCGCTCCAGGGCCCGATCCGGCTCGTAAAAGGCCTTGTCCGCGGTGGGGCCCGTGATCCGGTAATACTTCAGGCCCGTGTCCACCCGGACCCAGCCCTCCGGGAGGTGGGGCGCCAGGTAGTCGGGGTCCAGGTCGTGGCCGATGTCCCGATAGAATTCCCGGTAGTAGAAGTCACCGGGATACCCGGTGCGCTGGTCCCATACCTGGCGCGAACTGGTGGGGTCCCGTCCCAGGGCCGCCACCCCGCAGCGGGTCAGCACCGGGGCGTAGACCCCGTGGCGGGGCGCGGGTCGTGCGTTGAGTACCCCGTGGCTGTCCAGGACGAAATACCGCAGCCCGAACTCCTTAAGCAGTTCCTCCACTCCGGGCACGTACCCGCACTCGGGCAACCAGAAGCCCGGCGGGTGCCACCCGAAGTGCCGGCGGAAGAGGGCCACCCCCACGGCGATCTGGGCGCGCCGCACGCTCTCGCTGCTCATCAGGGGCAGGTAACCGTGGGTGGCCGCGGTGGTTATCAATTCCAGAAACCCTTCCCGCTGCAGACGGGCCAGGGGGGCCAGCAGGTTGCGATAATACTCCTCCACATAAGCGTGGCGGATTCTTTCCAGGTTCTCGCGGTACATCCGGGCCAGACGCCAGACGGGCGGGTCTTTTCTGGTCCTTTGCACCTCCTTTTCGGCGAGCAACAGCAGGTTGTCCAGGTGGACAACATACCGGCGGCTTAGGCTTTCGTCGGCCAGCATTTCCAGCAGGGGCGGCGACAGCGAAAGGGTGAGTCGAAAGGCGCGGCCCTCTCGGGCCAGGTTCTCCCAGGCCTCCAGCAAGGGCAGGTAGCACTCGGTCATGGCCTCGAAGAACCACCGTTCTTCCAGGGCCCCGACCCGGGACCGGACGTAGGGCAGATGCGCATGCAGGACCAAGGCCAGGTAACCCCGTGCCATGAGGCTCCCCCCTACTCGCCCGGGTAGTAAGGTGCGGCACCGGAACCTTCGGCGAACCAGTCCGCAACCGCCAGCGGCACTACCACCGCCGCCACTCGTTCGGGCTCCTCCGTCGCCGCTTCCGTACGGGGGGTGGTGGCCACGTTGGAACGCCGTAAGGGATAGAAAACACCCTCCCGCCGGATCCCGATCTCCACCACGTAATGATGGCCGGGGGTCAGCCGGTAAAAATACATGCTGCCCGCCGATTGGGGAAGAGGCAACTCCAGGCACACGCTACCGTACTGGGGCAGGGCACCGACGTCCGGCAAGCGGTACAAACGCATCACACACTCTTGCTCACAGAGGAACGGAAAATCCCACTGCGCGAAGAGCACGGTCGGACTCTGCACTATGAGTTCCAGCATCGCCGGCGACACGGGTTGTTCCCCCTTCCCTGATCGCTTTCTCCCATTATGACACAGCGGGGGAAACATGTCACTACGTTAGAAAATTTAAACCGCCTCAGCGGCGGCCGTGGGCGGTACTCCGGAGGTTTTCCCGGACTCGACCTTCATTCCCGGCACTCCCGGCAGGTGCCGAACATCTTGAGCTGGTGGTCCGTGACCTGAAAACCGTAGGCGAGGGCCACGCGCTGCTCGAGGGCCTCGAGGAGGTCCTCCTCGACTTCCAGGATGCGTCCGCAGCGGGTGCAGATCAGGTGGTGGTGATGGTGGCCGGCGTCGGGGCCCGTGACCACCTCGTAGCGCTGCCGTCCGTCACCGAAATCGATCCTGTGCACCAGGTCGCAATCCAGGAGGAGTTCCAGGGTGCGGTAGACGGTGGCCAGACCCACGTCGGGCGTGCGCTGCTTCACCAGGAAATGAATGTCCTCGGCGCTCAGGTGCTTATCCCGGTGCTGATAGAGTACCCTAAGAATTTCCTCGCGCTGGGGCGTCAGCTTGTACTCTTTGGCCTTCAGCTTTCGTCCCGCCCTGGACACCAGCTCTTCCACGTCAACCACCGCCCGACCGGAATCAAGTCTAGTATAAAACTTACCGTAATCCCTGTCAAACCCGTAACATAGCTTGTTACTGATAAAAGCATATACGGGAGGCCTGTGAAGCCACGGCATTACTGTTACTGACGGTCCCGACCCTGTTGCTGCTGGGAATGTACGGCATCCAGACCGGCCTCACGGGCATGGCCGGCCCGGGTGTCAGGCGCCTGCTCGCGCGGTGGGCCGGGTCCACCTGGAGCGCCTTCTGCGCCGGACTGGTGGCCACCGCCCTGGCCCAGAGCAGTACGGCCATCACCCTCCTCACCATAGGTCTCGCCAACGCCCGGCTGCTGGACCTGCCCCGCGCCATGGCCGTGGTCCTCGGCGCCAACATCGGCACCTGCGCCACGGTACAAATCCTCTCCCATGACCCGGGCACCGTGGCTCTGCCCGCCGTTTTGGCCGGCCTCGCCTTGCGCCTCTGCTCCAAACGCCCCCCACTGCAAAATTTAGGCATCGCCTGTCTGGGCTTCGGCCTGGTCTTCGCCGCCCTCTACCTGCTCCAGTACGCCCTGACACCGCTGAAGGCCGGGTTTGGCCACTGGATCTCGGGGGCGACCCGCAATCCGCTCCACACCGTAGCCGCCGGCAGCCTTCTGGCGGCGCTCCTGCACAGCAGCAGCGCCGCCACCGCAGTGGCGGTGGCCCTGGTGCGCGAAGGGCTCCTGGAACTCCCGGCAGCCCTGGCCCTGGTGTTCGGCAACAACATCGGCACGTGTGCCACCGGCCTGGTGGCCAGCCTGGCCGGCGCCAGGATAGGCCGGCAGGTGGCGGTCTTCCACCTGCTGCTCAACCTGGCCGGTACCCTCTCTTTCCTGCCGCTGCTACCCCTTTTCGCCCACCTGGTGGTCCTGACGGCCCAGGATCCGGCCAGGCAAATAGCCAACGCCCACACCCTGTTCAACGTCATTTCCAGCCTCGCGGCCCTGCCCCTTCTACCGGCCGCGGCCAGGCTACTGGCCTTTGTCCCCTAAGGGATTACCCCCGGTAGCGGGGCCGCTAACGGTACCGGAAGCCCCGGCGGCGTACCAGCCGGCGTACGGTCACAACTCCGGTCGCCACCAGCACCCAGAACCACCAGCTGGTGTAGGCCTTGCGCGGAACCCTCTCGGCCGCCACCAGGTCCACCCGGCCCAACTCGGTATCCCGGTCGAAAAGGACCAGTTCGCCAACCTTGGCCCCCGCGGCCACCGGGGCCCTTAAATGCCGGTCCAGCCGGAGTTCCTGCCTGACCTGCGGTTCTTCTCCCGCGCGGAAGTTATACGTAAACGAATCGGCGGTAATTGCCACCAGGTCGCGGCTACCGTAACGAACCGGCGCACGGCTGACCGGCAGGTGCGCCGGTACGAGTTCGCGGCTCTCGAAAGAGGCAAACCCGTAGTCCAGCAGCACCGTCGCGTCGCTCCACACGGCCGCTCCCTGACTGCCGAGCACCACGGCGATCAGGGTGCGTTCGCCCCTTTGGGCTGCCGCCACCAGGCACTGGCCGGCCTCGACCGTATATCCGGTCTTTACCCCGATGGCGCCCGGATAGCGCCAGAGGAGTTTGTTGTGGTTCACCAGGTAGCGTACGGCCTCCGGGTCCTGGCGCCCGATCTCGTACGTACGGGTGGCTACGATACGTCGGAGCACCGGGTGGGCGAGGGCCGCCCGGGCAATTGTTGCCAGGTCCCGGGCCGTGGTGTAGTGGTTGGGGTCCGGCATGCCGCTCGGGTTGGTAAAATGGGTATTTGTGGCCCCCAGGGCCAGAGCCGTATCGTTCAGGAGCCGGGCAAAGTCCCGGTCCGAGCCCGCCACATGCCTGGCCAGGGCCTCGGCGGCATCGTTGGCCGAGTTGAGGAGCAGGGCGTAAAGAAGGTCTTCGACGCTCAACACCTCACCCGGCTGCAGCCAGATGGCCGAGCCGCCCGCGTTCGTATCCTCCGGCACCACGCGCACCCTCTCGGTCAGATCGGCCCTCATGACCACCACCAGGGCCGTCAGGATCTTGGTGGTGCTGGCGGGGTACATCCGCAAGTCGGGATTCCTGGCCCACAGCACCTGTCCGGTCCGGGCATCCGCGAGCACCGCCGCCCGGGCCACAACTTCGGGTTCCCCGGCGGGCGTAGCGCCCCACGCGACCCCCCCGGGGCCCGGCCAGAAATACAGGAACGAGGCAAGGAAAATCCAGAACCGCAAATCCCCTAGCCTCCCGACCAGCGGGTACGGCGCAGGCTCGTCAAGCCCAGGACCGCGGCCAGGAACAGGAGTACGCTGCCGATTACCAGGGGCAACACGGATTCCCCGGCCATCCCGCGGAAAAAGGCGAAAAGGTGGGCCAGTATGCCCCCGATGACGAAGGCCAGGACGAAGATGGTGGGCCAGATGACCAGGGCTTCCCTGCGGCCCCGCTCCTTGAAAATCACCAGGGTCGAGGCGACACAGGGCACGAAGATGGTGATGGTGACCAGGGCCACCAGGGTCTGATCCGGGTTCAGGGGCAGCTGGTAGAGTCCGGCGGCCCCGAAGTCCCGCCGTACGAAACCCATGATAAAGGCGTTGGCGGTCTCCCGCGGCAGTTTGAGCCAGCCCTCGGTGAGGGGGGCCAGCCAGGACTGGAGCCTTCCCAGCAGTCCGCTCACCTGCATGACGCTCAAAGCCAGGGAACCGATCACGAACAAAGGCGTGGCCTCCCCGAGGAAGTGCCAGGTCCGCACCGCGGTTTTCTTCAGGACGTTACGCCAGCGGGGCAGCCGCAACGGCGGCAGGTCGATGAACAAAGGCGTGGCCTCCCCGGGCAAAAAACGCCCCAGCAGGGTGCCGGTGGCCACCAGGAGGCTGCCGATGATCAGGGCGTACAGGGACGCGTAACCGGGGCCCAGCCCCGCCAGCATGGTAACGATCACCGCCAGCTGAGCCGAACACGGAATGGAGAGACCCAGCAGGAAAATGGCAATGCGCCGCTCCCGGTCCGAGGACAGCAGGCGCGTCGTAATGGAGGCCATGGTCACGCAGCCGAAGCCCATGATGAGGGGAATGACGGCCCGCCCGTTGAGGCCGAACCCGACGAGGAACCTGTCCACCAGGGCCGCAATGCGCGGCAGGTAACCCACGTCCTCCAGGAGCCCCAGCGCCAGGTAAAATCCGGCCACCAGGGGTAGCAGCAGGCCCAGAATGTAAGTCACGGTCATGGTCAGGATGCCGAAATCCCCCGCCAGGAGGGTGTTTAAAGGTCCGGTAGGCAGCAGGTACCCTACCAGATCCCTCACCGCGGGTTCGTAGTAGCCTTGCATCAGGCTCCCTTCAACGAACCCCACCACCGTGCCCGCGATGAACACCCCGTTGAACTCGTAGATCAACCACAGGGTCAGGGCCAGTAACGGCCAGCCCGTCAGGGGCTGCAACATCCAGTGGCTCAGGCGGGACCCCAGATCCGCCCGGGGCGCCCCCTCCCGCACCACCAGTTCCACGATGCGGTTGACCTCCGCCCGCCGTACCCGGTAAAGGGCCTCGCGGCGGTCCCCGGGGGGCAGGCCGTAGCGCCGGGCTATCTCCTCGTCGCCCTCCAGCACCAGCAGGGCCTCGCCCCTGCTTATCCTACCGCCGGTGGCCGCTACCAGTTCGTCCAGCAGGGCCACCAGATCCGGATCCACCCGCCCGGGCCGGGCCGTATGGAGGCGCTGCCGGAGCTCGGCCAGACCTTTACCCGTAACGGCCACCGTGGGCACCACGGGTACCCCCAGTTCCTGCTCCAGCCGCGGCACGTCGATCTTGAGCCCCTGCCTGCGCGCCTCGTCCACCATGTTTAGGGCCACGACCACCGGCACGCCGGTGTCGATAATGTGTCGGGTGAGAAAGAGGTCCCTTTCCAGGTGGACCGCGTCCACCACGTTAACCACCAGGTCGGCCTGCAGGATGATGTCCCGGGCGATGCGCTCCTCCTCGTTGAAGGAGGATAACCCGTAGACCCCCGGGGTATCCAGCACCAGGTCCGGTCCCCACCGGCCGCGGGCGATTTCCACGGTCGTGCCGGGGTAGTTGGAAACATTAACGTAAAGCCCGGTGAAGGCATTGAAAAAGACCGATTTCCCCACGTTGGGGTTGCCGGCCAGCACGATGCGCCGGCCCCCGGGCGGTACGCCATCGCCCGCGAACTGCCGGCCGCAACAATCCACCTCCCCACCTCCCGCTCAGTCCTTACCCTTAATCACCGCCAGCGGACGCATGCGGGCCACCTTGCGCATCATCCCGACCTCTACGAGGGTGTCCACCACCTGGTGAATATCCTTGTAGGCCAGGGGCGCCTCGTCCACGATGTCCCTGAAATTGCGCGTGTTGTACAGCACGTCTCCCATACTGGCCTCGAATTGCTCCCTGGTAATGGACCTTTCCGCCGCGTGGCGGGAAAGGGTACGCCCCGCGCCGTGGTTCACCGAAAAGAAGGTGGCGGCCGCCGCCGGTGTGCCCACCAGCACGTAGGAGGCTGTGCCCATGCTTCCCGGTACCAGAACGGGATGCCCGGTGGCCCGGTAGACGGCCGGATTTCCGGGGTGTCCCGCCGGTAGCGCCCGCGTGGCCCCCTTGCGGTGCACCAGCAACCGGCGACCCCCGTGTTCCTCCCACTTGGCAATGTTGTGGGCCACATCGTAGACCACCCTCATACCCAGGGTCCGGGGGTCGCGGCCCAGGACGTCGCCGAAGGCCCGCCGCACGTCGTGGGTGATCAGCTGGCGGTTGCTGAAGGCAAAATTCACGGCGCAGGCCATGGCGGCGTAGTAGGCCCGCCCCTCCTTGCTGTCTACGGGAGCACAGGCCAAACCCTTGTCCGGGACCTCCACCCCGTACTTCTTGGCGGCCTGAAGCAGGCTCTTGCTGTAATCGGTACAGATCTGGTGACCGAACCCGCGACTTCCGGTGTGGACCATGACCACCAGCTGGCCCCTGAAAAGGCCGAACTGCCTTGCCACCTCGTGGTCCCACACGTGGTCCACTTCCTGCAGTTCTATGAAATGATTACCCCCGCCCAGGGTCCCCAGTTGCACGGCACCGCGCTTGACGGCCTCGGCGCTCACGGCCCCCAGGTCCGCGCCGGGCAGGCAGCCCTCCTCCTCGGTGCAGGGGAGGTCCTCTTCCCAGCCGTAGCCCTCCTCCACCACACCGCGGGCGCCGACGTGCACCACCCGTTCGAAAATGTCCCCGGTAATGCCCTTGTGTTTGCCCTTCTTGCCCACCCCCGTGGGCACGTAATCCTCGATACGGTCCATGAGCCGGCGCAGAAGGGGCTTATCGCACTCCCCGGCCGCCAGGTCGGTGCGAATCAGCCTCACGCCGCAGTTAATGTCCATGCCCACGGCGCCGGCCGAAATGACCCCTCCCTCGGCCACGGCCATAACCCCACCGATGGGTAACCCGAAGCCCTCGTGGATATCCGGCATCCCGACCACGGGGTTCACCACCCCCGGCAGGCACGCCGCGTTGGCCAGCTGTTCCAGGGACTTGTCCTCCCGCAGGTGGCTCAGCAGGGCCTCGGTTACATAGACCACTCCGTCCACCCGCATGGCCCCCCGGCGCGGCAGCCGGTACCGGTTGGGTCCCTCCCGTACCAGATCCATGTTTTTTCCACCCCCTTGCCCGCCATTGAAAGTATACCCTTAACGGTACCACTTACGCAAGGGTGGAACCTTATTTTTCCATGAGAATAAAAACCATTTTCAACGAGGAAGCAAAAAAATAAAACTACTACCGCACGGGCTCCACCATAATGAGCCGGGCGAGGTCCCGCCCGATGGCCACCTCCTGACGCCGCCGGGCCAGTACCACCGGCCCGGCCGGTATCACCTCGCGACACGTCACCACGGCCCCTTCGCCCAGATCGAAACGCAGGGCCTGAGCCCGGAAGACGCCGTCGGGAAGGCCGGCGATACGCAGAACCTGCCCGCGCCGCACGCGGTCCAGAGTCACGTCCCCCACCCCGCAGCATAGAGAACCATTCTCAATCTTTTGTGAATGATTATATCTCTCAATCCCACCCGAGTCAAGATTATTTTCTCATCGTCAGGATATAATAACGCGCGAGAGGAGGTTACCCCCATGGACCTGGCGGGCATGGAACTGGCGCACCTCAACGCGGTTCAGCTGACCCAGCTTCAGGACCTGGAGAAAAAACTCAACAAGGACAAACAGCAGAAGGAGATTTACCTGCTGGCCCTAACAAGAAAGGGCTGACGGGAACGGGTAGGACCGGGCCACGGGCCGGGGTGAGACCCCGGCGGAAGGCCGACACACGAAAAGGGGGGTACGTCCCCCCCTTTTTTCTCGGGTGGTGCCGGTGCTGGAACGCGGGCAGATATCCGGGCCGCAGGCCATGTTCCTGGTAATAGCCGTTATTTTACCGACGGCCATCCTCTTTCTTCCGGCCTTTGCCGCCGAAGTGGCCCGGCGGGACGCCTGGATCGTCCCCTGGGCCGCGCTCCTCCAGGGGATGGCCGCCCTAGGACTGGTCTGGAGCCTGAGCAAGAGCTTTCCCGGTCTGACGCCGATTCAGTACGCCAGATCGACCCTAGGCGAGGTCGCGGGCAAAATCGTCGGGCTGTTTCTGATCCTTTATGTGTTCATTCCGGCCGCCGTCATCTTGCGCGAATTCGCCGAATTCATAACCATTGCCTTCATGCCCACCACGCCGCTTCTGGTGTTCATGGGTCTGGTGGGGCTCCTGAGCGTCTACTGCGTCCGCAGCGGTCTCGAGGTGGTGGCACGGGTAACGACCCTCATCGTCCCCCTCATTCTGATATCCTTCGGGGTCATCCTGCTGCTGCTACTTAACATGGTGAATTTCCAGTACCTCCGCCCCGTACTGGAGACCCGACCCGCGGCCGTGGTACGCGGGGCCCTGCCCCCCGCCGCCTGGATGGGCGAGGTCACCTTTGCGGCCTATCTTCTTCCCTTCGTCTACCCGGCGCGAACGGGTTTTGCGGCCGGTCTGGCGGGTCTGCTGATCGTAACCCTGGTACTGTCGATCAACGCCGCCTTCACCACCGCGGTTTTCGGGGCCTCCGCCGCACGGCTCATCTTTCCCTTCTTCGAACTGGCCCGCCAGGTGAACATCGCGGACTTCATCACCCGCATCGACGCCGTCATCATGATCATCTGGGTGGCCGGCAATTTTGCCAAGTTCACCGTCTGGTTCTATGTGGGAACCCTGGCCACGGCCCAGCTGCTCGACCTGCGCGACTACCGCCCCCTGCTCCTCCCCCTGGTACTCGTTGAAATCGTATGGGCCGTGTTCTTTTTCGACAGCATACCCGAAATGACCACCTGGGTCTCCAAGACTTGGCCCCCCTACTCCCTGACCATGCAGATTCTGGTACCCCTCCTGCTGCTGGGGACGGCCAAACTAAAAGCCACCCTTCCGGGTGGCACGAGGGTTAAGACTCAAACTCGAGAACGGAACCGCGCGGCAAATACAGACCGTGGCCCCTGGCCACCGTTCCGGCGGGCCCCCGGGCCGTACTCTGGGCCACGATGATGCGCCGCCCCCGGTGCGTCACTTCCCCGGTGGCCGTGACCAGCTCTCCGGGATTTGCCGGCGCCAGATAGGTGACCACCAGTTCCACGGTCACGGCCCTGACGTTCAGGGTGTACACCGCCGCGCCCATGGCCATGTCCAGCAGGGTGGCGATGGCCCCGCCGTGCAGGGTGCCGTGGAGGTTGGCCTGGTGGGGCGAGGCCGTGAAGGTAAGCATCGCACGCCCGATCCCCGCGGACGCCAGCCTGATCCCCATCAGCCCTCCAAAGGGATGGGTGCGAAAGGCCCTTTCCAGTTCCGCCGCCAGTGCGGGGGGTAGGTCCGCCAAGGCCGCTAGCCCCTCCAAGAGGCGGGCCGTTCGTTCACCACCAGGCTGACCTGCAGCCGCTGTCCGTTGCGGTAAAGGACCGCCGTAATGGTCTGCCCCACCCCGGCCTCACGGATGGCGTTCACCAGGTCGTCGGGGGTCTTTATCCCGCGACCGTTGAACTCCACGAACACGTCGTACTGCCTGATGCCCGCCCGCTGGGCCGGGCTGCCGGGCACCACTCCCACCACCAGGGCCCCTTCCGCGGCCGGAAGCCCGAGGCGCCGGGCCACTTCCTCGTCCACCGGGCCGACCTGCACCCCCAGCCACGGCCGGACGATCCTTCCGTTCTGGATCAGATCGTTGAGCACCGCCTTCACCGTGCTGGTGGGAATGGCGAACCCGATGCCCTGGGCCTTGACGTTGACGGCCGTATTGATGCCCACGACCTCTCCCTGCAGGTTGAGCAGCGGGCCCCCGCTGTTACCCGGGTTGATGGAGGCGTCGGTCTGGAGGAGGTTCTTGTAGCGCCTGCCCTCCACCGTCACCGGGCGCCCGGTGGCGCTGATCACACCCACGGTCACCGTGTGGTCCAGTCCGTAGGGATTCCCGATGGCGATCACCCAGTCCCCCACGCGCACACGGTCCGAGTCACCCAGATTCAACACCGGCAGCTTCTGCGGGGCCTCGATCTTCAGCACCGCCAGGTCCAGGTCATAGTCAGCCCCCACCACCCGGGCCGGAAAGGGCTGCTCGAAACCCTTGATCGTGACCTTTATTTCCCGCGCCTGGTCGATGACGTGTTCGTTGGTCAGGATGTAGCCGTCCTCGGAAATAATGAAACCGGACCCCAGCCCGGGCTCCAGGCGCTGGCGGGGTACCAGCTGCTGGCCGAAGAATTCCCGGAAAAACGGGTCGTTGAAGAAGGGGTCCCACCGCGTGTCCTGGCTGACCACCAGGGTGTCGATCTTCACCACCGCCGGCCCGGCCCGGTCCACGATGTCGGCGATGGTCTCCGGCCCCACCCCCGGCGGACTGGCGCTGGCCCTGGTGATGGTGGCGTCCCCCTGAACCGCGTTCTTGACAGGCGCGAGCGCCGCCCCCAGCAGCAAGTTCGTCCCGGTGAAAACCAGGGCCGCCACGAAGGCCAGTACGGCGGCAAACAACAGTCCGCGCTTCCAATCCCTCGCCATGCTTTCGCCCCCAATGCCTGTCCCGCAACATGTGCTGCTGGGACCCAATTATACGCCGTTTCGCGAACCTCCGTCAATGGCGCGGTTTCCATCAGTCCGCGTCGACGCCCTCCTCCATGAGAAGCCGCGGCAGGGCCGCGGCAAAGGTGAGGTCCAGTACCCATCCGGCCTCCCACAGTGCTTCTTCCGCTTCCTCCCGCGTGAATTCGCCGGGACCCGGTTCGAAGATCAGGCTCAGCTCTTCCAGATGGCCGGCCAGCTGCCTGGCGGCCGGCTCTTTCAGCCAGCCCCGACGCACCAGATCTCCGGTTACGATGCCCCGGGCCGCGGTCAGGGTGGTGGGAGCCCCGTGGCCGGCCACCGCCAGCAGGCCGCCCAACGCGAGGCCCACCGCCTCTTCGCACTTACGTACGGCGCCCGAGTAGTCTCCCGCGCCCGCCATATCCCGGGCCTCTTCCAGGAGGGCTTCGGCCCTCCGCCAGTAACCGCTGCCTTCCACCGGCATCACTCCGCCTTCATGGGCTTCAGAACCTCCAGGGCTTCCGCTCGCCCGAACCGGTATTCTTCACCGCAAAAGTGGCAGCGCACGAGGATTTCGGAGCGTTCGCGGGCGAGAGCCGACAGCTCCTCCTCGCCCAGCGCCGCCAGCAGATCCGCCACCTTTTCCCGGTTGCAGGTACACGCAAAGCGCACCGGGGTACGTCCGAGTATGGTCGGCACTTCAGGGGCCAGCACCCGGGCCACCAGCTCTTCCGGGGTTACCCCCCCGGCCAGAAGGGCGGATATCTCCCTCAGCCCCTGCAGGTTTTCCTCCAACCGGGCCGCCAGGTCCTCGGAAGGGTCCGGGAACAGCTGGACCAGAAGGCCCCCTGCGCCGACCACCTCGCCGGCGGCCCCCACCCGCACCCCCAGCACCACCGCCGAGGGGGTCTGCTCCGAGGTCGCCAGATAGTGGGTCAGGTCCGCGGCGATCTCCCCGCTGATCAGGGCCGCCCCTCCGGTAAACGGAGCCCCGAAACCCAGATCCCGGGTGACGTAAAGGTAGCCCCGGCCCACAGCTGCCCCCACGGCGAGCTTGCCCTCCGCCGTGGGGGGCAGGTCCACGCCGGGATTCTGTACGTAACCGCGCACGTTGCCCCGGGCGTCCGCCGTCACCACAACGGCACCGAGGGGGCCGTCCCCGAGGATGCGCAGCGTCAGCAGGTCCTCGCCTTTCAGGTTGGCCCCCAGAAGGAGGCCCGCCGACAGGGCCCGCCCCAGGGCCGCCGTGGCTACCGGCCGGGTGCCGTGGCGCCGGCGTGCTTCCTCCACGACATGGGTGCTGCGGACCGCGAAAACCCGGGCCTGCCGCCCCTCATCTATGGCCCTAACCAGATAGTCATCCACCATCAAGACGCCCCTTAATCTACCCCGGGCCTTCCACGCCGAAAAACATTCCGTTCTCCTTGCGGTAGGGTATGCCGTCCACCGCGTCCACGAACCCCCGGTCGTCGTCATCGTAGCGCTGGCCCTCATAAGAGAGGCCGTGGCGGGCCACGTCTTCCCAGGCGTCCTCACCGTCGTACCCGACACCACCCGTGCCCGGGCCCGCGGGAAAACGGAGGTCGTAGCGCAGGATCCCTTCCTCTACCGGCCGGCGTCGCGGCAGGATGCTCCTCTCCACCTCAAGCTGGCACCCGTAGCAAAAGTTAGCATAGGGAATGGCGGCCAGGCGGGCCTCGGAAATCTGCCCTCCGCAGAGGTCACACCGTCCGTAGGTCCCCTCCGCCATCTTCTGCAGGGCGTTTTCCACGGCGACCAGCCGGTCCTGAACGTCCTCCCGCAGCGCCAGGTCCTTGCTCCGTTCGGCGGTCTCGGTGGCGATATCGCCCGGGTGGTTGTCGTAAGTCGAGAGTTCGCCCACGGAACTCCCCAGGGTGGTGTGGAGTCCCTCCTCAAGCGCCTCGAGGCGCCTTGTTAGTTCCTGTTTCTCCTGAAGCAACATCCTTTTCAAGCGTTCCAGATCCAAAGCCTCTGGCCCCCCCGGCCTTAGTATCCCAGGCGCAGCTGGACCATACGCACGATTTCGGCGATGAAGCCGCTGATACCCGGTAAATGGAGCATTACCAGCCACCGCAGAATATATACCACCAGGGCGGCGAGTAGCGTGAAGCCCACCGCCGTGCCCACCCCGCGCGCCAGCCCGGCCAGGAAGTTAATGTACATCAGCCGCCACGGCCGCTCGAGCAGATTGACGTACTCGGCCAGCTTCATCTTTTCCATGGCCAGGGTCAGGGCCTTAACCCTTTCCGCAAACAACCGGAGCACCCCATCTTCCATGGCCAGATCCCCCGGAACTAAGGTGCCCCGGCAATCGCCGGTTTAGACCAGCGGCCCACGGCCGTTTGGACCGTCCCCCACCGCCCCCACCTGCGGGGTCCGCAGCCGATTTATGGCGGAACGCAAGGCGGTCTGTACCTCCAGGATGGCTTCCCTGTCCCTGTATCGCCGTCGGGGCCAGAAAAAGCCCCGCAGTCCGTCTTTCTTTTGCCGGGGTACCACGTGGATGTGCAGGTGCGGCACGCTCTGGCTCACCCGGTTGTTGATGGCCACGAAGGAACCCTGGGCCCCCAGGCCCTCCTCCACCGCCCGAGCCAGCAGGCGCACGTTGGCAAACAGAGGTGCGACAAAAGAAGGGGGCAGGTCGACCAGGGTCTGGTAGTGCTCCCTGGGAACCAGCAGCAAATGACCCGGGAAGAGCGGCCGCAGGTCCAGAAAAGCCAGGGAAAGTTCGTCTTCGAATACGATGTAGGCTTGCGCCTCCCCGTGGACGATTTTGCAGAACGCGCAGGTGCGGGGCACGGCTAAACCTCTCCCCGGACGAAAAACACGGCGGAGCCCCCGCGGGGTCCCCGCCCGAGTTAAACCCGTGAAAACAGCCGCGCCGGTACCTGGACTAGCGATACCGTCGTTTGCGGGCGGCCTCCGACTTTTTCTTGCGGCGCACGCTCGGCGGTTCGTAATGCTCGTGGCGCCTGGCCTCGGCAAAAACCCCTGCCCGCTGGCAGGAGCGCTTAAAGCGACGGAGGGCTTGGTCGAGCGTCTCGTCTTTGCCAACCCGGACTTCCGCCATTACCGTCCCTCCCCCCGTGCGTACTTGCTCTCCCCTAACCCGGTGGCCACTGCAGGGGGCGTCCTCCCAGGAAGTGGTAGTGAAGATGGTAGATGAGCTGGCCGCCGTCCTTCTCGTAGTTGGTCACCATGCGGAAACCGCGGCCGACCAATCCCAATTCCCGGGCCAGCCGGGTGGACACCAAATGCAGGTGACCGATAACCTGGGCATCTTCCTCGGTCAGGTCCATCAGGGTCGGGATGTGCTTTTTGGGAACGAAAAGGAGGTGCACCGGCGCCGTGGGTTTGATATCCCTGAATACGATCAGCCGGTCGTCCTCGTACAGGATCTCGGCCGGAATCTCCTTCTGTACGATCTGACAGAAGATGCAGGAATTCATTCCCCTACCTCCCCCGGGTCTAACATTCTATTCAACGGCGCCGCCGCAATTCCTCCCCCGGTCAGTCCCTTTTTCGCACCCTTCACCCAGTAAAACCGTACCGGCGAGGCCGATCAACCGTACGGCCACCAGTTGGCCCTCCAGCTGCTCACCGTTCCGGAACAGGACGCGCAGGTAGTTGTCGGTCAGACCCTCCCACCAGCCCCGATCCCTCGACCTCTCTACCAGCACCTCCATGGTGGCTCCCACGAATTGCTCCGCGAAACGGCGGGCCGCACGCGCCGCCACGGCGATCATCTCCCGGCTGCGCTCCTCCTTGACCGCGGGTGGAACCTGGTCCGCAAAGCCGGCCGCGGGCGTGCCCGGCCGCCGCGAGTACTGGAAAACGTGGGTGCGGGCGAAGCCCACGGTTTCCACGAACTCCCTGGTGCGCCGGAAGGCGTCCTCGTCCTCCCCGGGAAAACCCACCATGACGTCCGTGGTAATGGCCACGCCGGGAATCCGCCCTTTAATTGCCTCCACCAGCCGGCGATACTCCTCACCGGTGTAGCGGCGTCCCATGCGGAGCAAAATCCCGTCGTCGGCACTCTGCAGGGGAATGTGAAGGTGCCGGCAGATGACGGGAGAGTCCGCCATGAAGTGGATCAGTTCCGGAGTCACCTCGGGGGGTTCGATGGAACTGAGCCGCAGGCGCTTTAAGCCCGGCAGGTTTATCAGCCGGCGCAGGAGGTCCACCAGGCCCGCATCCCCCAGGTCCTGGCCGTAGGCGCCGATGTGGATGCCGGTCAGCACGATCTCCCTGTACCCTTCCCCTATCAGGCGCTGGACCTCGCGCAGCACGCCCTCGGGCCGGCGACTCCGCACCGGTCCCCTGGCCCGCGGCACGATGCAGTAGGTGCAAGAATTATCGCACCCGTCCTGGATCTTCACCCAGGCCCGGGCCCGCGTATCAAAGAAAGCCGGCCCCAATTCTTCGAATTCCCGCCGGCGGCGAGGATCCCCCACCAGCACGCGGGGCCGCCCGGTACGCGCCACCTGTTCCACCAGGTCCACCAGTTGCCCGCGGTCCGCGGTGCCCACCACCAGCCGTACGCCGGGCAGGCCGGCCACGGCCTCCGGCGCCACCTGGGCGTAGCACCCCGTCACCACCACCACCGCGTCGGGGTTGGCGCGGACCGCACGGCGGATCATCTGGCGCGACTTCTTGTCTCCCAGATGCGTGACCGTACACGTGTTGATTACGTACACGTCGGCGGGCGCCGGAAACTCCACCACCTCGTAGCCGCGCTCCCGAAAGAGCCCGGCCAGGGCGGCCGAGTCCGCCTGATTAGCCTTGCATCCCAGGGTGCATATGCTGACTCTGCGCAAAAACCCTAGCCTCCCATGTCGCCGACCTCGTACAGGATCAGGCCCACCGTGAGGGGCCCGGCCGTTTCGGTCCTTAGCAGGCGCGGGCCAAGGGAGACGATGAGCGCCCCGGCGGCCCGTGCCCGCTCCACTTCCTCGGTCGCGAACCCGCCCTCGGGCCCGATCAGAACGTAGATATCGCGGGGCAGCGGGTGACGGTGCAACAGCTGCCGCAAACTCGGCCCCGCGGCCTGTTCCCAGGGTAGTATACCCAAAGTCCCGGGCCCGAGCAGCGCGAGCACCTCCTCCCATCCGGCCGGCTCCCGCACGCGGGGTACCACGGCCCGGCCGCTACTTTTCGCGGCCTCACGGGCGATGCGCCGCCAGCGCTCCACCCGCCGGTCCCAGACCTCGGGGGCTCGCTCGGGTATTACGTACCTCGAGAGCAGGGGGACGATCTCCACCGCGCCCACCTCGGTGGCCTGCCGTACCACGGAGTCCATTTTATCCCCCTTCGGAACCCCCTGGACCAGCCGTACCCGGTAACGCGGCTCAACGGCGGCCTCCCACTGTTCGTGCACCACCGCCTCCACCTCTTGCCGCCGGACGGACCTGATTTCCACGCGGTAGAAAAATCGTCCGTCCGACACCGTGAGGTAATCCCCGGGCCCCATCCGCAACACGCGTGCAATGTGGCGCACGTCCGGACCGGTGATTGAAACCCGACCGTCCGCCACGGCCTCCGGCGCCACGAAAAAGTGCGGCACGGCCTCACCCCCGTTCGGCAACGAAAGCCAGCCACCCGCCGGCGGTCCGCTCCCCGGCCAGCCCGAAGCCTCCCCCGGCCAGGGCCCCGAATACCTCGTCCCGCCTGCACCTCACAAGGCCCGAGGCAATGAGCCGGCCCCCCGGCACCAGCACCCCGGCCGCCGCAGGCAACAGTTCCCCGATCGCCTCGAGGGTCAGGTTGGCCACCACGAGGTCAAAGGGGCCCCTCACCCCGTCCAGCAGGTATCCCTCGCAAACCGTAACCAGTGCCGTCACGCCGTTCCGGGCCACGTTCTCCCGCGCGGCGCGCACCGCCACCGGATCCGAGTCCACCGCCAGTACCCGGGCCGCCCCCAGCCGCGCGGCGGCAATGGCCAGGATGCCGGATCCGGTCCCCACGTCGGCCACCCGCTCCCCGCCCCTGACGCACTCCTCCAGGAATTCGAGGCACAGGATCGTGGTGGGGTGGTCGTACCCGAAGGCCGGGCCGGGCTCGATTTCCACCACGATACGCCCGCCGGTGCCGGCCGGAGCACAGGGTTCCGCGCGCCGGTTCTCGGCCTCCGCCGCCCAGGGCGGCCTGACCAGCAACCGCCGGCCCACGGCCACCGGACGCCAGACCTCGCGCCAGTTGGCCCACCCGGCCGCGTCCACCTCGCGGACCACAATCCCGGCGCCCCTCAGAACCGAGCCCACGAAACGGCGCAAAGCCGCCATTCTGGCCGGCAGATCCCGGTCCACCGTAAAATACCCGGTCACCCTCAGGCGGGGGTCTAAAACAGAGGCGGGGTCTGCTACAACCACCCCGCCACTGCCCAGCTCCAGGAAGACGTTGCCCACCAGTTCTGCCTCGGTGGGGACTACGCGTACGGTAACCTCAAGCCATTTCATGGACTCTTGCGCACACCGCCGTGCCCGGAAGTTTGGGGGTCCGACCCCATCGCGGGGCACCTAACCCATGAAGGCGTCTTTCATGCGGCCGAAGAAGCCCTTCTCCTCCCGCGGCATCTCTTCGCCGCTCAGGCGGGCAAACTCCCGCAGGAGTTCCTTTTGCCTTTCGGTGGGGCGCGTGGGGGTGACCACCTTTACCCGCACGTGCTGGTCACCGCGCCCGTGACCGTGGAGGTAGGGAATACCCTTGCCCTTGAGCCTGAAAACCGTACCCGTCTGCGTGCCCTCGGGAATTCGCAAAATCGTCTCCCCGTCCAGGGTGGGGACCCTGATTTCGTCCCCCAGGGCCGCCTGGACAAAGGAAACGTTGACCTCGCACCAGATGTCGTGACCGTCACGCTGAAACAAACGGTGCGGCCGCACGTGGATGTAGACGTAGAGGTCTCCCGGCGGTCCGCCCAAAGCGCCGGCCTCGCCCTCGCCCGCCAGCCGCAGGCGAAAACCGTCGTCCACGCCGGCGGGGACCTTGACCTGGATCCGGCGCGTACGCCGGACCTGGCCGCTGCCCTGGCAGTTGGGGCACGGCCGGGTGATGACGCGGCCCTCGCCGCGGCAGCGGTCGCAGGTACGCGTCTGGACCATGCGGCCGAATATGGTCTGCTGGGCGAACTGTACGTGACCGGTACCCCGGCACAGGGGACAGGTTTCCGGTTTGGTCCCGGGCGCGGCGCCGGAGCCGCCGCAGACCTCGCACCTCTCGGAACGCGGTACCTGGATTTCCTTTTCCACGCCGAAGGCGGCTTCCTTGAAGGAGAGTTCCAGGTCCACCCGCAGGTCCGCGCCCTTTTGGGGCCGCGTGCGGGCCCGCCCGCCTCCGAAGGCCTCGAAGAACATGTCGAAGAGATCGTCGAATCCTCCGAAGCCCTGGCGGGCGAAGGTGTCGAAGTCGAAACCGGGCCCTCCGGCACCGCCCTGCTGGAAGGCCGCGTGGCCGAAACGGTCGTACTGGGCACGCTTCTCGGGATCGCTCAACACGGCGTAGGCTTCGGCAATCTCTTTGAATTTGGCCTCGGCGTCCTTGTCTTGTGGATTGGCGTCGGGGTGATACTGGCGCGCCAGCTTGCGATAGGCCTTCTTGATTTCTTCCTGGCTCGCGTCCCGGCTGACCCCCAGGACCTCGTAATAGTCGCGCCTGCCGCCCACGCCTTCCCACCACCCTGGGTGCGCCCTTTACTTATCCTTCACGTCGAAGTCCGCGTCCACGGTCTTACCATTCTGGCCCGGACCGCCACCAGACCCGGCCTGGGCCCTCTGCTGGTACATGGCCGTGGTGAGTTCGTAAAGGGGCTTGGTCAGGTCCTCCATGCGCTGGCGGATGCGCTCTATGTCCTTGCCGCCCAGCGCCTCACGCAGGTCGGCCATGGCCTTCTCCAGGCGCTCTACCGTGGCCCGGTCCGCCCGGTCCCGGAACTCCTTCAGGGTGCGCTCCGCCTGGTAGAGCATGCTGTCGGCCTGGTTGCGTACCTCGGCCTCTTCTTTACGCTTTCTGTCTTCTTCGGCGTACCGCTCCGCCTCCTTGACCATGCGCTGGATCTCTTCTTCCTTGAGGCGGGTGGAACCGGTGATGGTGATGCTCTGCTCCCGGCCCGTGCCCAGGTCCTTGGCCGAGACGTGCACGATACCGTTCACGTCGATGTCGAACTTAACCTCAATCTGCGGCACGCCCCGCGGCGCGGGCGGAATGCCCGTCAGCAGGAACCGGCCCAGGCTCTTGTTGTCCGCCGCCATGGGCCGCTCGCCCTGCAGGACGTGGATCTCCACGGTGGTCTGGTTGTCGGCCGCCGTGGAAAAGATCTGGCTCTTGGAAACCGGAATGGTCGTGTTGCGCTCGATGATCCTGGTAAATACGCCGCCCAGGGTTTCGATACCCAGGGACAGCGGCGTGACGTCGAGCAACACCACATCCTTGACCTCGCCCGCCAGCACCGCCCCCTGGATGGCCGCGCCGATGGCCACGCACTCGTCGGGGTTAATTCCCTTGTGCGGCTCCTTACCCAGGAAGCGCCTGATGGCCTCCTGCACCGCCGGCATGCGCGTGGCGCCGCCCACCAGCAGGACCTTGTCGATATCCTCGGGCTTCAAACCGGCGTCCTCCAGAGCCTGGCGGGTGGGCCCCATGGTCTTCTCTATGAGGTCCGCCGTCATTTCTTCGAACTTGGCCCGTGTGAGGGTCAGATCCAGGTGCTTGGGCCCGTTCTCGTCGGCCGAGATGAAGGGCAGGTTGATGTTGGTGGTGTAGACCGTTGAGAGCTCGATCTTGGCCTTCTCGGCCGCCTCCTTAAGGCGCTGCATGGCCATGCGGTCCTTGCGGAGGTCGATACCGGTCTCCTTTTTGAACTCGGATACCATCCAGTCTATGATGCGCTGGTCGAAGTCGTCGCCGCCCAGGCGGTTGTTGCCGCTGGTGGCCTTCACTTCGAATACGCCGTCGCCGATCTCCAGGATGGAAACGTCGAAGGTGCCGCCGCCCAGGTCGAAGACCAGAATGGTCTGGTTTTCTTCCTTGTCCAGTCCGTAGGCCAGGGCCGCAGCCGTGGGTTCGTTGATGATGCGCAGTACGTCCAACCCCGCGATGCGCCCGGCGTCCTTGGTGGCCTGCCGCTGGCTGTCGTTGAAGTAGGCGGGTACCGTTATGACGGCCTTCTCGATCTTCTCTCCCAGGTAAGCCTCGGCGTCGGCCTTCAGCTTCTGCAGGATCATGGCCGAGATTTCTTCGGGCGTATATTTCTTGCCGTCGATGGTGACCTTGTAGTCCGTTCCCATGTGCCGTTTGATGGAAAGTACCGTACGCTCGGGATTGCTGATGGCCTGGCGCTTGGCCATCTGGCCCACCAGGCGCTCACCCGTCTTGGAAAAACCAACCACCGAAGGCGTGGTGCGCCCGCCCTCGGTGTTGGGAATTACGACTACTTCTCCACCTTCCATGATCGCCATGCAGGAGTTGGTAGTACCTAGATCGATGCCGATTACCTTGCTACCCATAGACCTGCTTCGCCCTCCTACCGCATTACTCTGCCTGACCTTGCGGGCGCGGCTCCTCTGGTCCGGCAGCACGAACGCCCTCGCCGCCAGCCTGGGAAGTGCTCACCGGCGCGCGGGCCACCCTGACCATGGCCGGCCGGATCACCCGGTCGTGAAAGCAGTAACCGCGCCGCAGTTCCTGTATCACGGTGTTATCGGGATAGGCCGTGGTTTCCTCCTGTTCCACGCCCTCGTGGTAAGCGGGATCGAAGGGCCGGCCCACACTCTCCACGGGCCGCAGGCCCTCCCTGGTCAGTACGTCCAGGAACTGGCGGTAGATCATTTCTATCCCCGCCACAAACCCCTCGCCACCGCCACTGGCCAGGGCCCGCTCGAAGTTATCCAGTACCGGCAACAGGGCCTTTACGAGGGGCTCGGAGCCGTAACGCAGGAGTTCTTCCCTTTCGGCACGGGTACGCCGGCGGAAATTCTCGAAATCGGCCTGCAACCGCACCAGCCGGTGCCACAGTTCTTCGGCCCGCGCCGCCTCCCTGGCCAGCTGCTCCTTGAGGTCCGCAATAACCTGCGCCGGATCGGCGGCCTCTTCCGGGACCGCGGCCGGCACCTCCGCAACGGGTTCGGAAGCGGGTTCCGCCACGGGCCTCCCGCCCTCGTCGTTTACACTCGAGTCCTTCTCGCTCATGTTTTCACCTTCCACCGGCGGACGGCTCAACCTTCCGTGGTGGTCTCGCGCCCACCCGTGTCCCTTTCCTCCCGCTTCTTGATGATGGTATCGATACGCAGGATCGCCTCGGCCACCTCACCGGCCGCCCTCAGGGCGTGGATCTTCACGAGGGCGGGGTCCAGTACGCCCATCTCCAGCATATCCCTGATCTCACCCGTGTCGCAGTCGATGCCCAGGGAGATCTTACCCGAGGCGGCCTGGGCCGCAATGCAATCACCAATCTTTTCCAGAGGATTGAATCCCGCGTTGGACACGATCTGGGCCAGGGGCCGCCTCAGCCCCTCCACCACGCAATCCACGCCGTAGGCGGCCATGCCCCGCATGTCGTCGCGCAACTTCTGCACTTCGCGGGCCACCGCCAGTTCCAGGGCCCCTCCGCCCGGCACCACGCCCCCTTTGAGGGCCGCCTGCACGGCGGCCGCGGCATCCCGGGCGATGCGCTCCCTTTCGCCCACCACTTCGGCGGTGGCCGCCCCCACCAGCACCGTGGCCATGGGCTTGCCGCCGCCCTCCAGGATCCAGACCTGCTCCAGCTTTTCGTCGTTGTACACCCGGCCGGCCCGCCCGAGGCACTGGCGCAGCTCCTCCAGGGGTTTTCGCAGGGCCGTCCTCTTGATCATACGCGCCCCGGTGTGCTCGGCCGCTTTGCGCAACTCCTTGTGGAGTACCCTCTGGACCGCCATGATACCGGCGTCGGTGAAGATTTCCTCGGCGACGTCGTCAATACCCCGGTCCACCAGCACCAGGCCCACGCCCAGGGCCGGGATCTTGAGCAGGTTCTCGCGGAACTCTTTCCTCAGTTCCATATAGCGGGCAAAACCGGCCTCGGTGGCCAGGGCCTCCTCTTCCAGTTCCTCCGGTTCCAGGGCATCGTCGACCACCAGCACCGCCACGTCGCGAAGCTCGCGCGGCATCTGGCGGTTCACGCGCTCCTTGTTGATGATGACTCCCAGAAAAACCTGGTTTTCCGCTCCTTCTTCGGCCACCACCGTATCGGCAAATTTGAAGGACGGGTCCCTGAGTTTCTCCTCGCCGATGAGCCTGGCGGCCTGCACCACCAGGTCCGCGATGTCCTCGTGGTCCCGCCCGGCCACCAGGGCCACCTGGCGGAGCCGGGGATCGTCCAGCCCCTCCAAGGGCTGGGCGTGGGACCGCATGACCTCCAGGGCCCTCCGTATGCCGGCCCGCAACCCTTCCAGCACCCGGGCGACCGGAACCCCTCTGGACACCAGCTCCACGCCGGTGCTCACCAGCGCGCCGGCCATGACCGTGGCCGTCGTGGTGCCGTCGCCGATCTCTTCGTCCTGGGCCTTGGCCGTGTTGATGACCATCCTGGCCGCGGGATGGTTGGCCTCCATCATGGTCAGGATGGTGACTCCGTCGTTGGTAATGACCACCTCGCCGAACCTGTCGACCAGCATGGTATCCAGACCCTTCGGGCCCAGAGTGCCTTCCACCGCGGCGGCAATGGCCCGCACGGCGTTGGCGTTGGTCATCAAGGCGGCCAGCCGCTCGTTAACCTCGGCGTTGCCGCTGGCCTGTTGCTTCAGGCTCAAAGGCCATTCCCCCTAACGCCCGGCGTAAAGGCGGTCCAGCGTTGCACTCAGCTGCCGGGCAACGCGGTCCATCACCGTCACCACCCGCGCATAAACCATACGCGTGGGGCCCAGTACCGCCAGGGAGCCCGCCACCCGACCCTTCATGTGGTAGGAACCCACCACGACGCTACATTCCCTCATGGCGGGGTAGCGAATCTCGCCTCCGATACGGACGGTGACGCCTTCCTCCTGGTGACTGGCCAGGAGATCGCGGATCACTTCTCCCTTTTCCAGAGTACCGAACAGGACCTTTACCCGCTCCACGTCTCGAAATTCGGGCTGTTCCAGGATGTTAAACAGGCCCTCGGTGATGACGCGTTCCTCGTACTGCCCGGTGCTCATGTCGGCCAGCACGCCCACCAGGTCCATGAACAACCCCTTGCTCACGCCCGGGGGTATTTCGGTTTCCCTGAGCCGTCGTACGGCCTCGTTGAGTACCAGCCCGCGGGCCCTGGCGTTGACGACCCTGGCCAGTTGCTCCACGACCACCGGCTCAACCTCTTCCGGTAGCTCCCAGAAACGGTGCAGGACCTTCCCGGTGACCAGAACCACGACCACCACCGCCCGCGCCGGGCCCATTGGGACCACCTGAACGTAATGCACCACGCTGCGGCCTGCCACGGGCGCCATCACGAAGGCCGTGTAGCGGGTCAACCGGGCCAGCAGACGGCCCGTTTGCTGCAACAGGGAGGTAATTTCGCTCCCCGCGAGTGCATAGCTGCTCTTGATAACTTCTTCCTCTTCCGGACTCAGGACCTCCCGGCGCATCAAATGGTCAACGTAATAACGATAGCCCCGCTCCGACGGGATGCGGCCGGCCGAGGTGTGGGGCTGTTCCACGTACCCCAGTTCTTCGAGGTCCGCCACCTCGTTCCGGATGGTAGCTGGGCTTATTCCGAGCCCGTACTTGCGGGCGATGGTCCGGGACCCCACCGGTTCGGCGGTGGCCACGTAATCCTGAACGATGGCAAGGAGTATCCGTTGCTTGCGCTCATTCATCCCCATGGCGGACACCCCTGTTAGCACTCTCATGTATCGAGTGCTAGAAGCCCTCCAATAAAACATAGCACCTAACGCAGCCTTTGTCAACTATTGTGCTGTAAGTTCCCGAGCCAGCACGTCGGCCAGGAGCCGCGCGGCCCGCTCGGCTTCCTCTTTGGTATTGCTGGTGCTACCCACTTCTACTACGAGGGCGTGCGGGTGCAGGTACTGGTTATAACGTCCCTCCTTTATCTTTACGCCCAGGGAAAGCCCGGGGTACAGTTGGTCCATATGTGAGGCCAGGCGGCGGGCAAATTCGTAGTTTTCGCGCCAGTTGGGAAAAGGCCGGCGGGCATCGGAACCGACTACCAGCAGGATCCTGGCGACTTCCCGGCCCCCGATGACGGCGACGGCATCCCGGCGCGAACGTTCGCTGTCCCGGTGAATATCCAGCAGCACCTCGATTTCCGGGTACTGCGCCAGCATTTGGCGCGCGGTCTGTTCCGACTGCAGGTAGGCCCGGCCGTAAATTTCGTCGTGGATGCGATCCGAATGCGCGGCCCCTATCCCGTACTCCCCCTGGAGGGTTTCCGCCAGCACCGCACCCACGCGCACGACCCCCCCGCGCCCCCCCTCTATGCGGGCCCTCCCGTCGTCTTGGTAGGTTTCGCCTGTATGGGTATGGTAGATGCCCACCCGTATCCTGCCGTCGGACTCCACCGGGGTGACCCCGGCGGCCACCGCCACCTGGGCCGCGGTCTGCACCACCACCTGCGGGTTGAGAAAGGGTAGCTGGAATGCCAGCCACTCCTCCGGCCCACGGGGTAACGTGCAGGGCAGACCCCGGTGGTCCCGGGCTACCGCGGGCAGCGCCACGGCGACCAGTCGCACGGGGTCCGAGCCGGGGTCAACGGCAACCCGCACCAACCCCCACCCCGCCACCCAGACCAGACCCAGGGCCAGAAAACCGGCCAAAGCGCGCGGCAAAAACACAATCCCTCCCGGCGGACATGCTGGTACATCATATGTCTGCCACGAGAGGGATTATGAAGTCCCCACCCCGGAGCAACGGGTGGTTTTTTGTGCCGGTGCCGTCACCTCACCGCAGCAAGGTGGGCACAAAGGCATCGATAAGGCCGATGACGAAAGCGGAGATGAGCGCCCCGATGATGCTGACGCTCAGCAACCCCGGGATGATAAACTGGGCCAGATAGATTACCACCGCGGCCACGATGAAGCCCACCAGACCGCGGCTGTGGGGCGTGATCCTGTCTCCCAACAGGGTCTCCGCAACATAACCCAGCGCGGCAATGACGGCGGCGGCAATGAGGGCCCCTACAAAGCCCCCCCGTACCACAAAACCAGGCGATAACCAGCTCACCACCATCAGTACCAGCGCCGACACCACAAACCGCACGATGACGCCCAACCACTGGCGCAATGCCCTCACCTCCCCCGGGAAGCAATTCTTTGGATATATCTTTAACCAGATCTACCGCAGATTATACCGTTGCAAATTCCTCCTGCCAGTGGTAGAATATAACGGCGTACGGGGAGGTGAGGCCCGGTGCCCAAGTCGCGTACCGCCGCCAAACGGGTGGCGGTGGCCCGCCGCCGCGCCCTGAGGAACCGCAGCATTAAATCGGCCGTGAAGACGGCCATCCGAAAATTCGAGCGGGCCCTGACTGCTGCGGACATGGAGCTGGCACGGCGCTATTTGCGGGAAGCCGTCATCCGCATCGACAAGGCGGCCAGCAAGGGCGTTTTGCACAGGAACACGGCGGCCCGCAAGAAATCCCGTCTCGCGTGCAAGCTGAACCGTGCCACGGGCGGGGTGGCGTCGTAACCGTTGGGAAGTCGGAAAAGAAGGCGGATGGGGAGCTTCACGCGTGCCTATCCGCCTTTTTGCGGGGTCGAGACCGCTGGTACAGGGTCAGGTCCACGCCGCCGGCCTCCGGCCCCCCGCAATCGGGCGTGTAACAGTCGACCAGGATGAAGGTGCATCCCCGGCGGCAGGAAGGACACTTTTCCGGCGGAACCTCGGCCTGGGTGGAGTAGTTACAGTAATCGCACTTCCACTTGTACACGGGTACTCCCCCCTTTCCGTCACCCCGGACCGGCCCACAGTCCGGCCAGGAAGGTTTCCAGAGCCGTTTGATAGTCACATGCGCCTGTCTTAACCGCCACCTCGGCGGCCAGCAGGCCCGCCAGGGCCCCCTTTAACCGGGACATGCTGAAGTTGCCCGCCTGCAGCAACAGCTTCCTGGCCACGAAGGGGGCTACACCCAATTGTCCGGCCAAATTCTCGCGGCCCCGGCCGGCAACCACGGATTCCTTGGCCAGTATCAACAACCGAAAGTGCCGGGCCAGCAGGCCCAGAACCGCCTGCGGGTTTTCCCCGCCCCCAACCAGGTACCGCAGGCCCGCCACTGCCTGGGCGTATTTTTTTTCTCCGACGGCGTCGAGGACGGCGAAAATGCGGTCTTCGGTACGGGGTGCGGTTACCTCCCGCACATCTCGGGCCGTGATGGAGCGATCGGGGCCGACAAAATCCGCAAGCTTCGCGAATTCGGCCGCCAGGTCCGTGAGACGCTCGTGCCTGTTAACCAGCTCTCTGACGGCCTCCTCCGTAATCTGCCGCCCGGCCTCCCTCGCCGCCTGCAGAACCCAACGGTAGAGAAGGGGTTTTTTGACGGGGGTGAATTCGACGGCCTCGCCGGCAGCCTGCAAGGCCTTGAACAAAGGGCCCTCCCGGTCCACGGTCGCGGTATCGAAGGCCAGGCACGCGGACCGTACCGGCCGCGTGAAGTATTCTTCAAGCACCGATATTCCCGAGCGCGTGCCAAAAAAGACCGCCTGGCGCACCACGACAAGGCGCCGAGGAGCGCCCACAGGGGGGGTTGTAGCCCACTGCACGATGGCTTCCGGGGCGGCTTCGTCGCCGAATAGCACGCGATAATTCCAGGTCAGGGCCGGGGGAGACAGGAGTTTCTCTCGCAAGAGGGCCAGGGCCCGCTCCCTTAAGTACTCTTCGGCCCCGTAAAACAGATAGACCGGAGCGATGTCGCCCTTCGCCAGCCTTTGCTCCAGTGCCGCCAGCCGGTCCACGGCGTATGGCCTCCCTGCCGCCTTACCATGCGTTACCTGTCACAAATACTTAAAAGATCTTCTGCTCATATTATAAACTGAGTGCGGACCCCGTGACAAGGCGGAGAAGACAAACGATTACGGCCGGCAGGGGATTTTTCGCCGGCGCCGAAATACTTGAATACTTGCGCGGGAAAGGGCTGCAATGAAGGTCTTAATCGGCACGGAATCCTTTTACCCCAACATTTCCGGGGTGGCGGTCACCACCCTTAACCTCGCGCGCTACCTTGCGCAACGAAACCACGAGGTCGTGGTGGTGGCCCCTTCCCCGAACCGCAGGACTTTCTTGGAAACCCACCCGGACGGCTTCGCGGTGTGGCGCATACGTTCCGTTCCCCATCCCTTTCGCAAAGGCTTCCGCGTCACCGTATGGCCGCGCCGCGAAGTGCGGGCCATAGTGGAGGTCGTCCGGCCGCAAGTCGTGCACCTCCAGGACCCCACTTCCATCGGCTCCACCCTGCTGGCCGAGGCCGGCGCCAGGGGCGTGCCGGTGGTGATCAGCAACCATTTTACCTTGGAGTACGTCCTGTCTTATTTAAGGTTCCTCAGGCCCTTCCACCCCTGGCTCAGACGTACGCTCACCGCGGCCATGATACGGTTTTACAACCGTTGCCAGTACGTCATCTGCCCGAGTGAAACGGTACGAGCCACCCTCCTGGCCCTGGGTCTGAGGGCTCCCGTAATCGCCATTTCGAATGGGGTGGATCTGAACCGGTTTTTCTCCTACGTGCCGCCGGCCACCATACGGGCCGAGTTCAACCTGCCGAACAAACCTTTGGTTTTGTACGTGGGCCGCCTCGACCAGGACAAGGACCTCGAAACCCTGCTGGCGGCCGTACCCCACGTGCTGGCCTGCCGTGAGGCGCATTTCGTCCTGTGCGGCGGCGGCAACCTGACCGAGCGTTTGAAAAGGCAGGCCAGAAGGGCCGGTCTTGCGTCCCACGTCAGCTTTCTCGGGCCTTTCGCACACGAGAGCGACAGACTGCCGCAACTTTACCAGCTGGCCACCTGCTTCGTGATCCCCTCGCCCCACGAAACCCAGAGTATCGTTACCCTGGAGGCCATGGCCTCGGGCCTGCCGGTGGTGGCGGCGCGCGCCGGGGCCCTGCCCGAACTGATAGAGGACGGCGACAACGGGCTGCTGTTCCGTCCCGGAGACGCCCGCGACCTGGCGGAAAAAATTCTGGCTCTCCTGGGGGATCCGGCTTTGCGCCACAGGATGGGCCGGCGGAGTCTGGAAAAGGTGGTTGCCCACAAGCTCGACGGGAGTTTGCGCTGTATTGAAGACGTTTATAAAAGACTGGTGGACCCGACATAAGAGAAAGCTTACCATCGTATTGTTCGTTCTGGTACCGTTTGTGGCCTATCTCGCCTACACCTACGCGTACGAAGTGCTTCCGGGGGCCGCCTTTTACCTGCTCCCGGATCTCGAGCTACCGACCCCGGAAGAACGGGTACTCGTTTTCGCCCCGCACCCCGACGACGAGACCATCGGCGCCGGGGCCTACATGTTTACCGCTACCCGGTCCGGCGCCCCGGTGCGCATCGTGCTGGCCACCGACGGCAACAAGCACGGGCTAAAAAACCAGCGCTATCGCGAGTTCCGGCACGCCACGAGCCTCCTGGGCGTGCCGCCCCATCAACTGGAGTTCTGGGAATACCCGGACGGACAGCTGGCCGAACACCGCGACGTCCTGGCGGCCCGCGTGGGACAGGCCATCGCGGAGTTCCAACCGACCGTGATTTTCTACCCCCACCCGGAGGACCGCCACCCGGACCACGCGGTACTCGGCCGCACCGTGGAGGAGGTACTGGCGTGCGGTCCGGAAGTCCGGGCCTACCGCTACCTCGTGCACCATCCTTACTTCCCCCAGCCCAAAATGCTGGCCCGACAGAATTTCCTCCTGCCTCCGGTGGCCATGCTGACGTTTGATCAGAGGTGGCTGAAATTCTGCCCCTCCCCCGAGGCCAAGAAGGCCAAGACGGCCGCCGTGCTGGAGTACCGTACCCAATTGAAGAACCCTTTCTTGCGCCCCTTGCTCCTCAGTTTCATACGTGAAAACGAACTCTTCAGTTCGCCACGCCCGTAAGGAGCGAAACGGCATGGAGGCCCTCCACCGCTTTTGGGGCTCCCTGGGACTGAGCGGAATTTTCTTGAGTGTCATGGTGGAAAACCTGGGGCTTCCCTTTCCCATCGAAGGGAGCTACGTACTGGCCTACCTCTTGATTCAAAGGGGCTTTTCGTACCCGCTGATGGTCCTCCTTCTCACCGCGGCCCACCTCACCGGCAGTCTGGCGGCCTACGGGGTGGGGTACTGGGGCGAAGGGTACCTTGCCCGCCGGCTGGCTGGCAATAGGGAGTTCCTCAGGACCCGTACAAAACTCAGGGATTGGTACGCCCGCTACGGGGCCCTCACCGTGTTTGCTACCCGCTTCGTAGGTTACGTGCGGCCCTGGTCCTCCTTCGTGGCCGGCTTTGCCCGGGTGAACCTTTTGAGTTTCACCTTCTGGACGGCCCTGGGCTCGCTCCTTTTCAACGTGCTCCTGCTGGAATTCACCAGGTACCTCATCCACGTCTGGCAGTCCTACGTCAGCCTGCACGCCGTGATCGCCCTGACGCTCGTGCTGTCCTTCGGCGGGCTGGTAGTATGGAAAATCCTGCGCGGCCGAAAGAAGCCGGAGCCAATCCCCCCGCCGGAAGAAAAGTCAGGAAGCGAAAGGTAAACTACCCCGGAGGCGCAAGCAGGGAAAGCGCGGCATCAGCTCTGACCCTGAAACCAGACTCTGGGGGAGCCCGCGGCGCCGGAGGCCGCAAGGCTCCCCGCCTTTTCTCTCAGGCCTGGGCCCGGAGGAAAATATTCAGGGTCACGGTACTGGCCGCGTTAGCCGCGGCGTAGTAGATGCGGGCGTATTTCAGAAGATGGTCGAGACCAGGGCACTCACGTCCCCGGTGTTCAGGGTGACCGGGCCGGCCTCGTCGATCCAGTTGGTGCCGTCCGGGCTAATCTGGAGCTTCACGGTGGCCGGGGCGATCGTGGTGGAGGCGTTGACCACGCCGAAGCTCCAGGTCCGGTAGCCCAGTACCCGGCGGTGGACCCTGATTCTGGACGCGGACGAGGTCTTCGAGGACCGCGGCCGAGGAACTCCCGCGGCTGGCGGCGGACCCGCAGGTCGAGGTCTATTACTTCCGCCTTTATGATATGTGGGACGAAAACCATTACCGCGAGGACGAATTCTGGCGGGCCCACCAGTATTACCGGCCCTTCATGGTCCGTTACCGGCCGGACTTTCCCTACCGCTGGCGGGGACCCCCAGCACTGCGGACGTTTCCCCTGGAACATAACTGAGCTCAGGGGGGCCGCCAGCGACCTGCGGGTCAAGCGCCTGGGCTGGATGCGGTCGGCGGACCGTCTGGCCAAGTATTACCGCTATAAGAAACTCGATCCCCCGGCGTAATACGGGGTGCGGGGCCAGTATCTTTCCTTTCTGGACCCCCAGACCCCACCTGGTGGCCTGGCGGGAATGATGGGTGGGCCGCCCTGCGCAAAGCCAGGCCTTAATACCCCACATACCGGCAACTGCGGGCGAGTCACCCTTGGCTCCCGGGCCATAACGTAGTAAAATGAATGGGGGGCTCGGCCCGGCCTTAGGCCGCCTGACCCCGCAATTTGCGTTGTCAGAGGTGACACGGCTTGAAACTCCGTCTCGGTCTCCCGAAGGGTAGCCTCCAGGAGGCCACCTTCCAGCTTTTCCGGAAGGCCGGCTATACCCTCACCGTCGGCGCGCGTTCCTATCAGCCGGCCATCGACGACCCCGAACTGGAAGTGACCTTGATGAGGGCCCAGGAAATCCCCCGTTACGTCCATGAAGGCGTATTGGACGCGGGCCTGAGCGGTCTGGACTGGATCGTGGAAAACGAAGCCGACGTGGTTGAAGTGGCCAACCTGGTCTACGCCAAGCAGGGGCTGCGCCCGGTACGGGTGGTCATGGCCGTGGCCCAGGACAGCCCTTTCCATAAAGTGGCCGACCTCGACGGCAAGCGGATAGCCACCGAATACGTGAATCTGACCCGACGTTATCTGGCGCAACACGGGGTACACGCCACGGTGGAATTTTCCTACGGCGCCACCGAAGTCAAGGTCCCCCACCTGGTGGACGCCATCGTGGATCTCACCGAAACCGGCTCGTCTTTGCGGGCCCACAACCTGCGCGTCATCGCAACCATCCTGGAGTCCACCACCCGGCTCCACGCCAACCGGGCCAGCTGGGCCGACCCATGGAAGCGCGAAAAGCTGCAAAATCTGGCCGTACTCCTGGAAGGGGCCCTGCGGGCCGAAAGTAAGGTGGGGCTAAAAATGAACGTGCCGGGAGACAGGCTCCCGGCGGTGCTGGCCATCCTCCCGGCCATGAAGCACCCCACCGTGGCGCCTTTGCACAACGGGGACTGGGTGGCCGTAGAGGTGGTGCTCGACGAGAAACAGGTGCGCGACCTGATCCCGGCCCTCAAGAGGACCGGCGCCCAGGACATCATCGAGTATCCGCTGAACAAAGTAATTCCTTAGTCCGGACAGTCCGGACGTCCTCCAGGTAGGGCCAGCGCTCGCGCACCTGCGCGATCAGGCCCAGGTCCAGGGAGACCCGGAAAATCCCCTCTTCCGGGCCCAGGGGATAGACCGGCCGACCGTCGGGGTAGGCCACAAAACTGCCGCCGGACACGGCCCGGCCGTCGGGGTAATGGGTTCCTGTGTTGCAGGCCATGGCCACGAAAATGGTGTTCTCGGCGGCCCGGACCCGACCCAGGGCCTGCCACAGGGACACCCTGGAATAGGGAATGCTGGCCGGATTGAGTACCAGGAGGGCGCCGGCCAGCGCCAGGCGGCGCACCACCTCGGGGTAGAAGAGGTCCACGCAGACTACGGCGGCGAGCCTCACACCCCCGTGTTCCACCACGGGCACCTCCACCCCCGGCGTGAAAACCCCCCGCTCGCCCACGGCCTGGGAGGGAAAGAGTTTCTCGTACCGGGCCACCACGGTTCCGGCACGCAAAAAGGCGCCCCGGGAAACAACCTCCGGAGCCCTCACGTACTGGGCGCCGCCCACCAGAAGTGTTTGCGGGGGAAGAAGATTACTTAACGCGGTCACGCTGTCCAGGTATTCCTGCCAGGAAACCAGGTGGTCGGCCAGCCAGTTCTCGGCCAGCAGGACCACGTCCGCCGCCCCGAGCCCTTCCAGGTGCCGGGTCATGCGGGCCAGGTTGTCCCGGAGGTCCGATGTGCGCCGGGATTGCACTATGGCCAGGGTCACGACTTGCGTCGGCACTCGGTCCCGTCCCCCGCAAACCTGTTCCGGAAGAGCGCGGCGATCTGGCCGGCCCTTCCCCCACCCATGGCGGGCACGGCCATGAGCCCTTCCTCGCCGGCCCGCGCGTCCGCGTAAACCACCACGCTCCCGGAGCACACGTTAGGATGTGCGGGCCGCCCGGGCCCGCCCTTCACCGCCCTCACCCGCCGCCCCGGCGCCACAGGACTCCCACCAGAATCCCGGCGCCCACGGCAAAGGCAAGGGTGGACCAGGGAGGGGCCAGGCTACCCTGCAAACCGATCCCCACCAGTAATAGCCCGAGCAGAATGAAGATTAGGGTCCTGGGAAGCACCGCTCCCGACTCCTTCGCATTGTGCTCCGCTTCCTGGTACCGGTGTCCTCGAAGGTCCTTGCCTCCCCCATCCTAACCCTTGTATTCGTGGGTGCCGAGGATTACCGGAACCCCGGCCTTTGTTTCCAGAATCTTTGCCAGGTCCTCGGCCGACCCGTAAGGACACCCCGGCCTGGCGTCCACCAGGCAGGTGCTGAAGTAAATGGCATCGGGCTTGACCTCCGCCAGCCTGGCGGTCATGCCCACGGTGGGCGCAATGGTCCTGCCCGGGCATTCGCAGCGGATGAACCCCATCACCTGAACCGGGGCCCCGAATTTGCCCTCGCCAAGGGCGGCGGCCTTGAGACAACGCCACTCCCCGGGACATCCGTAACCGGCATCCATGTACGCACCGCACCCCACGATGAACACCTTCTGCATCGTGCGTCACCCCTCGTTGAAAATCTCGGCCGCCCGGTACGCCGCCGCCCGCGGTACGTCACCCGAAGGCCCCCGGCTGGCCCACCACTCGCGGCCCCCGCCGTTTTTACTTCTACGTGGCCCACCCTTTTCCTGCCGGAACGGTACTTCCCACTCGCCGGCTACCGGCGCCCGGTTTCCACCCGCCAGCCCCTGCCATTCACGTGCACCACCACCGCGCCGTGGCGGTCCGTGCGGCAGATCCTGGCGCCCAGTTCCTCCAGGGCGGCCACCGGTTCCGGCGCCGGCAGGCCGAACGTGTTGCGGGCCCCCACGCTGATGACCGCCAGGCGCGGGTGAACCGCGGCCAGAAAATTCCGGTTAAAAAACCGGCTGCCGTGGTGTGGCACCTTCAGGATGTCGGCCGCGAGTTCAACTCCGGCGGCCAGCAGGTCGGCCTGGGCCTCCGCCTCCACGTCCGCCGCCAGCAGCAGGGCGGTCCCGGCGTACGACACCCTCAGCACCAGGGAATGATTGTTCTCCTCGGCACGGGCGTACCGGGGAGCGGTTGACGGCGGGTGCAGAACCCGGAGGCTCAGGCTCCGATCCACCACGATGTGGGCCCCCGCCGCCACCCGCTCTACGGGTATGCCCCTCGCGGCCATCTCCCCGAGCAACGCCGTATAGCCCGGTGGCCTGTCGGCCCCCGGCCGGTCCGGCCCCACGACCACCAGGCCCACCGGGAAATTCCCGACGAGGGCCCGGGCTCCCGCCGCGTGGTCCTCGTGGGCGTGGGTCAGCACCAGCACGTCCACCCGCCGCACGCCGAGGTGGCGCAGGAAGGGTACCACCACCCGTTCGCCCGCCCCGCGGCCCGTTTCGTACTCCCCGGGCCAACCGCCGGCGTCCACCACCACGGTACGCCCGGCCGGGGTAACCAGCACCGTGGCGTCGCCCTGCCCCACGTCCAGGAAGTAGCAGGTGAGGCCCCGGTCCGCCGGGGGCCATACCAGCAATAGGGCGAGGAGCACAGCTGGGACCCAGACCAGCCCCCGGACCAGGCGGCCCCGTTGCCCCACGAGGGCCCGGCGCCACGAAGACCGGTAACCTACCTGCCCGGCGGCCCACAGGGCCGGATACCAGAGGGCCAGGAGCGCGAACGAAGGACTGCCCACGTACCACCAGGCCCCCGGCCAGCCGGAAAGCCATTCGTTGGCGGCCGTGAACAGTGCGAGGAGTAATCCGGTGGTGGCATTGAGTACCTTCGCCAGCGGCAGGAATACCAGTCCTACCCCGGCGGACAGCAAACCGAGGGCCATGATGCCCGCCGTCAGGGGGACGGCCAGGGCGTTGGCCAAAAGCGCGATGGGGGAAAAAACGTGGTAGTAATGGGCCACCAGGGGCCAGACGGCCACCTGGGCCGCTAGGGGTACCACGAGGGTGCCCGCAAGCCAGGCGGGAACGTATTTCTGCACCAGAGGGGCGAGGTACAGGATCCCCCAGGTGGCTACGAAGGAAAGCTGGAAACCGGGGTCGTGAAGGACCAGCGGCTGGCGTACCAGCAGGACCAGGGCGGCCAGGGCCAGGGCCGAGGGCCAGTCCCTTTCCCGGCCGAGGGTCCAGGCCCCGAGGGTCAGTCCCGCCATGACGGCGGCCCGCACCACGGGTGGCCGGGCCCCGGTCACCAGGGTGTAAAGGGCCAGCAAAAGCACACTCCCGACGAACAGCGGTACCCGGGTCAGGTGCAGCCCCCGGGCCACCGCGAGCCAGAAGCCGAGGACGAACCCCACGTGCAGCCCCGAAACGCTGAGGACGTGAACCACCCCGGTCCTTACCAGCGTCTCCACCACGCCGGGTTCGATCTCGCCCCGCAGGCCCAGTACCATACCCTTCAAAAGGGCCGCCTGCTCGGGCGGCATGGTCCGGTCGAAGACCAGGGCCATCCGGTCGCGCAACGCCAGGGCCGTGCCGAGAACCGGGCTGGCGGTACCCCGGCCGACGCGGCGCAGTTCACCGGGGGACTCCACCTTCAGAAGGTACTTTATCCCGCGGCGGAGGAGGTAGGCCGGGTAGTCGAATTCCCCGGGATTCCCAGGGTCCCGCGGTATCAGGAGCAGGCCCCTGGCCTCGATAAGGTCTCCGTACTCGCACTCCAGCGGCCCCCGGGGCACCCGTACCAGGACCCGGGTGTCACCGTACGCCAGGACGTAGTATATCCGGTCGGCACGCGGGTCCGGGGCCTCGGACACCAGGCCCGTCAATGTCACGTAGTGCCCCACATGAGCTCCGAGGTCCGAACCGGGGGGATTGAGGGCCGTGAACCCGCGGGCCAGCCCGGCCGCGAAAAAAGCCACCAGCAGGGCGGCCCCCGCCAGCACCCGACTCCGTCTCCAGACTCCCGGCACGGCTACCAGGGCCAGCATTCCCAGAATCAGGACCGCGGGCACGGCAAGGATTTTGGGGCCGGAAGCGAGAATTCCAACAGCGAAGGTACCCGAAAGCGTAACCAACGGGCGGGTCCACAACAATTCCCAACACGAGGAGAGGAACGACATGCTACCCCCGGAAACCCTGTACCGGGTTCTTGATTACGCCCAACCGCTCTTTCAGCGCCTGGAAGGCCTTTACGGGGCCCTGCCGGGTGTCACGTGCGCGCGGTGCGGCGAGTGTTGCTACGACGCGCCACCGGCGTTCCTGATCGAATATCTTTACGCCTACCAGCACATCAAAAGCCACCTGCGCCCCAGGTGGCCCGATATCCTCACTCGCGTTACGGAGTATTTCTTCCTGGAACATGCCGAGGCCGACTTGCGCTGCCCCTTCCTGGACGGGACCAATACCTGCCTCATCTACCCGGCCCGGCCCTTCGCCTGCCGCGCCTGGGGACTGGCGCCGCCCGAACGGCTGCCCATCAGGCGCCGGCCGCCCGCCGCCATGCAGGAACTGGCCGACTACTACCGGGAACGGTACGGTCTCGTCATCCCGGCCGCAGTCCTGCGCGGCCCGAGGCCGGCATGTCCCCACGCCCGACCGGCCGGACCAATCAAAAGGCCCGCAAGGATCGTGGACCAGGCCTTTACGGCCCTGAGCCTTCTGGAAACGGAACTGGTACCCCTTACGTCAACCCTGAACCGGGAGACCGTTCTGCCCCTGCCGCTCCACCTCGCCCTCACCGTGTTACCCCAGGGGGCGCTGGCGCGCAGGACGCGCGCGATGAGGGAGTACCTGGAAGAAGGGCGCAAGACCACCCTGGAGCGCTACGTGACGCGGGCACGAAAATACGCTTTTTAATCAGTGAACCGTGATCATGTCCTTTAAGGCCTGAAATTTCTTGTCGCCTATCCCGGGGACGAGCTTCAGGTCTTCCGGCGCCGCGAACGGGCCGTGGGTTTCCCGGTACTGGATGATGCGCTGGGCCAGGGCCGGACCGATGCCCGGGAGCCGGTCCAGTTCGGCCTGGTCCGCGGTGTTGATGTTGACCTTCCTGTCGCCGGAACCGGGCGCCTGAAAGGGATTACTGGCGCCGGTACCCTGCGGGGCGGGCCCCGCAGCGGCCGGGGGCCGGCGCTCCGGAACCGTTACCTTCTGCCCGTCGTTCAGGCGCGCCGCCAGGTTCAGCGCGTCCAGGTCGGCGGCGGGCTTGGGGACGGCCCTTTCCAGCACGTCGGCCACCCGGGACCCCGAAGGAAGGCGGTAGATACCCGGCCTCTCCACGGCACCGGCCACGTGAACCACTATTTCCTGCTGGCCCGTGGCCCCGGACCCGCCCTGCACCACGGCGGGCGGCGGTGAGGCCCGGGAACCCGCCGCGTACCTGATGGCCACGCCGACCAGAAGGGCCGCGGCTATGAGCAGGGCCACGGCCACCTGACGTCTGTTGCCCAGGAAATCGCCGCCCATCGGACCACCCCGAACGGGATTCGGCACCACGTCCCCCCTCTCCTGCCGTATTGTCCGGTCCCGCCACCAAAGGTCCCGCGGCAGGAATCCGGCCCGCGGCCAACGAATAGCCCGTATCAATGCCCTGCGCGAGGAGGGGAAAGACTTGTCCCTGGTTGATCTCGGTGGTAGGACCTATCAGATCGACGTTCATGACATGGGCATTCCGGAGCGGACCGCGGTCTACGTTTTGCGCGGCGAGCGCACGGCCCTCATAGAATCGGGGCCCACACCCGGAGCGTCTTACGTGCTGGCCGGCCTCAAGGCCCTCGGCGTGCGGCCGGAAGAGGTACACTACATCCTCGTGACCCACATTCATCTGGATCACGCGGGTGGTAGCGGCTACCTGCTAAAGCATCTACCCAACGCCCGGGTCTACGTCCATGCCAAGGGCGCCCGGCACCTCAACGACCCCTCACGTTTGATAGCCGGGGCCCGCGAAATCTACGGCGCCAATTTCGACCGCTTCTTCGGAGAAGTCGTACCGGTGCCGGCGGACCGGCTCCACAGCCCCACGGACGGCGAAACCCTGGACCTGGGGGGCCGGGTGCTCACCTTCTACGACACGCCCGGCCACGCCCCCCACTGCCTCTCGGTGTACGATTCCGCCACCCGGGGCGTCTTTCCGGGGGACGCGGCCGGCATCCGGTTTTATTCCCTGGTTAAGAAGTGCGGCCTGGAATTCCTCCTGCCCTCGGCCGTGCCCCCGCAGTTCGAACCCGAGGCGGCCATCGCCAGTGCCCGGCGCCTGCGGGCCCTGGAGCCCGAATACGTCTACTTTACCCACTTCGGCCGGGCCGCCGGGGCCGTGGAACTCCTGGACCGTTACTGCGACCTGGTGCGGCAGATGACGGCCATGGCGCAAAGCGTCATCGAGGCCGGCGGGGACTGGCCCGCCGTCAGGCACCGCTACCGGGAATGGATCACCACCGAACTACTGCCCCCGGACTGCAGGCCGGACCCCGAGAACCTGACCTTCGACCTGGACCTCAACTCCATGGGCCTGTACCAGTACCTCAAAAAATCCCGGAAGGACTAATCCCCCACGGCAAAATGCCTGTCAAGCCAGGCGAAGAGGGTCTCCCAGACTTCCGGGTGCCGGCCGGTGAACTGGTGGTCGGCACCCGGAATGGGTTTCAGTTCCTTCGGTTCACGGGCCGCCCCGTAGAGGTCCCGGGCGTCCGAGAAGGGCACCACCCGGTCCTCGGTCCCGT
The DNA here is from genome assembly GCA_020725605.1 of Ammonifex sp. Taxonomy (GTDB): domain Bacteria; phylum Bacillota; class Desulfotomaculia; order Desulfotomaculales; family DYER01; genus DYER01. Next base: position 1,576 of record DYER01000026.1, on the reverse strand, counting down.
GCACGATCAGCAAGGGCCGAGGGGAAATCTCCCCCGCGGCCCGTAACAGGTCGTGCTGTTGCAGGTCGGCAAAGAATTCCGGACGTACCCGCACCCCGGAGCCCAGCGGCACCAGGCCATCTGCATCGACCCGGAGCGGTTCCGCCGCGGCCCGAAAAAGCCGGAAGGGGTGGGCCGGCGCGGCCCAGGTGCAGACACCGGCCACGTCGGGATTGGCGGCGGCATAGACCAGGGCCGCCGCGCCGCCGAAGCTCCTTCCGCACAGGACCACCCGGTCAAAACCGGCCTCCCGGGCAAAGCGGAAGGCGCAGTCCAGGTCCGCCACGTGGTTGGTAAGGCTCACGTCGGCGAAGTCACCCTCGCTTTCCCCGTTGCCCGCAAAGTCGAAGAGCAGGGTGGCGTACCCCAGCGTGCCCACGGCCTCGGCCATCTCCAGGGCCTTGCCCCGCCCTTCCTTCGTGCCCAGGAAACCGTGGGCCACCAGCAGCAAAAACGCCGGCCGCGGCCCGCCGGCGTACAGCAGTCCGGCCAGACGCAAACCACGGCGGTTGAAAAAGTATACCCGCCGCCACGTAAAGGGCAAAAATTCGCACCCCCTTCATCCCACCGCCGGCATGCGCTCCTGCCGTTACGCAACGCCGGCGGCGCGGGCCATGGGCCGCCAGCCGTGGACGTCGGCTTTCAGCCGACCACGATGTTGACCAGCTTGTCGGGCACGGTCACCACCCGGCGTATTTCCCTGCCGGCCAGCCACGCACGCACCCGCGGCTGCTCCAGGATGTGCCGCTCGAGGGCCTCGCCGGTAAGGGTGGCCGGGACCAGTACCCGGTCCCGCACCCTGCCGTTGACCTGTACGACGATGAGCTTTTCCTCCTCCACCAGGGCTGCCGGGTCGTAATCCGGCCAGGCCTGCCGGTGCACGCTTTCCCGGTGTCCGGTCAGTTCCCACAATTCCTCGGCCAGGTGGGGCGCAAAGGGCGCCAGCAGCAGGCAGAGCTTTTCCACGGCCTCCCGCCACAGGGCCGGGTGCTGCTCCACCTCGGGCACCCGTTCCCGGTACTGGTACAGGGTATTCACCAGTTCCATGACGGCACTGATGGCCGTATTGAAGTTGAAGCGCTGCTCGATGTCTTCGGTGACCTTCTTGACGGTCTGGTGTAAGATCCGGCGTACCTCCCGATGCACCCCGCGCAATCCGGCGGGCGGGTTTTCCGGCGCCCCTCGCACCAGGTCCGCCACACCGACGACCAATCGCCAGACCCGGTTTACGAACCGGTAGCAGCCTTCCACCCCCTGCTCGCTCCATTCCAGGTCCCGCTCCGGCGGGGCGGCAAACAGGATGAAAAGGCGCGTGGTGTCTGCCCCGTACTGGTCCACGATGTCCTCCGGACTGACCACGTTGCCCTTGGACTTGGACATCTTGGCGCCGTCCTTCAGCACCATCCCCTGGGTGAGGAGATTGGTGAAGGGTTCGTCAACGCCGACCAGTCCGAGGTCGTACAGCACCTTGGTCAAAAACCGGGAGTAGAGCAGGTGGAGGATGGCGTGCTCCACCCCGCCGATGTACTGGTCCACC
>DYER01000001.1 GCA_020725605.1 Ammonifex sp. | reverse complement strand
CTTTCCGAAGGCAAAATTCCCCGCCGGACGAGGCATGAATGAGCTGACGGCACTGCTGAGGGGTGAAGACCCCGCGGCCCGCCTTCTCACCCACCCATCCTGCGTCGCCGGCGTGGCCCGTCTGGTGGCCGCCGCCGGAGCCCCGGGCGCGCGCCTGGTGCTCGCAAGGACCGTCCTGCCCGTGGCCCGGGCCGCGGCCGGGGCGGGCGATACCGAGGGGCCGGCGAGGGACCTGGTGGCCCCGCTTATCGACCTCTGCGCCCGGGCCGTGGCCGCGGGGGAGTACGACCCGGCCGCGGGGGAGAGGCGGGGTCCGGCGGAACTGCTGCGCGGGGGACTCCGGCCCCGCCACGACCTGGGGTACTTTTTCGAGACCGTGCTGCCGTCCTGCGCTCCGGCCGCGGTGCGCTTTGGTCTGACGGGTTTCGTTTTGCCCCTTTACGAACTGGCCCGTGGTTTAAGCCGGACCGGCCGGGGCCTGCAGGCCCTCGCGGCCCTGGTCCAGTGGAGCGAGCTGGTGGCCGCGTACGGCCTGGAGGTGTGGTTGCGGTGGCTGGAGCTGGACTCCCGACGCGTGGCTCCCGGGCGCCGGCGGGCGGCCCTAGAATGGTGGGCCGGGCGGCACGTGCCGGGTGTGACGCACCTTCTCGCGGAGCAAATGGCCCTTGAGACCGATCCCGGCATCCGGCGCTTTCTGGTGCGGGCCGTGGCGGGACGGCCGGACGGGCCGCCTTTACTGCGCCAGAGGCTCAAGAGCGACGCGCGCCCGGAGATGCTGGCGGCCGTCCTCCGGGAACTCCTGGAAACCGAATCGCCGCGGCGCCTGCTCCTCGACTGTCTGGCCAATCCGGTATTGAGGTCCCGGCTGGAGGGCCTGCGTGCGGCCGCCGGCCGGAGCCCCCGTGTGTGGCAGCCGCACCTTCTTTTCGCCTTCGAGACCAGGGGCAAGGTGTACGCCACGCCCTGGGAAGAGGAGGGCATCCTGTGCGTGGCCTGCTGCGATCGGAAGGTGTACGGTCTGGACGCACGCACCGGGGCCCGTCTCTGGGAGTTTCAGGTTCCGGAAGAGGTGTACTCCAGTCCGTACGGCTGGCGCGGCGTACTCTACTTCGGTTGCCACGACGGAAAGGTTTACGCCCTTGAGATCCGGACGGCCCGGAAGCTGTGGGAGTACGCCACGGGCGGGGTGATCTACTCCTCTCCCACGGTGGCCGACGGCACCCTCTTCATCGGCTCCTACGACGGAAAGGTGTACGCCCTGGACGCCAGAACCGGGGCCCTGAAGTGGACCGCGGCCACGGGCGGCGGCGTCAGGTCCGCCCCGTGGGCCGGCAACGGCTACGTCCTGGTGGGGTCCGAAGACCGCCGCGTCTACGCCCTGCAGGCCGGCACCGGCCGCGTCCTGTGGGAGGCCGCTACCCAGGCCCCGGTACGCTCTTCCCCCGTGATGGTCGGGGACACGGTTTACGTGGGCTCCGGGGATTGCCGCCTTTACGCCCTGGACGCGGCCAGCGGTGAGACAAGATGGACCTTCCGGGCCAGGGGTCCCTTGGACGCGACCCCCTGCGTACACCGCGATCTGGTTTTGGTCGGTTCCCGGGACCGTCGCCTTTACGCCCTGGATGCCGCGACGGGGCGCCGCCGGTGGTCTTTTCGCGCCGGCGACGAAATATGCGCCGCACCGGTGGCCCACGGTGAAACCCTGTACGTGGCGGCCAGGAACGGCAGGGTGTACGCCCTGGAGGCGGGCACGGGTCGGAAACTGTGGGAATTCGCTACCGGCGGGCAGATCTATTCCTCTCCGCGCCTGGCCGCCGGGGTCCTTTACGTGGGCACCCACAACCACCGGGTCTTTGCCCTGGAGGTCGAGCCGCTACCCGACGAGGCGGGGGCCGGTACTCTACTGGAGGGTCTGGTGCGGGACCTCGAGGAGGGGAAGTAGCGTGGACCGCGAGCGTCTGGTGGAGGAGTGCTGGGAGCTGGCCAAGAGACCGTGGGGCTTCGTCCAGTTGAGACACCCGGTGGTTTACTGGGAGCCCGGCCCGGCGCAGGCCGCCATGGGGGGCCAGATCGCCTTCTTCAATTTCGCCGAAAAGAGCACCTTCGTCAACTACCCGGCCCTGGCCGCCAGGGGGGCCGGCGATTACCTGGTGGAGATCCTGAGCCACGAAATCGGACACCACACGGCCGTGCCGGCGGACCCCCCTTCGGACGCCATACTCTTGCACGCGGCCTACCGGGGCCTGGGCCTGTACGAGTTGCCCGAGGAGAGCGAAGAACTGCGCTGCGGCCATCAGGAGGCCGTCTTCTGGGTCAATCTCTTCGCCGACGTCCTGGTCAACACCGTGCTCTATCACGCCGGATTGCGGGTCATCGAGCTCTACCGCAAGCTCACGGTGGGAGAGGGCAGCCCCCTGTGGCGCCTGTACCTGCGCACCCTGGAACTGCTGTGGGACCTGCCGTCCGGGACCCTGGTGGCGGAGGTGCCCCCGCGCATCGCACAGGACGCCGAGCGTCTGCGCCAGATCTTCACGCACATGCGGGGGAAGGCCGACTGGACCCAGGGGGTGGCCCTCTTCGTCAAGGTATTTCACCCCTACTGGCCCGCGGACACCGGTCCGTGGGCGCACCTGCTGGATTACCACGGCAGGTCCAACTACCGCCGCGGCGGCCGGCCGGGCGCGGACCCGGGGCCGGGAGGGATGGAGCGGTCCGGTGGCAAGGCGCCGGTGGCCAAGCGCGCGAGTGCCTCCGAGCGGCGCACGGTGGACAAACGGGAGGCGGCCCGGGACGAACACATTCTGGGCGGTTTGGCCGAGCACATCGACAGTCCGGCCAACTACCGGCGTTTGTTGAAGGGGCTGGGATTCGCCGGCACCAAGGCCGCCGAAGTCTGGTACTACCGCGACCTGGCGCGCAGGTTCGCGGTCAAACTGCCCGCCACGGACTGGCTCCGGGGCGACGATCACCCCGAGGGTCTGGCGCGGTGGGAACCGGGGGACCCGCCCGAGGAACTGGACCTCCTCGCCACCCTGACCACGGGCGGGTTGGTTCTGCCCGCCGTGACCACGGTGAAGCGCGAGAGCGGCACCACGGCCACCCACGGGCGGGGCCGCGTCCGCCCCTGGCTGCTGCTGGTACTGGACGCCAGCGGCAGCATGCCCAATCCCCGGTACAGGCTCTCCCACGCAGTACTGGCGGCCTTCATTCTGGCCGAATCGGCCCTGAACGCGGGGGTGCCGGTGGCCCCGGTGGTTTTCAGCGGGGATTACGAGAGCGCGGATTACACTACGGACCGCGACCTCCTGGGATCGCTCCTGGTGCGCTATCCCGGCCAGGATACCTACTTTCCGGGCGAGGAGGTGCTGCGGCTGTGCCGTGCGGCCAGGGCGCCGGTCTACCTCTGTGTCATCAGTGACGTGGCACTCCATAACGCGCCGGAGGCTCTGGAGTATCTGGCCCAGATCCGGCAGGTGGTCTGTGGCGGGACCCTGTGTTTCGTCTACCGGCCCCGGGAGCAGCCGCCGCCCGACGTAAGGCGCATGCTGGAGGCCGTTTCACGGCTGGGGTACCAGGTGCGTACCGTCACCTCGGAAGAGGAACTCCGGGACCTTGGCGCGGGCACCGCGCGGGAATTGTATCCCGGATTGTAGCGGCGGAGGGCCCGTTTTGCGTTACGGGCCCTCCCACGTAGGGCCCGTAATGACCTGCGCGCCGGCCGTTACGGATTCCTGCGTAGCCGACGGCAACCTTTCGGCTACCGTCGACCATTACGGAACCCGTAAGGACCTTTGCCCGACCGGTGAGGCTCCCTAGGGAGCACCCGGCGACCTCTCGGCCGCCGGATACCCCATCCTGAAACCGGGCAGGTATCCGGAAACCCCACCGGTCTTGGTTCGACCGACCGTGGTCCCATAGGACCCGGCGGCGATCCTTCGGACCGCCGCCGAGCCAACCCGGAATCACGGGCGATCTGCCCTCCGGCCGGCACCGAGCCGTTGCGACCCGGCGCCGACCTTTGGCCGACTGCTGCCGAGCCTTTAACGACCCGGCAGCAGTCTTGACTCGGCCATTACGGACCCTTCGCCGTTTATTATGGCCGCCGGTGGTATAAATATTTATGTTAAATTGTTCCATGGCATCGGGTCCTTGTGGCCCGGCCGGACTTTCTGGTAATATTCTTGGGAAAGACGCTGCCGTATTGGAGGGTCTCTATATGAATAAGTTGCGGGCCGCCACCTTTTCCGTAACCGCGGGTCTGGTATTGACGGGCGCCAAGCTCGTTTGCGGTTCAATTACGAATTCCACGGCCGTTCTGTCGGAAGCCCTGCACTCGGGACTGGACGCGGTGGCGGCCCTGGGCACTTACTTGGGCGTGGCGCAGGCGGGCAAGCCGGCCGACGAACGCCACCGCTTCGGCCACGGCAAATTCGAAAACCTCGCCGCCATTGGTGAAGGGGCCCTCATGCTGGGGGCGGCCGTTTTTATTTTCTGGCGGGCCATAGGGCGGTTGCTGGCACCGGCACCGGTCGAAGCCCTGGGACTGGGCGTGGCCGTGATGGGATTGTCCGGGGCTGTGAATCTGGGGGTGGGTCGGTATCTCTTGGGGGTGGGCCGGGCCACGGATTCGCCGGCCCTGCGGGCCGACGGCTGGCACCTGTTTTCCGAAGCCCTGGCTTCCTTCGGCGTCCTGGCCGGGCTGGTACTGATCCATTTTACCGGCCGCACCGTTGTCGACCCCCTCCTGGCCATGGGGATAGGCCTGGTTATCTTGCGCGCGGCCTGCGGCATATTGCGGGAGTCCCTGGCCGGCATGCTCGACGTTTCGTTACCCGAGGCCGACGAAAGGTTGATCCGCGGTGTTCTGGAGCGGTATACTTCCGATTTTGTGGAGTTTCACGAACTGAGGACCAGGAAAAGCGGTTCCGAGCGGCACATAGACCTGCACCTGGTGGTGCCGCATGCCGTCACCGTGCGTGCGGCCCACGACCTGTGCGCGCGCATCGAGCGGGACATCAAGGAAGTACTGCCCAACTCGTACGTTCTGGTGCACCTGGAGCCCTGCCGGCCGGCCTGCGAGGAGTGTCTTCGCCGTTGCGACGGGAAATTTTGCCAACCCACCGGTGCCGGCAACCGGATAGCTGTCCGAAGGCAAAATTCCCCGTCGGACGACGGGGAATTTTGCCAACCCACCGGTGCCGGCAACCGGATAGCTGTCCGAAGGCAAAATTCCCCGTCGGAGGAATGCCGGCGTGCTGATGACGGGGAATTTTGCGCCGGCAAGTGATCCTCGATGGCGTAAGCTTTACCGTCGGGGACGGCGCGCGGCCCGCGCGCACGTGTGGAATGGGCCTTCCTCACGCGGTATAAGATTTTTACAGGGGGTCTCCTCTCTTGGCGAAGCGACGGCCGCGCCTGCTTTACCAACTGGCCCGTCAGTACGGGGTACAGACCTCTTACTACGACGTGCAGGGCCGGCGGCACGGGGCGACGCCCGAGGCTCTGCTGGCCGTACTGCAGGCCCTGGGCGCTCCGGTCGCGCGTCCGGAGGACGCCGCCGGAGCCCTGCGGGCCGTGAGACAGGCCCGGTGGCGGCGCTGCTGCGAGCCCGTGACCGTGGCCTGGGACGGGGGTCCGAAGATTGTGGAACTGCGGTTACCCGCCGGCCCGGACCGGGGTCTCGTACACTGCCGGCTGGAGCTGGAAGACGGGGAGGTCCGGCAGTGGACCCGCGACCTGGCGGGCCTGCGGGTGCTACACCGGGCCACTGTCGAGGGCGTGGATTACGTGGCCCGCGCACTGGAGGTGCCTCCCGGACTCCCACCGGGCTACCACCGGCTGCGGGTGGCGCTGCCCGGGCACGAATGCGAAACCCTGGTGGTGGCAGCGCCGCGCCGGGCCTTTGGCCTTGCGGCCGGCGGCGGCCGGGTGTGGGGGGTCTTTGTACCCCTGTATGCCCTCCGTTCGGCGCGCAACTGGGGGGCGGGCGACACGGGAGACCTGGAGCGGATGTGGGATTGGGTCCGGGAACTGGGCGGGGGTCTGGTGGGCACCCTACCCCTGCTGGCCGCCTTTCTGGACCAACCCTTCGATCCCAGCCCCTACGCGCCGGTCAGCCGCCTGTTCTGGAACGAATTTTACCTGGACGTGACCCGCATTCCGGAGCTGGAGCGGTGCGCACCGGCACGGCAACTGGTGTCTTCCCGCGCCTTCGTCAGAGAACTTGACGCCCTGCGGCGGGCCTCCCTGGTGGATTACCGGCGGGCCATGGCACTGAAACGCAGGGTACTGGAACTCCTGGCCCGCGAGTTTTTTGCCGCCGATTCGGACCCGCAGGCGGCGTTTCGGCGCTGGGTTGCGGATTGCCCCGGGGTGCGGGACTACGCCCGCTTTCGGGCCGCCGTCGAGCACCAGCGCGGCGGCTGGACGTCCTGGCCCGCGAGGATGCGGGCCGGACGACTGGAGGAGGGGGACTACGAGCCGCAGGCCGAGCGCTACCACCTGTACGTCCAGTGGGTGGCCCGGGAACAGTTCGGGGCCCTGGCAGAGCGGGCGCGGGCGCAAGGTGTGGGTCTGTACCTGGATTTTCCCCTGGGGGTACACAGGGAGGGGTACGATGTGTGGCGGGAGCGGGAGGTTTTCGTGCTGGACGCGAACGCCGGCGCGCCACCGGACCCGTTTTTCACCGGCGGCCAGGACTGGGGATTTCCACCCCTGCATCCCGAGGCCGTCCGTGCCCAGGGGTACCGCTATTACCTGGCGTGCCTCCGGCACCACCTCCGGCATGCCGGGACTTTGCGCCTGGACCACGTGATGGGGTTGCACCGACTTTTCTGGGTGCCCCGGGGCCTGCCGGCGCGCGAGGGGGTTTACGTACGCTATCCGGCCGAAGAGTTTTACGCCCTGCTGTGTCTGGAGTCCCTCCGTCACCGGGCGGTGCTGGTGGGTGAGGACCTGGGTACCGTACCCCGTTACGTGCGGGCGGCCATGGCGCGCCACGGGGTCTACCGGATGTACATTCTGCCCTTCGAACTCACGCCCCATCCGAAGAAGGCGTTACGATCCGTTCCCGCGGACTGCCTGGCCGGCCTGAACACCCACGACATGCCCCCCTTTGCCGCCTTCTGGTCCGGAAGCGAGGACGCGCTCCGGGCCTCGCTGGCCGGCTTTCTCCGGAACAGGGGCTGGCTCGCCGTACCCAACGAAGGGACTGGCGAGGTCCTGCGGGCCTGCCTGAAGTACCTGGCCGCCAGCCGTGCCCGCGTGGTTCTGGTCAACCTTGAGGATCTGTGGCTGGAAACCGAACCCCAGAACGTTCCGGGCACGGGTGCGGAGCGGCCCAACTGGCGGCGCAAAGCCCGGCACGCCCTCGAAGAGCTGGACCGCTTACCGGGGACCCGTGAGACCTTGCGGGAAGTTGACCTCCTGCGGCGCAAGGGTTAGCTGCATCGGAGGGACCCCGTTGTGGGCACAATAGGAGGAGGATGTCGGTTCGGGAAGGTGTTCCCCGGTGCGGTCTGCGATGCTCGAGGCCCGGTCGGGCTGTATACCGGCGGGGACCCGGGCCGGAGCTCCGGCCCGCCGGCTCGTAACGCTGGGCGCGACTTATCTGGGGGCGGGCCGTTGCCGGTTTCTGGTCTGGGCCCCCCACAGCGAACGGGTGGCGGTGCACGTCGTGTCTCCCGAAGACCGGGTCGTGCCCCTAAGGCCCCTGCCCAGGGGCTACCACGGAGGAGTGGTCGACGGGGTCGGGCCGGGCAGCCTTTATTTTTACCTGCTGGACGGCCACAGGGAGCGTCCGGACCCCGCCTCCCGATACCAGCCCCTGGGCGTGCACGGTCCCTCCCAGGTGGTCGACGCGCGGGGGTTCGCACGGTCTGACGCCGGCTGGTGCGGCCCGGCGCAGGAGGAACTCGTCGTATACGAGATCCACGTGGGCACCTTTACACCCGAAGGCACCTTTGAGGCGGTGGTCCCGCGCCTGCCGGACCTGGTGGAACTCGGCGTCACCGCCGTGGAGCTGATGCCCGTGGCCCAGTTTCCGGGGTGCCGCAACTGGGGTTACGACGGCGTGTATCCCTTCGCGGTGCAGAACTCCTACGGCGGCCCGGAGGGCTTAAGGCGGCTGGTGGAAGCCTGCCATGCCCGCGGTCTGGCGGTAATTCTGGACGTGGTTTACAACCACCTGGGGCCCGAGGGCAATTACCTGGCCGACTTCGGCCCCTATTTCACCGACGACTACCGCACGCCGTGGGGCTCGGCCCTCAACTTCGACGGTCCCTATGCCGACGAGGTGCGGCGCTTTTTCATCGAGAACGCCCTCTACTGGGTCACGGAATTCCACGTGGACGGCCTGCGGCTGGACGCGGTGCACGCCATCATTGACCGGTCGGCGCGGCCCTTCCTGCGGGAACTGGTGGAAACCGTGCGCCGCGCGGCCGAGCGCGCGGGCCGCCGGGTGTACCTCGTGGCCGAGAGCGACCTCAACGACCCGCGGGTCATAAGGCCGCCGGAACTGGGGGGCTACGGCTTCGACGCCCAGTGGAACGACGATTTCCACCACGCCCTGCACGCCCTTCTGACCGGCGAACGCGCGGGCTACTACCGGGATTACGGCCGCCTGGAGCACCTGGCCCGGGCCTGGCGCGGGGGCTACGTGTACACGGGCCAGTACTCCCACTACCGCCGCCGGCGCCACGGGGACGCACCCGGGGGGTGCCCGGCGCATCGGTTCGTGGTCTTCGCCCAGAACCACGATCAGGTGGGCAACCGGGCCTTCGGGGAGCGGCTGAGCGTCCTGGTTTCCCTGGAAGGATTGAAGGTGGCGGCCGCCGCGGTGCTGCTGTCCCCCTTCGTCCCTTTGCTCTTCATGGGCGAGGAGTACGGGGAGACGGCCCCTTTCCTGTACTTCACCGACCATTCGGACCCGCGGCTGGCCGCGGCGGTAAGGGAAGGGCGGCGAAAGGAGTACCCGGAGCTGGCCCGGGCCGGGGAGGTACCGGATCCCCAGGACGAGGCGAGCGCCTTGCGCTCCCGCCTGCGGTGGGAACTGCGGGAGCGGGGGCACCACCGGGTGCTGCTGGAGCTTTACCGGGAACTGCTTGCTTTGCGCCGCGAACTTCCGGCCCTGGTCCAGCCCGACTGGGAGCACGCGGCGGTCGTACCTTACGAAGATGCGGGCGTGATGTTCGTTCACCAGCGGAAGGGAGACGAGGAGGTATGCCTGATATTCTCCTTCGGCGACGCCGTGGCAGAGGTCAGCCTCCCGGTCCCGGTCGGCCGCTGGTGCAAGCGCCTGGACACGGGGGAGACCCGCTGGTTGGGTAAGGGCAGCCCCGTGCCCCCGGTAATGCGGTCGCGGGGCACGGTTTCCCTCTCACTGGTTCCCAAGGCCTGTGTGGTGTTCGCGAAAACAGGGGAGGAATGAACCCGGATGCAGCGTTACGTTTGCGTGCACGGCCACTTTTACCAGCCGCCCCGCGAGAATCCGTGGCTCGAGGACGTGGAACTCCAGGATTCGGCCTATCCCTATCACGACTGGAACGAACGCATTACGGCCGAGTGCTACGAGCCCAACACGGCCTCGCGCATTCTGGACCAGGAAGGGTGGATCCGTAAGATCGTCAACAATTACGCCAGGATGAGCTTCAATTTCGGCCCCACGGTGCTCTCCTGGCTGGAGACCAACGAGCCGGAGGTTTACCGCGCCGTGATCGAGGCCGACCGGCAGAGCCGGGAGCGGTTTTCGGGGCACGGTTCGGCCCTGGCCCAGCCCTACAATCACATGATTATGCCCCTCGCCAACCGGCGCGACAAGTACACCCAGGTTCTCTGGGGTATTCGCGATTTCGAGCACCGCTTCGGGCGCCGGCCGCAGGGTATGTGGCTCCCCGAAACGGCCGTGGACCTGGAAACCCTGGAGGTCATGGCCGAACTGGGCATCGCTTTCACCATCCTGGCCCCCCACCAGGCCCGACGGGTGCGTAAAATGGACGCGGCCAACTGGCAGGACGTGGGCGGCGGTGGCCTCGACACCTCCATGCCCTACCGCGTCCGCTTGCCCGAGTCGGGCCGCACCATCGACGTTTTCTTTTACCAGGGCGAGATCTCCCGCGCCGTGGCCTTCGAGGGACTCCTCCACAACGGCGAGGCCTTCGCGAAGCGGCTGGTCGGCGGCTTTGTCGAGGGGCGCGAGGGACCCCAGCTGGTGCATATCGCCACCGATGGGGAGACCTACGGGCACCATCACCGCCACGGGGATATGGCCCTGGCCTATGCCATAGATTACATCGAATCCCGGAAGCTGGCACGCATCACCAACTACGGAGAATACCTGGAGCTCCATCCTCCCACCCACGAAGCGGAAATTGTAGAAAACACCTCCTGGAGCTGCTTCCACGGGGTGGAGCGCTGGCGCAGCAACTGCGGGTGCCATTCCGGCCAGCACCCCGGGTGGAGCCAGGCCTGGCGGGCGCCGCTGCGCAACGCCCTCAACTGGCTCAGGAATACGCTGGCGCCCCTTTACGAGGAGTACGGGGACCGTTACCTGAAGGACCCCTGGGCCGCCAGGGACGACTACATCACCGTGATCCTGGACCGCAGGCCCGAGAACGTGGACCGTTTCCTCGAGCGTCACGCGGCCCGGCCGCTGGACCGCCGCGAGCAGGTGACGGTCCTGAAGTTGCTGGAATTGCAGCGGCATGCCATGCTGATGTTTACCAGCTGCGGCTGGTTCTTCGACGAGATCTCGGGTATCGAAACGGTGCAGGTGCTGCAGTACGCGGGCCGCGCCATCCAGCTGGCCGAAGAGCTGTCCGGCAGGAGAATTGAGCCCCAGTTTTTGGAGATTCTGGCCCAGGCCAAGAGCAACATTCCCGAGCACGGGGACGGGGCCCGGATCTACGAGAAGTTCGTCAAACCGGCCATGATCGACCTGGTTAAGGTGGGGGCCCATTACGCCATCAGCTCCCTTTTCGAGCCCTACGAGGAGCACTCCCGCGTCTACTGCTACACCGTGGACCGGGAGGACCACCGGACCCGTATGGCGGGGATGGCCAGGCTCGCCGTGGGGCGGGCCCGGGTCACCTCGGAGATCACCCGGGAAGCACTGACCCTGAGCTACGGCGTGGTAACCCTGGGGGGTCACAACGTCGACGGCGGCGTGCGGATTTACCGGGACGAGGAAGCCTATCGGGAAATGGCCGGAAACGTAATCGAGGCCTTCGAGCGGGCGGATTTCACCGAGGTGATACGGCTCCTGGACCAGTACTTCGAGGGCGTCACCTACTCGTTAAGGGAGCTTTTCCGGGACAAACAGCGCGAGGTCCTGAACCTGATCCTCGAATCCACCCTGGCCGAGGTGGCCTCGGACTACCGCCGCATCTACGAGCGCCACGCGGCCCTGATGCGCTTCCTCAAGAACCTCAACGTGCCCCAGCCCAGGGCCCTCACCTGCGCCGCGGAATTCGTGCTGAATACCAATCTGCGGGAGGCCTTTGCGGAAGACCCCCTGAACCTGGAGCGCATCAACGCCCTGCTGGCCGAGGCGGCCGTAATCAACGTAACCCTCGACGGCGCCGGCCTCGGGTACGCCCTGCAGGGGACCCTCGAAGGTCTGGCCGGACGGCTGCGTGAGAGGCCGGAGGACCGGGCCCTGCTGGAGCACCTGGCCGCGGTGATCGACCTGGTCCGGGCCCTGCCCTTCGAGGTGGACCTGTGGCGGGTGCAAAACGTCTACTACGGTCTGGTCCACACCGTTTATCGGGAGCAGCTGCAGAAAGCCGGGTGGGGGGATCAGGAGGCCCAAGCCTGGGTGGAGAAATTCGAGGCCCTGGGAGACGCACTGCGCATCCGGAGGGGCCGGTAGCGTGGACCCCCGAAGGGTGCCGGCGGCCACCTACCGGCTCCAGTTCGGCGGCGGGTTTCGCTTCGCGGAGGCCCGGGAACTGGTGTCGTACCTGGACGCCCTTGGCATCACGGACCTGTATGCCTCGCCTTTGCTGGCGGCGCGCACGGGGAGCCCCCACGGGTACGACGTAACGGACCCCACCCGCCTGAACCCCGAACTGGGCGGGGAGGAGGGTTTTGCCGCCCTGGCCGGGGAACTCCAGCGGCACGGCATGGGACTGTTGCTCGACGTGGTGGCCAACCACATGGCGGCGGACCCCGAGAATCCGTGGTGGTGTGACGTGCTGCGGCACGGGCGGCGTTCGCCCTTTGCGAGTTATTTCGACATCGAATGGGAGCCACCCAGGGCGGGCCTGGCCGGCAAGGTGCTCCTGCCGGTCCTGGGCGAGCCCTACGGACGGGTACTGGAAAAGGGTGAGCTGGTGCCGGAGGCGGGGGAGGGTGGGTTCTGGATCAGGTACCGGGAGCGGCGCTTTCCCCTGAGCCCGGACTCCTCCGCCGAGGTTACGACCGTCCCCGGGGGCCAGGAGGAGGGCCCCGCGAAAGGGGACCCGCGCGCCCCCTCGGGGGATCCCGACCGGCTGGACCGGCTTTTGGAGCGACAGCACTACCGGTTGGCCTTCTGGCGGGTTGCCAACCGGGAGATCAACTACCGCCGGTTCTTCGATGTCCACGAACTGGTGGCGGTGCGCGTGGAGGAAGAACCGGTTTTCGAGGCCACCCACGGCCGTGTTCTGGAACTGGCCCGGGCGGGGCTGGTCACGGGGTTGCGCATCGACCACGTCGACGGCCTGCGCGACCCGTACGCCTATCTGCGGCGCCTCCAGGAGCGCCTGGGCGCAAGCGAAGGTGGCCGACCCTTTTACATCGTTGTGGAGAAAATCCTGTGCGGCGACGAGGAACTGCCCCCGGAGTGGCCGGTTTGCGGCACTACCGGCTACGATTTTCTCAACGCGGTCAACGGCCTTTTCGTCGACCCCGCCGGTGTGGAGGCCCTGGACGGATTGTACCGGAGGGTAACGGGACGCGGGGCGGATTTCGCGTCCGTGGTACACGACAAAAAGCGCCGGGTAGTGGCGGACCTGTTCCGGGCCGACCTGCAGCGCCTGGTGCGTCAACTGGGGCGGCTGGCGGAGGGGGACCGGCACGGACGCGACCTCACCCTTGAGGAACTGGAGCAAGCTCTGGTGGAGGTGACGGTGCACCTGCCGGTCTACCGGACCTACGTCCGCGATTACGTCGTGGGGACGCGGGACCGGGGGTACCTGGAGCGGGCCGTGGGGGAGGCCCGGCGTGCCAAGCCGGCCCTGGAGCGGGCCCTGGTTTTCCTGGGCCGGGTGCTATTGCTGGAATTCCCTCTTCACTTGGGGCCGGAAGGGCGCCGGATGTGGCTGGACTTCGTGATGCGCTGGCAGCAGTTTACCGGACCGGTGATGGCCAAGGGATTTGAGGATACGGCCCTGTACACGTACAACCGTCTGGTCTCCCTGAACGAGGTGGGAGGGGACCCCGCGAGACCGGGCCTTTCGGTAGCTGAGTTTCACCGCCGTAACGGGGCCAGGCTGAGGCACTGGCCCCACACCCTGAACTCCACCTCCACCCACGACACCAAGCGGGGTGAGGACGTACGGGCGCGGATCGCCGTGCTGTCGGAAATCCCCGGCCTTTGGGCCGCCCGCGTGGAGCGCTGGATGCGCCTCAACGCACCCGAGAAACGCGTGGTCCGCGGCCGACCGGTGCCCGACGCCGACATCGAATTCCTGCTTTACCAGACCCTCGTCGGGGCCTGGCCCCTGCGGGAAGAAGAAGTGCCTGAATTCCGGGAGCGGCTCCGTGCCTACATGCTGAAGGCGGCCCGCGAAGCCAGGGTGCACACCGGCTGGCTGGAACCCGACGAGGAATACGAAGGGGCCCTGCTGGCCTTCGTGGACCGGATCCTTGAACCGGGGCCGGAAAACCGGTTCCTCGAGGACTTTCTGGAATTTCAGCCCTTCGTGGCCTATTACGGAGCCCTCAACTCCCTGGCCCAGGTCATGCTGAAAATCGCGGCGCCCGGCGTACCCGACTTCTACCGGGGTACCGAGCTGTGGGATTTTAGCCTGGTGGACCCCGACAACCGGCGGCCGGTGGACTTTGGGTTGCGGGCCGCCCGGCTCGCCGAACTGCAGGAGCGCACAGGCGACCCCCGGGACCTCGCCGGCGAGCTCCTGGCCGGCTGGCGGGACGGACGTGTCAAGCTCTACCTGACCTGGAGGGCCCTGCGCTTCCGGCGCGACCACCGGCGGCTGTTCGCCGGTGGAGACTACCTGCCGCTGGTGGCCGCGGGGCCCGGGCGCGACCACCTCTGTGCTTTCGCCCGGCGACTGGAAGGTACCTGGGCCGTGGTGGCGGCACCGCGGCTGTGCGTGCGGCTGGCAGGTGGGGAGGCGGGGCCGGAGAGCATACCTCCCGCCGTACCGCCCCTGGGTGAGGCGGCGTGGGGCGAAACGACCCTCCTTCTGCCGTCCGGGGCGCCGGAGCACTGGCGCAACGTGCTGACCGGGGAGCAGGCGGTCGCGCGGCACGGCACCCTGCCCCTGGCGGACGTCTTCCGTTGCTTCCCCGTGGCCCTGCTGCACGGGGAAGGTTAGGTCACCGGCGCTCTTTTTCCGACCCCCGACCTCGTTAGTTATCAATCTTAGCGGATTTGTACATACTATCTATTAAATAGTAAATTGGGGGTTGGTGCCATTGGGTGTCCTGAGCAAGTCTCTGGCCGAGTACTTCGTCGAAGTGCAGCACCGGCTGCCGGACGAGGCGGACCGGGTGCTGAGGGCCCTGGGCGAGCACGGGCGTATGAACAAGGAGGAACTCTCCCTGTCGGCCCGCGTGAAGCGCGCCGTCCTCGACCACGTAGTCATGCAGCTCTATGCTTTGGGGTTCGTGGACGTGGCCACCGAAGGAAAGAGCAAAATCTGCAGCCTGACGCGCCTGGGGCTGGAGTTCGCGGGGCTGGAGGAAAGGCCGGGACACTGACCCGGCCTTACGACTTACTATGCGGCAAGCCCCAGCTCGGACAGTATTTCCACGGCCGCTAGGAGGGGATGGGTGTGTGTCGGGTGCACTCCGTCACCGCTTTCCGGAGGGCCTCCAGGAGCGCCCGGGTTTGCTCCATCTGCCGGATTTTTTCCTCAGGGCTCATGGAAGCCAGTTGCTTCCAGTAACGCTCCTCACGCGTGGCCTTCCGAAAGTCCGCCATGGAGAAATGCCTTCGTACCGTCACGGCCTTTGCCGCTCCTGCCGTTCACAGGTAGCGCACCACCAGGTCGCCGACTTCGGACGTGGAGTACCCCATCTGGCCCGCGGCCATGCTGCGCAAATGATCGCGGCACACGGCCATTACCGCATTTTCCACGCGCCGTGCGGCAGCCTCCTGCCCCAGGTGGTCCAGCATCATCATCATGGCCAGAATGGCGGCCAGGGGATTGATCACGTTTTTCCCGGCGTATTTCGGGGCCGAGCCCCCGATGGGCTCGAACATGGAGACCCCCTGCGGGTTGATGTTGCCGCCGGCGGCCACGCCCATGCCGCCCTGGATGATGGCGCCCAGGTCCGTGATGATGTCGCCGAACATGTTGTCGGTTACGATGACGTCGAAGTTTTCGGGGTTCTTCACCATCCACATGCAGGCCGCGTCCACGTGCATGTACTCCTGCTCGACGTCCGGGTATTCTTTTCCGACTTCCCGGAAGGTCCGCTCCCAGAGGTCCGAAGCAAAGGTCAGGACGTTGGTCTTGGCCACCAGGGTGAGTTTCTTGCGCCGGTTGCGGCGGCGGCAGTACTCGAAGGCCCAGCGCAGGCACCGTTCCACGCCCCTGCGGGTGTTGATGGACTCCTGAACGGCCACCTCGTCGGGGGTCCCTTTTTTCAAGAAGCCCCCGGCCCCGGCGTAAAGCCCTTCGGTGTTCTCGCGCACCACCACGAAGTCTATGTCCTCTGGGCCTTTGTCCTTCAGGGGCGTCTCGACGCCCGGGTACAGTTTGACCGGGCGCAGGTTGATGTACTGGTCGAGCCCGAAGCGGATGCGGAGCAGGATTCCCTGCTCCAGGATTCCCGGAGGCACCCGGGGATGGCCGATGGCGCCGAGGAGAATGGCATCGAAGCCCCGTAAAAGGTCCAGGGCGTCGGCCGGCAGCACCTCCCCCGTGCGCAGGTAGCGGTCCCCACCCCAATCCAGCGTCGCGATGTCGACCCCAAAACCCTCCCGTGCGGCCACGGCCCTCAGCACCTTGACGGCCTCCGCGGTCTGTTCGGGCCCGGTGCCGTCGCCGGGAATTACGGCGATGCGGTACACGGTGCAACCTCCCGTTACTTGTGTGGTTACCGTATTTACCATAACACACGTGGTGCCCGCTTGCAATGGTACTACCGGCGGTCTATAATGCAACTGATGAAAAACTTTGCCTGGGTCCTGCAAGAAGGGGACCCCGTGCTGGAGCAGGTCCTGGCCTTCGAACTGGGGATTTCTCCGCTGGTAGCGCGGCTCCTGGTCAACAGGGGGGTTCACACCCCCGAGGATGCCGTGTTCCTGCTGGACCCTCGTCCGGAACGGCTTTACAGTCCGTGGCTCATGGCGGACATGGACCGGGCCGTGGAGCGCCTGCGACGGGCCATTCGGCTCGGCGAACGCGTCCTGGTCTACGGCGATTACGATTGCGACGGCATCACCGGCACGGCCCTGCTGGTACGGGTTCTGGCCGCACTGGGGTGCCGGGTGGAGTACTACGTACCCCACCGCGTGGAAGAGGGCTATGGGCTGAACCGTGAGGCCCTGGACTGGGCGGCGTCCCGCGGCGTCACCCTCGTGGTGACCGTAGACTGCGGCATTCAGGCCACCTCCCTCGCGGTCCGGGCCCGGGAAGCAGGATTGGACATCATCGTTACCGACCATCACGAGATCGCCGGTCCCCTTCCGGAGGCGGCGGCCGTGGTGAACCCCCGGCGTCCGGACTGCCCCTACCCTTTCAAGGAGCTGGCGGGGGTGGGGGTGGCCTATAAGCTGGCCCAGGCCCTGACCGAAGACGCGGGCGGGCCGGACCCCCTGTGTCTGGCCTTCGTATGTCTGGGAACGGTGGCGGACCAGGTACCCCTGACCGGGGAAAACCACCTCCTGGTACGCCTGGGACTCGAGGAAGTGCGGCGCACCGGGCAGTCCGGTTTGCGTGCCCTGTTGTGTTCCACAAGGTTAGGCGAGCGCACCCTCTCGGTGCGGGACGTGGCCTTCGTGCTGGGGCCGCGTCTCAATGCGGCCGGGCGCGTAGGTGACCCGCGTGCGGCCGTAGAATTGCTCCTGTGCGACGACGAGGCTACGGCCGCCCGTTTAACCGAGCGCCTTGAGATATTGAACCGCGAGCGCCAGTACCTGGAGGCCAGGATCTTCGCCGAGGTACTGGCGCGGCTCCAGACGGAACCGGACCTGGCGCGGGACCCCGTACTCGTGTTGGGCGGCAACGGCTGGCATCCGGGAGTAATTGGAATTGTGGCGGCCAGGCTGGTGGAATACTTCTACCGGCCCGTGCTCCTCGTCGCCCTGGAGGGGGACCGGGGGCGGGGCTCGGGCCGCAGTGTGCCCGGCTTCCACCTTTTTAGGGCTCTGGTGCGGTGCCGGGAGTGGCTCACGGAGTTCGGGGGGCACGCGGGCGCGGCGGGTTTTGTTTTGCCCGCCGGAAACGTGGAACCTTTGCGGCGGGCCATGGCGGACCTGGCCCTTGAGGGCGAGGCTTTGGCGGGGGTGCCGCGGCTGGAGGTGGACGCCGTGCTGCGGCTCGAGGAATTGCGTGCCGAGCTGGTCCGCGCTTGCGCGGCCCTGGCGCCCTTCGGTTACGGTAACCCCGAGCCGCTCCTCGTATGTTCCGGTGTGGACATCGTGGACGGGCGCAGGGCCGGCCGCAACGGTGCCCACCTCAAGATGCGGGTGCGGCAGGGGTCCCGCACGGTGGAGGCCATCGGTTTCGGGCTGGGGGACCGGCTGGAGGAGGTCGGCGGACCCCACGACCTGGTCTTCACTCCGGGCCTGGGGCGCACCCCAGGCAGGGAGCAGGTGGAGTTGCGGGTGGTGGATTTTGCCCCGGCGGGGCGGGCGAACCTGCACCCCGGTAACGGCCTTCGCCTCCCGGAGGCCTTGTTCCGTTCGGATTTCGTTCTGAGGCGTATGCAGGAGCTGCGAAATCCCGTAAGCCTTTCAACGGCGCCGGAGGCTTCTGTGGCGGTGGGCTGGGCCGCGCCCGGTGTGGGGCCGCGGGAAATTGTTGACCGGCGGGAGTGGCCCCACCGGCCCTCGCTGGTGGTGCGGCTGGTGGGTGCGGAAGCTTCTTGTGCTGTGGTGGCCGGCGGGGCCCACGAGGCCCTCTTCTGGTGGCGGTACCTCCGCAAGCACGCGGGCGTACCGGGAGCGGGTCTCTACCACCCGCGCCTCCCCCTGCGCCGGGGCACCCCGGCGGTCACCACGCCGGACGGTCTGGCGTTACTGGAGGAACGGCCCGCGCAGGTGCTCCTGTGCTACCTGCCCTTCGAGCCCCGGGAATGGGAGGCGGTGCTGCGGGCGGCCACAGGCAGTACCCTCGTACTGGTGTGGAACGGGGCGGACCTGCGGCGGAGCGCAGACGAACTGGCGGCCCTGGCCCCGGGCCGGGAGGCTCTGGGATTGCTCTACCGCTTGCTGCGGGAGCCGCGCCACGGCGCGACGTTTTCCGCGCGGGAACTGGCGGCCCGGCTGCGGGAGGGAGGGTTGGCCCGCGCCGGGCCACACACCGTGGAAGTCGGCCTGCGTATTCTGTCGGAATTGGAACTGGTGCGGTATACGTGGGAAAGGAGTGGGGTGGTAGCGTGCCGCCACTTGCAGAACAAGACGCGGCGCGATCTGAACGACTCGTTCACCTACCGCTGGGCGCAGCAATGGAAGGTGGCGGTGCAGCGGTGGCAGGAAATTCTTTGGCAGCAAAGGGGCTGGCCGGAGTGTTAGCGGAACAGCGGGCCGAGACGGCGGCGGAGGCCCCTTCCTTTGAGGCCCTCCTGGCCAGGGTTCTGGCCTACAACCCCGGCGCGGACACAGGATTGTTGCGGCGGGCCTACAAGCTGGCGGAGTGGGCCCACAGCCACCAGCGGCGCATTTCGGGTGAAGCCTATATCACCCATCCCCTGGCCGTGGCCCAAATCCTGGCCGAACTGGGACTGGACCTCGAAACCCTGGTGGCGGGGTTGCTCCACGACGTGGTGGAGGACACGGAGGTAACCCTCGAGGACATCACACGGGAGTTCGGGCAGGAAGTGGCCCAGCTCGTGGACGGGGTAACCAAGCTCAAACGTCTGGATTACAGGTCCAGGGAAGACCGGGAGGGCCCCCGGGGCGACCAGGACGACCGTTCCAAAGAGGAGCACCAGGCCGAAAACCTGCGCAAGATGTTCCTCGCCATGGCCAGGGACATCAGGGTCATTCTCATCAAGCTGGCGGACCGCTTGCACAACATGCGCACCCTCTGGCACCATCCCGGGCACAAGCAGCAGGAAATCGCGCGGGAGACACTGGAGATCTTTGCGCCCCTGGCCCACCGGCTGGGTATATACCGCCTGAAGTGGGAACTGGAGGACCTTTCTTTTCGCTACCTGGAGCCCCGGGCCTACTACGAGGTGGCCCAGAAGCTGGCCACCACCAGACGCAGGCGGGAGGATTACCTCCGGAACGTGGCCGAGGACCTGGCGGCCAGGCTGGCGGCCATGGGTATCACGGCGGACATCCAGACCCGCCCGAAAAACCTGTACAGCATCTACAACAAGATGCAGCGCCAGCAGAAGGACCTGCACGAGATCTACGACTGCCTGGCCATGCGCATTCTGGTCGACACGGTGCGGGACTGCTACGCCGTACTCGGGGTGGTGCACGCCACGTGGAAGCCCATTCCCGGCCGTTTCAAGGATTTCATCGCCATGCCCAAGTCCAACATGTACCAGTCCCTGCACACCACCGTGGTGGGGCCCGAGGGCGAACCCCTGGAAATCCAGATCAGGACCTGGGAAATGCACCGTACCGCCGAGTACGGCATCGCGGCCCACTGGCGCTACAAAGAGGGAACCAAGGGCGACAGGGCCTTCGACCAGAAGCTGGCCTGGTTACGGCAGATTCTGGAGTGGTCCCGCGATCTCAAGGACGCGCGGGAATTCATGGAAAGCCTCAAAATCGACCTGTTCAGCGACACGGTCTTCGTGTTTACCCCGCGCGGAGACGTGGTGGAACTGCCGGCCGGTTCCGTGCCCGTCGATTTCGCCTACCGCATTCATACCGATATAGGGCACCGCTGCATCGGCGCGCGGGTCAACGGACGTCTGGTGCCCCTGGATTACCAACTGAAAAACGGGGACATCGTCGAGATTATCACTTCCAAGCAAGGGAAACCCAGCCGGGACTGGCTGACCCTCGTGAAGACCTCCCAGGCCCGCAACCGTATCCGCCAGTGGTTCCGGAAAGAGCGGCGGGAGGAGCACATCGCCCGCGGCCGCGAGGCCCTCGAGCGGGAGGCCAGGAAGCAGGGCCTGCCCCCGGACCTCTTCAAGGCCGAACGTTTGGTCGAGATCGCGCGCCGGTTCAACCTGAACAGCCCGGAGGACCTCTGGGCCGCCCTGGGCGACGGGGCCGTCACCACCGGCGCGGTCCTGGGCCGGCTGAGGGAGCTTTTCGGGTCGGAAAGGACCGAACGCACCGAAGATCTGATACCCGCCAGGCCCTCTGCCTCCGCGGGCCGGTCCCCCCACGGTATCACCATCAAAGGGGTGGATAACGTTCTGGTACGGCTGGCCCACTGCTGCAATCCCGTGCCTGGAGACCCCATAACGGGTTACGTGACCCGGGGGCGCGGTGTGTCCATCCACCGGAGCGAGTGCCGCAACATCGGTATATGGCGGGAGACGGAAAGGGAGCGACTGGTCGAGGCCTCCTGGGACGAGGGTTTCGGCGGACCCTTCCAGGTACGGCTGGTGGTGGAGGCCGTGGACCGGGCCGGACTCCTCAGCGACGTGATGGCGGTGCTGGCGGACCAGCGCCTCAGCGCCAGTTGGGTTACGGCGCGCGGCAAGCGCGACCAGATGGCCAGTATAGAAGTAACCGTGGAAATAAGCAGTCTGGAGCAATTAAACCACGTGATCCAGCGCGTGGGACGGGTGCGGGACGTGCTCTCGGTACGCCGGGCGGGGGTGCATTGATGCGGGCCGTGGTCATGAGATGTGCCCGGGCCGCGGTGCGGGTGGACGGCCGCACCGTGGGCGAAATCGGACCCGGGTTCGTGGTGCTCCTGGGCGTCGCGGCGGACGACGGTCCGGCGGACCTGGATTACCTGGTCCCCAAGATCGTGGGCCTGCGCGTTTTTCCCGACGAAGAGGGCAGGTTCAACCGCTCCCTGGAAGAGGTCGGAGGAAGCGTGCTGGTGGTCTCCCAGTTCACCCTTT
>DYER01000025.1 GCA_020725605.1 Ammonifex sp. | reverse complement strand
CAGCCGGAGCCCGAGGCTCCTTTGGTTGGCCCTTTCCACGCTTACGATGTTAGCTGACGGGTTCGGGGCGAAAGGTAACCCTACGCGGCCCAGGGGCCGTCGATTCACCCCAAAAAGGTGGGTCCCCCGCTTCCCAGACGGGAACTCAGCGTCGAGAAGGTTTATTAAGTTAAGTAATAGTATATCAGAGAATCGACAGGTTGTAAAGAACATTTTTTTCCAGACCGTATGGCTTTTGGGACAGGCACGTTTCCTTGGGCCGTGCATACCGTGGAATGTGAATTTCCTCGGGAGGGATTCCGCCACCGATGGTTACAGGCCTGACCACCCTGGCACTGCTGTCCCTGGCCCAAGATTTGCTGCTCCTGGTCTCCCACATCGTCAACAACACCTTCCCCCAACCCCTCTCCGAAGAAGAAGAAAAGTACTATCTCCAGCGACTCGCCGCGGGCGACGTGGAGGCCCGTAACATTCTCACCGAACGAAACCTCCGCCTGGTGGCGCACATTGTCAAGAAATTCGAGAATTTCAGCGGTGAAACGGACGATCTGATTTCCATCGGCACCATAGGGCTTATCAAAGCCATTAATACTTTCGACCCCAAACGGGGCATCCGCCTGGCCACCTATGCCGCCCGGTGTATAGAAAATGAAATGTCAAAGTCTATTCCTGGCGGGTCGCAATGCCAGCGCTTCCAGGTTTCGGCACCCGGAGGGCCACCGTGACGCTCAGGGTCCTCAGTCCCGCCGCGCCCCGGACTCCCCTTCCGCCGACCGTCACCTGGGCCACCACGGCCCGCACCAGGGCGCGCTTCTCCTCGAACGAAAGCTCGTCGAGCCGGCCCAGCACCTCCGCCGCCAGGGCCCGCAGTTCGTCGAGCCGGGCCGCCGCCCCCTCGGCCCCGCGCACCAGGGCCTCCAGCTCCCTCTTCCGGGCCTCCAGCCGCTCCTTCCTGCGCTTCAGCTCCGCCAGCCGCGCCTTGGTCCTGGCGTCCAGCTCCGCCAGCCCCGCGGCCAGGGCGTCCAGCACGGCTTCCCGGCCCTTTTCCGCGTCCGCGAGCAACTTCTCCACGCGGCCCATCTCGCGCCGCAGTTCCTCGGCCTGGGGGGACCGGGCCGCCGCCTCCCGCGCCAGCGCGTCGGGGTCCGACAGGGCGGCCTTCACCTGCTCCCAGACGGCCCTTTCGACGGGCCCCGCGGGGACCGACTTGGCCGGCCGGCAGCCCAGGTTCCGCGCCACGCCCCGCGCCTGGCGGCAGGTGTAGCGCCGTTCCTTTCGCCCCCACCACTTGGTGTACGTGCCCACCATGGGATTCCCGCAGTCGGCGCAGGTGAGTATTCCCGACAGCAGGTACTGCTTCCGGCCCTTCCCGGCCCACAGGCGGCGGGCCTCCTTCAGCTTGTCCTGAGCCCGCTCCCAAAGCGCGGCGTCCACTATTGCCGGAACCGGCACGGTGAGGTCCCTGTAGCGCCACTCGCCCTTGTAGACCGGGTTCGCCAGTATCTGGCGCACGGTTTGCCGCCGCCAGAAGGGTTTACCCTTCCTGGTGGGGGCCCCTGCGTCGGTGAGCCGGTTCGCCACGCCCAGCACGCCGACGTCCTCCGAGACGAACCACTCGAACATCCGGCGCACCCAGACGGCCTCGTCCTCCAGGACCTCCACCCTTCCCGTCTCCGGGTCGTAGCGGTACCCGTAGGCGTAGAACCCGACCGGTATGCCGCCCTGCCTCGCCTTCTGAAGCTTGCCCCGCGCCATGCGGTCCCGGATCTTCTCCCGCTCGTACTCGGCTATCGCGCCGCGGATGGAGTAGAACAACCGTCCCTCCGGGCTCTCCTGCCAGGCGAAGTCCAGGAACTCAAGCCGCACCCCGGCCTTCTCGAACTCCTCCGTGAGCAGAAGCTGGTGGGCCAGCCTGCGGCTCAGCCGGTCCGGGTCCCGGCACACCAGCACGTCCACCCGGCCCGCGCGCGCGGCCTCCCGGAGCCCGGCGAGGCCGGGCCGGTCCAGGCTCGCCCCCGAAACGCCCTCGTCTCTGTACACCAGGACCTCGGCGGCACCCAGTTCGGCGGCCCTGCGGCGGCACGCCTCCTCCTGCTCGGCCAGGGAGTACCCGTGCCGCGCCTGATCCTCGGTGCTTACCCGGACGTAGACCGCCGCTCGCACTTCGCCCTCCGCTCCCTTTCGGCGAGCACCTTCTCCGCAAGCAACCGGTACCCGTTCGCCGCTCCGTCTCCCCGGTGCGGCGCGTAGACGACCCTGACGGCCACCGGCGTTTCGCCTTTCTTCCGGACGCGCTTGGACACCGTACCACGTCCTTTCGAGTAAATTCTATGCCTCAAGGGCAGGTCCTCCGTCAAACCGTCCCGAAAGAAGCGAAAGGGCCGGTCCCCCTTCGCGGGGGCCGGCCCTCCGGCAAAAATCCGCTCTTCCCGCGAAACCTATCCCGCCGGTTGAGCGCGCTCGATCCCTCCCTTCGGAAACCCCAGAACCTTGCCGGCCGCCTCCCCAACGGCCCTGGCCACCGCCTCCGGCGCGAACCTCGCGGCCTCGGCCAGCGCGGCCTCAAGGGTCAGCTTCGGCCGGTAGGGCCGGTCCTCCAGCATGGCCGCGCAAACGTCGCAGGCGGCCACCAGGAGCGCGGGCAGGCCGGGGTCCTCCAGGCCGCGCGGGTACCCGGCTCCGCCCGGACGCTCGTGGTGGCGGCGGATGATTTCCAGGGCCCGCTCTGGGGCCTCCGGCCAGATCTCCTTCAGCAGATCCGCCCCGGTGAGCGGGTGGGCCTTCATCAGGGTCCAGTCCGCCTCCGGAATAGCGTGCCGGGGCAGGGAAAACAAGGGCTCCGGCCACTCCGCCTTGCCCAGGTCGTGGCAGAGCGCAGCCAGCAGGATCTCCTTCCGGGCCGGGCCGTCGGGGACGCGCAGGGCGTCCAGGGCCGCCCGGCACAGCAGGAAGGTGTTGACCGAGTGCTCCCACAGGCCGGGAGCGAAGCAGAGCTTGAGTACCAGCGCGTCGGGGAAGTCGGTCATCATGGTCGCCTCGGCTTGCCAGTATACGCCATCCGCGGCGGCGAGGTCAAATTTCAGGGCCTGAAAATAAAAAGGCCGGGTGAAACCCGGCCCCTTCGCGCCGTGTCAAGCTATTCTTAATCCCTTGTCGATTACCTCGTCCCGCAGGAACGTCCCCGGAGCCGCCGCCTCGTATTCTTCCCGGGAATAGGCCCGCGGTTCCACGATCATTTCCCCGTCGTCGAAGAACTCCATTAGCATTACTGTCTCGGCCACTATGTCGCGCCCGAAGGCCGGCGAGATTACGGCCACGTCCACGTCGCTGTAGGGTTTCGGGTCGCCACGGGCGTAGGAGCCGTAGAGGAACACGCAGTCGACGGGCACGGCCTCCCTCAGCCGCTCGACGGCAGCGCGCAACCTCTCTATGACGGCTTCGACCGGGACAGCCTCTCGCGGCTTTCTTTTTCCAACCACGTCACCATCTCCTCGCTTTGGGCCAGAATTCTCTCAGCCTCGCTCGCCGTGCAGAGCTTGGCCAGTCTCGCCTTCCTTTCCGGATACCGGGCCTCTATCGCATAGGCCGTCAGCGCGCGAAGAAAGCGCCGCCTCTGGGCGTCCAGATCCTCCCACACCTGCGCCTCGCGCGCCAGCGCCGGCAGGTTGTGTACAGGGGAAGGGGTCTCGTTTAGCGCCGTAACGCACGCCTTCAGGGCCTTTTCGACTGCCTGCTGGCACATGTATGCGCCGTGGAGAAACTTTCCGGCTCGAATACACAGGCGGGCCACTTCCAGGTCCTCCAGCGCAATTTCCAACCACTCCCGAACGCGCTCTTCCGGGCTCATACTTTCCCGCCTTCTGCGCTTTCTCCTTAACCTCATAGTATCGCCTTTCCGGCCTCCCTGCAAGACAAAGGGGCGGCTTCTGGCCCGCCCCCTACACGGCCTCGATCTCCCCCTGCCGCACCTGGAACCCCTCGGCCTCCAGGCGGGCGCAGATCTCCTCCTCGGCCCTGACCACGCGCTCCTGATAGTCCCTCGGTGGACCCTCGGTCTCCATGTCCTGGAGGACCCAGCCGAAGTCCCGCTCGTACCTGATAAGCACCTTTTCTAAATCACCCGCATGGGCGTCCGTCAGGCCCAAGGCCGTGGCCGCGAAACGGGCTCGCCAGAAGCGCGGGCCGCCGTTACTCCGGGCCTCGACTTTGCGGCAGACCCAGACCCTCGCAGCGAGGGCCTCGCGGGCCTCCCGGACGAAACTCTCAAGGCTTGGCACACTCAGAACCATGCTCTTGGCCTCCTTGCGGAATTTTGAAAGGCCGGACCTCGCGGCCCGGCCTCATCTTGCCACTTTAGCCGCCCCCGCGCAAACTCTGTGGGCCGCGCGGTTTTTCTCCCTGGGCACCCACCGCAGCTTCACTTCCGGAACCAGCGCCAGCAAGGCACGGATGCGGGCCACCACGTCCTGATGGCGCGGGTTCCCAGCGGCCATCCTGCCGGTCACCATCTTGACAACCCACAAGCAGTCCGTGGCCACCGTCGCCCGCCGCGCCCCAGTCCTGACCACGTGGGCCACGGCCAGGCGCACAGCCCGCAGTTCGGCCTCCAGGCTATCCCCGGCGGGCACCCGCCTGGCAATCCGTGCCAGGACGACCGGCTTTCTCCGGCCCGCCGTAGCCGCGAAGCCGGCCCAGGCGGGCTTTCCCGGCCTGAGGGGGAAGAAGGCGGCGTCGCAGAAGACGGTCACGCCGCCTCCCTCCCCTCGCGGGCCTCCGCCAGGGAGACCAGGGCCTCGGCCACCTTCTGGACCGCCTCGGCCCAGTCGAACAGCTTCTCCGTCTGGCGGACGTAAGCGGCTATGTACTCCGTGGACATCCCGAAGGTGTCCACGCCGAGGAGCCTCGCTGCGATGTACGCCGCACCCTCGGCTATGGCCTCGCCCCGGGCGTAGCCCTCGCCGCCCACGGTGCGGTACTCCAGGCCGTCCAGCTTCATAGCGAACGCTAGGGCGTGGGCCAGTTCGTGGAGGAGCACCCGCACCTTCAGGGTCCAGGACGCCCGTTCGAGCGCGCGGGCCAGGTAGATGCGCCGCGCGGCCGGGACGTAGAGCCCGCGGGTGTCCACGTCCAGGGTCGCCCACTCCACGGGCACGGGGCTGGCGGCCAGCAGCCTTCCGAAAAGCTCCCGCGCCGCCTCCTCGTCGCCCCGGACCTCGCCGCGGAGCCTGGGGGCCTCGGGCAGCGGCTTGCCCTCGGTCTGGCTCACGTCGAACATGTGGGTGACGTGGAATCCGACAAGCCGCTCCTCCTCGTGCTCCCGCTCCTCGCCGGTCTCCGGGTCGGTCTCCCGCACCCGGACCTTCCGCAGGGTCGGGGCGAAGATGGCGATGCCCTTCTCGCCCCGCTTGACCCGGCGGCCCAAGCTGTTCCAAGTCTTCAGTCCGGCCACCCGGGTGGCGTCCGGCTTCTGGAGCAGAATCAGCGCGGTGTTGGCGGGGCTGTACTTCCTGAAGCGGGCCAGGAAGTCCAGGAACTCCCGCCAGTCGGCACGGGCCAGGACCTCCTTGACGCCCTCCACCAGCTTACTGTAAAGCTCGCGGACCTTCTCGTTCTTGGAATTGCGAAGCTCGCGCAGTTTCATTGAAGCGGGGCGGGCCTTCCTCCGGCCCGCCCCATTCCCTCCCTTCAGGTGGAATGGTTTGGGCCGGGTTTGGCCCTCACGCTACGCTCCCAGGTGCCTCGCGCACGCCGCCGCCACGCGATAGGCGAAGTCCATGCCCCGGAACGTCTTGCCCAGGAACACCGGGACCGCCTCCACGTACGGCGGCTTTGCGTCCTCGCGCGGCACCAGGGCGTCCACGTGGACGTAGTGTCCCTCGCTGGCCCCGGTCACGGCGTAGCAGGCAAGCCGCCAGTACCGGGGGAACTCGGCCTGCGGCTCGAACATCCGGTACACCTGGCTAATGCCCTCAAGGTCCGCCAGGAGCCCTTCGGCTTCAAGCCGCCGCTTCAGCTCTTTGAGCACGTCCCCCACCGGCCGGTTGCCCGCGTACTGCAGGTATCCCGGATTCTCCGGGTCCGGCTCCCAGACCTCGATTGGGATGGGGGCCGGCTCCGGGTCCGGTTCGTTTAAAATGGCGTATCTCGCGTAAACTCGCATTCGTGGCGGGGCGAGCCTCCCTCCGGCCCGCCCCATTCCTCCTTCCTTCAGGGTTTGGGTTCGGGCCGGAAGGCCCGGAAAAGGAAAGCGGCCCGAACGACTCAGGCCGCTTCCGGAACTGGCACGGTTTTTGGTTAACGCACCATCAGTTTAAGCAAACCGAAGACCCCCGCCATTTGGCCCAACCAGAAGACGAACATCCACTTGATCAGATCCGCCCTCAGATTGGCCATATCGGTCTTAAGTTCGGCCTTGGTTTCCGCCAGCCGCCGCTCAATCCTCTCGGCGGCCGTCTCGCTTACGTTCTCCCGCAGGCCCCTTACAGCCTGGTCGAGAAGGGCCACCAGCTCCCTGGTGCCGTCCTCGCCGAGCTTCGCGCGCAGGGCCTCGGGCACATGCAGGATGACAGCCATCCCGTTCACCTTCCCTCACCCCCAGTATACCCGCCGGAAGGCGGCCCGGTCAAGGAGCCGCGCCGCCTCCTCGGCCTCCTCCCTGGTGCCGAAATACCAGAAGGCGGGTGCGGCCATGACCGGCGCGCGCCACATGAGCACCCACTTGCCCTCCAGGGGAGGGCCGGCCTGAAAAACCTTTGCCGTCGCTCTCATGTTTTCGGGGCGGACCCTTTCCGGCCCGCCCCAGCACCTCCTTCGCGCTGGTCTTGCGGGCCGGAAGCCCGGAAAAACGGAAGCGGCCCGAACGGATCAGGCCGCTTCCGGAACTCGCTCAGATGTTTTGAATCAGGTCGATGGCCTTTTGTATGACCCCTTCGGAAACTCGAAAATTCGTTTCAACCAAGGATTTGACGGCGGCCAGGGCCTCTTGTTTCGTCAAGATCCCCTCCCTTGCGGCCTGCACCAGCAAACCCAGGGTGCCTGCCTTCTCGATGCCGCAGGCCAGCGCGGTTTTCCGTGCCTTCTTGTCGTCGGTAAGAATCGCTTTGGCCCCGATTTCCCTGGCGAGAACGATGCACTCGCACTCGCCTCTTCCCTTCAGGCCGGTCGCCTGAAGCAGGCGCACCGTATCCTGATTTTCGACCCTTTTGACCAGGAGCCAACCCGCTTCGATCGCTTCGGCGACTTCCCTGCCTCCGGGAAGATCGTTTACAGCTTCCTGGTACACGGCCTCCGGCACCGCCACCGTGCCCCAAAGTTTTTCCAGGAGCTTCAGCTTCCCGATTCGGCCGAGGGCAATCAAAACGGTGGTGTCGCTAACCACCACCGCGCCTCAACCTCCCGAGGGTTTCCAAATCGTCCATTAAATCCTGCTCGTCGTAATCCAGGTTGACTCCGAAGTCGGCCAGAGCCTCCAGGAAGGCGGAGTAACCGAGGCCTGAAAACTCCACCGCTTTGCCCAGGGATATTCGTCTCTCCGCATAGAGGGAGACAGCCAGCCTTTTCATGATTTCCTTGGCAAGCTCGCGCCGGACTCCCAGCGCCTCATGCATTTCGTCTGGTATCCGCAACAGGACTTCTCTCACCCCGATCACCCCGGGAAGTATTATATCCCGGAATCGGGCCGCCTTTCCAGCCTTTACAGCCACGAAAATCCCCCTTTCCTCTCCTCTCCCGCCTGGGAAGGCGGCCCGGTCAAGCGACCGGGCGCGCCTCCACGGCGAAGAGGCCCTTGTCCAGGCGCCGGAACCGGACCTCGACCTTCCGGCCCACGGCCCCGCTCAGGACCTTCGCGGCCCCGTTCTTGGCGTAGACCGCGGTCTTGCCGTCCGGTCCCTCGCAGTAGGCCCTGACCGTCCCCTCGGACTTCCCGGCCCGGACCTCCAGCACTGTGAAGGTGCCGGTCTCCAGGCCGTCTGCCTTGGGGGCTTGGGGCTCGGTCTTCGGCTCCGCCTCGGCCTTGGGCGGCTCGGGCTCGGCCTGGGCCTGCGGCTCCCGCTGGGCCTCGGGCTCCGCGCCGTAGGCAGCCAGAACCGCCTCGGCCTCGGCCCGCAGGCCGGCGCCCAAGAGCGAGGTAACCAGGTAGGCCACCTGGCAGTCGCTCCGGTGCCTGCGGCCCACCTGCTCGGCCTCGGCGTCCACGGCCCGCAGCTCCTGGCGGAGCCGGTCCGCCTCGGTCGTCGCCGCCAGGTAGGCCGGGTCGGCCTGCAGCCTGCGGCGGATCTCGGCGTTCCGGGCGGCCTCGTTCGGGTACTTCTTTCCGCCGTTGCCGTCGGTCTCGGCGGCCACGACCCCCGCGACCTCGGCCTCGCGGGCCTTCAGGTCGTCGAGGACCCGGTGCAGGCGGTCGGAAAGTTCGCCCCGGCGCAGAACCAGCTCGGCGGCCCGGTCGGGCATCTCACGGAGCCTTACGGCGATTTGAACCAAAGTATCTCTCATGATTTACACGCTCCTTTCGGGATTTTTCGGGATGTAAGCTCACTTCGCCGCCGCCAGCAGGGCCATGGCGAACGTGGCCGCCACCAGGTGCTCAAGCCGCCGGACGGGATCCTTGCGGTCGAGGAAGTAGCAGGCCAGGCTCACTGCGCCGCCGAGGGTGGCGATGATCTGCACCGCCGTGCGGACGTGTTCCAGCATTGACTTTCAGTCCTCCCTCTGATATGCTTAAAGCAAGGGGCGGGGGTACCCCGCCCTGGAGATGTCCCTAGAAATGGCGGCGCCTGTGCGTCGCCTTTCTGTCTCTCACCTTCGCCCAGGTGCGGAGGAAGCGCTCCGCGGAGCCCAGCGCGAAACCCAGTGAGAGCAGGACCAGCGCCGCACCCACCAACCACTCCATAGGGCGTCACCTCCTTTTTGGGGAGGTCCCCCCGCGCTTGCCGGCAACCGGTTGCCCGGACTGCCGTCCTCTCGGACAAGAAAAGGGCGGGAACTCCCTTTCGGGTTTACCCGCCCTTTCTCGCTTGTTATGTTTCGGGCGCGGCACCCCCGCCGCCGCGCCCAAGGGAAGCATCCCTTTGGGCGGGCGGAGGCCGCCCGCGCGCCGGCCTTGACACGCGTCCTTTGGCGCGGTACAATGAGATTGACCGCGCAAAGGGTGAGGCGTGGCGGTTTTTTAGGCTTTGAAGGTTACGGTGTTGCGTTAGGCGATGAGCCTAGCGCACTTTCTTTTTGTTGCGGCGGCACTCCGCCAGGAGGCCGACCAGGGCGGCCGCTGCACGCAACAGCGCCGCGAGAAGGTCTAGCCAGTCCCGCACGGGTTCCACCCCCTTCCTCTCCCGCCACGCCCCACAGGGGCGGGAAGGAAGGGTTGCGTGGGGAAAACCGCCAAACCCAGACAAAAACCAAAAGCCGCCCGCGAAGGACGGATCAACCCCTCGCAAAGCGGCCTTCAGCCTCACGAATTTGACACGCCGCTCCGGCCGGAGCCTTCGCGGCCTTGCCCGCGGCTCTGGAACCCGAAGGATTCGGATTCCCCGCGGGGATTAGCCCGCCGCCGGCTGCTTCGTCGCGGCAGTGCTTCCGGCGGCCTTGCCGCCCCCTCGTCCTCGGGCCTGCGGCCCTCGGCAGGGCGGGATTAGGATCCTTGGCGTCCCCTCGTGCCCGGCAAGGGCGGGACGCGATGAAGCGGAGGAACACCCTCCGACCACGAAGATACCACAACCTACATCGGTTGTCAACATTTCCTGAGACACCGCGACAGGGGCAGCGCCTTAAGTTCCTCCGCCCGACACCAGTACGCCGCGCCCGGCGGGGGCTTCCCGAACCCGTCCAGCACCGCCACGCAGCCCGGCGGGATTTCGGCGTCCGGCGGCACCACGGCCACGGGGCAGGACAGCCCCTTCGGGAAGAAGGCCCTGCCCCCCTCGTACCGGCCGCCGACCTCCAGGAGCCTGGCCGCGAACCAGGCCAGCCTCTCCTGCCGGTCCGGCCGGAAGCCCCAGGCGTTCGCCGGCACCACGAACTCGGTTCCGCCCGCCCGCCTCTGGGAGGCGCACCCCGCGGCGTGGAGGACGCGCACGGTCTTCGCCAGCCTGTCCCACCTGTCCCTAGGCAGTCTTAAGGCGCAGGCCAGGGCGCGGAAGGGCATGGGGCCGACTTTTTCCAGCACGGCCAGGACGTCGGCGGCCAGCGGGGACGTTATCACGCCGGTCACAACATCACCAACCTCTCCAACAGTCGCGTCAAACGGCGACCGCAAACAAAAAACCGGGCCTTTTTGTGCCCGGGTGTAGCGGTCCCGCTTTTCAAAAGACTGCCCGCAGGATTCCCCTGAATTTCAGTCGGGGGTGGTTGACAACCCCGGCCCTCTCAGCTGTAGTTGCGGATCACCAGTTCGGTAATCGGCCCGCGCCCTTCCGCCTGACAGTTTATGGCCCGCCTGGCGTAGACCACCCGCACGTCGTAACCCCGGTACAGGTCGCGAATAAATTCGGTATCTGAGTTGGAGAGCATGACCTGGCAGCCGCGCCGGTCAAGCTCCCGGAACACCTCGGCAAGACGCTTCTGGTCCTCGGGTCCGAAAGATTCTGCGGTGTAGTCCGTGAAGTTGGCCGTTTCCGACACGGGATGATAGGGCGGGTCGCAGTACACGAAGTCCCCGCACCTGGCGAAATCCAGCACCCTGCTGAAGTCGTCCAGGAGTATCTCGGCCCTTTTCAGAGCCGCGCTCACCGCCCGTAAGTTTTTCTCGTCCACTATCCTGGGGTTTTTGTAGCGCCCGAAGGGGACGTTGTGCCGGCCCTGCCGGTTGACCCGCCACAGGCCGTT
>DYER01000024.1 GCA_020725605.1 Ammonifex sp. | reverse complement strand
GGTACGGGCAAGACCACCCTGGTCCGGCGTCTCATGGAGGCGGCCCTGATGCGGGGTTTCGACGTGGAGGCCTTCCACTGTGCCCTGGATCCTGTGCGCGTGGAGCACCTGGTGGTTCCGGCCCTGGACCTGGCCGTGGTCAACGCCGTGGAACCCCACTTCTACCAGCCCAAGGAGGGAGACCGGGTGGTGGATACCATGACCTGCGTGGAGCCCGTGGTGCACGAGGCCTACCTGGCCGAGCGCATCACCGCCCGCCAGATGTACCGCCAGTGCTTCAACGAGGCCGTTACCTTCATCCGCCGCGCCAAGGAGGTGCACGACGAGATGGAGGGTTACTATACGCCCAACATGAACTTCGACGAGATTGAGAGGCGCCGGCAAAAGGTGCTGGCCCGCATTCTGGAAATGGCAGCCGCGCAGTGCCCCACCGGCCGCTAGGTGCCGGGCCGGGGGCGGTCTCCCCGGTATAGGGTCCCTGCGGCCGAGGAATACTACTGGTTGCAGCCGGTAGCGCGCGCGATCCGGTTGCCAAAAACCACGCAGGGGGGAAACCAGGTGAAGACCGTTGCCGGCATTTTCACCGCCCGCGACGCGGCCGAAAGGGCCATCAACGACCTGCGCCACCAGGGCTTCGACAAGGAGATTTCCGTGGTGGCCAAGGACGACCGCCGGGAAGGCGGCCGGGGCGCCGGCGATTCGGTGCTGGAGGGCACCTACACGGGCGGCGCCGTGGGCGGCCTCGCGGGCCTGGCCGCGGGCGCGGGCGCGCTGGCCATCCCCGGGATCGGACCCATCGTGGCCGCCGGGCCCATCGCGGGATTGCTTTCCGGGGCCGCCACCGGCGGTATTGCCGGCGGGCTCCTGGACTGGGGCATTCCGGCCCAGCGGGGACGCCACTACGAGGAGAGGGTCAAGCAGGGCAACGTGTTGGTCTCGGTACGGACCGGCGATGACCGGGTCCTCATGGCCGCCGACATTCTGCGGCGCCACGGAGCCCAGGACGTAGAGACCTATTGACCCTGCGGCGCGCGGGACGGGCCCGTGCCGCCAAAGGCGCGCCCGCACCCACCGCGCCCCACGTGCCCCGCGGCCCCGGCGGAAAGCGACGCCGGGGCCTCTTCATCATACCAACGGATGGTCACGGGGAACCGCGAACCCCACCCGGCCCCGCCTCCCGCATCCGACGGTAGATGTCCCGATAGACCAGGGCGTCCTCGGCCTGCCGGCCGTCGGACTCGCAGATCACGGTGGGGGCCAGTCCCCACTCCACCAGCAATTCCGCCAGGGGTGTGAAATCGGGCCCTAATCCGGGGTCCAGGGTGGTGCGATGCCTCTTTTCGCCGCCACGCCCGAACTCCACCGGACTGAAGTGGATGTGCAAGTGGGTCAGGACCGCACGGCCCAGGTGCCGCTCCACCGCGCGCAAGACCTCCGCAAAGGCCTCTTTGCCCGCCAGCACCCCCCCGCTGCGGGCGTAAAGGTGGCCGAAGTCGACGGCCGGCACCACGTTGCCCCCCAGGGAGCACAGGGCGAGCACCTCTTCCAGGGACCCTAGCTGATTGACCTTCCCCGTGGTCTCGGGGGCCAGGGCCACCCGGTCGAGGCCCTCCTCCCCGGCCGCGTCCAGCACCTCCCGGAGGGTGCGGGCGGCCCGCTCCAGGGCTGCGGCCCGGTCCTCGCCGGGGCTCCCGGGGTGGAAGACCACGGTGGTGGCCCCCATCCACACTGCGGCCCGCAGGGAATCCAGGAGGTAGCCTCTGGTTTTCTCCCGCAGGGTCCGGTCCGTGGCGGCCAGATTGACGTAGTAGGGCGCGTGGATGCTCAGGGCCACGCCGTGCTCGCGGGCCGCCTCCCCCAGCCGGCGCGCCGTGTCCTCTTTAATGTGCACGCCCCGCACGCACTGGTACTCGTAGGCCGTCAATCCCAGCCGCCGCAACCACGCGGGCATGTCCGTCGAGGATTTGTACCCCGCCCGGTAAAAGGAATCCGGATTCCCGGCGGGGCCGAAACGCGGCTCTGCCATGCCCCCAACCCCCATCCCTTCATGCCCCCTGCGCCGGCCGGGTCCGGGCCGGAGCACCGGCCAGTCTTCCGCCGGCCCCCGGGGGCCATTTCCTACCGGGTATTATAACCCAAAGAGAACCCCGGTGCCCAGCAGTACGGCACTGGCGCATCTTCTGGCAGGAAATGGGTATGGCCCGGCATATAAATTTTGTGGGGTGTGGAAGGGGGGCTCGCCGTGAAAAAAACCTGGTCTCTGGGCCTGCTGGTGGCCACCGCCGTGGCCGGACTGATCACCCTTTTCCTGGCCGTGCGATCCGCCGCCCCGTGGCCCGAGGGAACTCTGGTGTACCTTCTTCCTTCGCTGCCGGAGTCCCTGGACCCCGCCCGGGCCGGGGACGAGGCCGCCGGCCGCGTCCTCCCGCTGCTCTTTGAGGGATTGGTACGTTACGCCCCGGGCTCGTCCGCCCTGGAGCCGGCCCTGGCTTCCTCCTGGGAGGTCCTTGACGGTGGCCGGATCTGGGTATTCCGCCTGCGTCCGGGTGTGCTGTTCCACGACGGCACGCCCCTGACCTCGGACCACGTGAGGGCCAGCGTGGCGCGGACCGTGGCCGGCGCGGCCCCGGCCAGTTATGCCACGTTCGTGTACGGGGCCGTAGAAAGGATAGACACGCCGGACCCCCTGACCGTGAGGTTCACCCTGAAACGACGTTACGCCCCCTTTCCAAAGCACCTGGCCATTCCCTTCGCCGCGCCCGTCTCCAAATTGGGCGCGGACGGTGTGCCCGTAGGTACGGGCCCCTTCGTCCTGCGGGAGTGGGTCCCGGGCCGGCGTCTGGTGCTGGCCGCCAACCCGTACTACTGGGACCGGCGCTCCGGCGCGGAGGCCTCCGGCCCCGGGAGGCCCGGGCCGCCGGGCGCCAGACCAGACTTCCCTTCGGTCGACCGCCTGGTGTTCCTGGCCGCCGGGGAACCCCCCCGAAGGGCGCTGCTGAAAAAAGCGCACATTGCCGAAGGCGTGACTCCCGACGCCGTTCCCCCCGGCTACCGGCTGCACCTTACGCCCAGACCCGACCTGGCCTACCTGGGCTTTTACGTCCAAAAGGGCCCCTTCGCCGACCCCCGGCTGCGGCAGGCCGTGGCCCACGCCCTGGACCGTGACCTTCTGGCCCGGGAGACGTGCGGCGGCGTGGTGATGCCGGCGCGGGGCTTTCTCCCGCCGGTCCTGATGGACCACGCCGTTTCCCTGCCACCGCACGACCCGGCCCGCGCCGGTCGCTTGCTGACGGCCGCCGGGTACCCGGCGGGCCTGGACGTCACCCTCATTACCTACCGGGAACCCCGACCCTATAACCCCGCCGGTTCCCGGCTGGCCGAGGCGATAGCCGAGCAGCTGGGCCGCGTGAACATCCGCGTGACCGTTCGGTCCTACCCCTGGCAGGAATACAAGGCCGCCCTGTTCGGTCAGGAGGGCGATTTTTTCCTCTACGGCTGGACCGCCGACAGCCTGGACCCCGACAACTTCCTTCAGGTGCTGCTGGCCACCTCCCAGGTGCCTTCCGGCCTCAACGCCACCCGCTACAGCAACCGCGACGTGGACGCCCTCCTGGCCAGGGCCCAGACCACGGTGGACCCCGCGGCCCGCCGGGAGCTCTACCGGCTGGCCCACGCGATTGCCGGTCGCGATCTCCCCTGCCTGCCCCTCTTCCACGGGCTGGACCGGGTGGCCGTATCGGACCGGATACGGAATTTCCTGCCGGTATGGAACCGTACCGCCTACCTGGCCGGTGTGGGCTGGAATCCAGTATATACCATTAATGAAGGCCCCTCCGAGGGCGCACAATAAAGACGAAAACCCGCGAGGAGGTATGCCCCTTGTACACCCTGCAACAGTTGCAACAGCAGATCAACATCCTGCGCCAGAACCTCAACTCCATCGTGCAGATGGCCAACCAGCTGGCCCAGTCGGAGCAGAGCAATCAGGCCCAGCTCCAGAGGCTGCAGCAACTGGAGGGCTCCGCGGTCCAGCAGTTGCAGCGCATCCAGCAGATGTGCACCCAGGTCAGCCAGCAGCTGAACCAGATCAGTTCCCTGGCCCAGCAGGTTTCCGCCCAGATGGCGCAGGCCGGGACCTTCCCCTTTGCCACCGGCCCGGCCGCCCAGCCCCCGGTCTACGGCGGCCAGTGGGGGGGCGCCCAGCAATGGTCCGCCCCGGGATCGGCGGTGGGCCCGCAGTTCGGCGAATACCGACCGGAACAGTGAAACGTTACCTTAAGATTAAAGTGCACCTTTGGCCAAGGGGCTTGCACGAGCCCCTTTTACATTTTGGGACACGGGCCGCTCTTAACATTTAATACCAACCAAGCTATAATATGGTTAAAATCAGCAGGGGGGTGCGGCCTTGGCCAAACCGTTGCGGGAGGGAACCTCCTACACCCAGCGCGAAGTCGTCGATTTGCTGGTGGAGTTCTCGGCCTTTAAGGACCGCGTAACAAAAAAATTCAAAGAAATCGCCCGCGAATTCGAAGGTAAACCCAACGAGCACGAATTGTGGGTGAACATCTATCTCATTTCCTCGGACTACGCCGAGGAGGTGGCCAAGAAGATCCCGAAACAGGAACTGCCGAAGGTTTCCTAGCCTGCGGGCTACGGAGCCGGCCCGAGCGGCGCCCCGGCGGGGGCGCTTTTCTTATGGACATTGACACGACGGGCCGAGCCGTTATCATAGTAGTGGCACCGGTTCGCCCGCGCCGGAGGGAGAGGAGCAGCTTGTCGGTTACCCGCGCGGCCATCGAGCGGCCCATAGCAACGGTGATGGTCATCATGCTCTTTGTGGTGCTGGGGCTGTTCGCCCACGGCCGTCTGGGGGCGGACCTCTACCCCAGAACCAACATACCCTGGGTCACGGTGCTGGTGGCCTATCCGGGCGCGGGCGCACGTGAGGTGGAAACCCAGGTCCTGAACCCCATCGAAGAGGCCCTCCAGCCCATCAGTGGCGTAAAGAATATTTTTTCCGGTGCCGCCGAGAGCCTCGCCACGGTAATGATCGAGTTTACCATGGCCACCGACGTGGACCGGGCCCTCCTGGACGTCAGCCGGGCCCTCGAGGGCGTACGCCACAGGCTGCCCCGCGAGGCCGAGAAACCCGTAATACAGAAGTACAACATCAACGAGCAGCCCATCCTGATCGCCGTACTCACCGGCGCGCAGGCACCGACCGAACTGCGCAGGACGGCCACGGACCGGATCAAACCGGCCCTCGAAGCGGTCCCCGGGGTGGGGGCGGTGTCCGTGGTCGGCGGTGCCAGGCGGGAAATTCAGGTGGTGGTCGACCGCTCCCGCCTGGAAGGTTACGGCCTTGGTTTGAACCAGCTGGTCAACTACCTGGAGGCGGCCAACGTCAACGTGCCGGCCGGCAGCCTGGAATACACTCGTTTTCAGTACCAGGTGCGTACCCGCGGCGAGTTTCAATCCCTGGCCGAACTGGCCGACCTGCCCGTCCCGTTGCCCGGCGGCGGGAGCGTGGCCTTACGCGAAATCGCCGACATCCGGGACACCCACGCCGAGGTCAGGGAACTGGCCCGCCTGAACGGGCAGCCCGCCGTCGGCCTTGTGGTACAGAAGCAGACCGACGCCAGTATCGTGGACGTGGCCGCGGCCGTGCGCGCCGAACTGGAGCACTTGCGGCGGCAGCTGCCTCCGGGCGGGGACCTGCTGGTCGCCTACGACAGCTCGCAGTTCGTCCGGCAATCCCTGACGGAGACACAGCGCACGCTGCTGGAAGGCGTGGCCATGACCGGGCTGGTCCTCCTGGCCTTTCTCAGGGACTGGCGCTCGGTGGTCACCGTCATGCTGGCCATCCCCACCTCCATCGTGGCCACCTTCATGATGATGTACTTCGCCGGGTTCACCTTTAACCTTCTCTCCCTGCTGGGCCTGACCATGTGCGTCGGTATCCTGGTGGACGACTCCATCGTGGTGCTGGAAAACATCCACCGCCACCGGCACCAGCTCCAGAAACCCCCCGCCCGGGCGGCCCTGGACGGCCGCATGGAAATCGGGACGGCGGCCGTGGCCATCACCCTTTCCGACGTGGCGGTTTTTGCGCCCATCGCCTTCATGACGGGCATCGTGGGGCAGTTCTTCAGGCAGTTCGGCCTTACGGTGGTCTTCGCCACCCTGTTCTCCCTCTTCGTCTCCTTCACCCTCACCCCCATGCTGGCCGCCCGGCTACCCCACGCGCCGCCCCGCGACCATTTGCAACGCCGACCGGTGCTGGCGGGCCTGTACCGTCGGGGTGCCGCCGGCGCGGCCCGCGTGGCCGCCTTCTACCGCCGGTTCCTGCTCTTCGCCCTGCGCCGGCGGGGCCTGGTACTCGGCGGCGTGGCCGCACTGTTTCTGGCCACCATGTCCGTAATCCCCCTCGGCCTCATCGGGTCCGAGTTCATGGTTGCCCCGGACGAGGGAAGCCTGACCCTCAACCTGGAAATGCCGGCCGGCACCTCCCTGGAGCAGACGGACCGCGCCGTGCGTTCCGTCGAGGGACGTCTCGCCGCGCTACCCGAACTGCGGTATTACTTTACCACGGTCGGCAGCGGCGGCACGCAAGCGGCCCACGCCGGAGGACCGCACCTGGCCCGCATCTACGTGCAGCTGGTTCCCAAAACGGCGCGGCAGCGTTCGGTGTGGGAGGTCGCCGACGAAATACGGTCCTGGGGCCGGGACTTTCCCGGGCTGAGGCTGACCGTGAACGAGGAGGCCATGGTGGCCACCGGGTCCCCCGGCCCGCCGGTACAGATGCTCGTCTCCGGGCCCGACTACGGCCAGCTGGGCCGTCTGGCCGGCGAGGTGCAGCGCATAGTGGAAAACACTCCCGGCACCGTAGACGTACGTTCTTCCTGGAAACCCACGGGGAACCCGGAGGTCCGGGTAGAGCCGGACCACCGGCGGGCGGCCCTGCACCAGCTCACCTCCGCCGAAATCGGCCGCGCGGTGCGGGCCGCCGTCGAGGGGGAGGTGGCGGGAAAGTACCGCGAAGGGGGAGAGGAAGTGGACATCAGGGTGCGGCTGGACCGCGCCGTCCTTCGCCGGCCCGAGGACCTCGCCCATCTGGCCCTGGTCAACTCCCGGGGCGAAGCGGTCCCCCTCGGTGACGTGGCCCGGGTATCCTTCGGCGAGGAGCCAGCCGAGATCGAACACCACAATCGCCAGCGCATGATCGTCATCTCGGCAGACGTCAGAGGGCGGTCCCTGGGGGACGTGACGGGCGAAATCGAGGCGGCCCTGAAAAACCTGTCGTTGCCTCCCGGTTACCACATTTCCCGTTACGGAGAGCAACAGCTCATGGAGGAATCCTTCGCGGAACTCATCCGGGCCCTGGTGCTTTCGGTGACTCTGGTCTACATGATCCTGGCCGTGCTCTACGAGTCCCTCCTGACACCGTTCATCCGCATGCTATCACTGCCCTGCGGGGCCATCGGAGCCGTACTGACGCTGCTTCTCACCGGCCAGACCTTCAATCTCCTTTCCCTGATGGGGATCGTTATGCTGGACGGCCTGGCCGCGAAAAACGGCACCCTGCTCATCGACTACACCAACACACTCATCAAGAGGGGTCTCCCCCTGAAAGAAGCCCTGCTGGAGGCCAGCACCACACGCCTGCGGCCCATCATCATGACCTCGGCGACCATGATCGCCGGCATGCTCCCCACGGCCCTGGCCCTCACCGAAGGTAGCGAAATCCGCCAGGGTCTCGGGCTGGTCATCATCGGCGGCATGCTCACGTCCACCCTTCTGACCCCGGTGTTGATCCCCGTAGCCTACTCGCTGGTTGAGGACGCCAGGGGATGGCTGGCCGCACGCCGGCCTGTCTGGCGGATTTTGCCGCCGGTTTCGATGCTGCGCCGCCGGGTCCGCTCCGGACCTCAAACCTGTCACCACCATGATCACCGGAGCCACGATGGTAAGTCCGGAACAAGAGAGTCGTGAACCCCGGAGGTGCCGCCACCCCCAAACAGCGGCGGCACCTGCGTATCTATTTCAGGGGGAGTTGGTATTCTCAGGAAAAAGCCCTCCGCTGGATCGGGAGCCGTACTTCTGCTATAATGGATTCCTGTGGGAGGGAAAACGGTGCGATTTGACCGGTCCTCCGGGAATCGGGGCCACAGAAGGACATACCGGATAGCGCTATTGTTGCTGCTGGTTCTTCTGGCTCCGGCCCTGCCCGCCCGGGCTGCCTCTCCGGTGACCCGGGAAATCGTAACCCGCGGCGCGGAATTGCTCACCTACGACCTGAAAGGGGGCGACGCGCCCGTACGGGCGTACGTGCTACGGGCGGACCTGCGCGACCCCTACCTGGAGCTGCGCCCCATCGTAGGCGCCGACGACACCCTGGAGCAGCGCCAGACGGTTCCGGCCATGGCGAAGCGTACGGGGGCCGTGGCCGCCCTCAACGGCGACTTCTTCTACATGGAGGGCAGCGGCCGGCCCATCGGGCCGGTGGTCAAAGACGGCCGGCTCCTGGCCAGTCCCACGGATGGGGAAAACCTCTACGCCTTCGCCCTTACCACCTCCCGGGTCCCCCTCATCGCGGCTTTAAAATTCACGGGCCGGGTTCAGGGTACGGGCGGCGAGGCCTTTCCCCTGGCCGGCATCAACAAGCCCTTCCCCGGTGAACCCGGAGACCTGCTCTTTATGTACACACCCGACTGGGGTCCCACCACGGCCCGGGCCTGGTCCACCGGGGCCGACGTGGTGCAGGCCGTGGTGGATGGAAATACCGTGAGGCAGACGGTCTACGGCGACACACCGGCGGCGGTTCCCCGCGGGGGGTTCGTTCTGGCGGGCTCCGGGGACGCGGCACGGTTCCTCGCGGAGCGCTGTCCGGCCGGAACCACCGTGACCGTGGAGTGGCGACTGACGCCGGACCTGAATACCCTGAGCATGGCCCTGGGGGGCTACGGGCTTTTGGTACACGAGGGCCGGCCCGCGGGTGCCTATCCGCCGGACCTGGGCGGGCGGGCCGCCCGCAGCGCCGTGGGGTTTTCCCGCGACGGGCGCTACCTCTACCTGGTGGCCGTGGAAAAGGGGCCGGCCAGCGCCGGCCTGACCCTGGCCGAGCTGGCCGGGTTTCTGGCGGACCTCGGTGTGTGGGAGGCCCTGAATCTGGACGGGGGCGGGAGCACCAGCCTGGTGGCACGGCCTCTGGGGGAAACGGACCCCATACCGGTCAATCAGCCCCAGGCCGGGACCTGGCGGGCCGTCCCCAATGCCCTGGGCCTGTACAGCACCGCTCCTCCCGGCCGTCTGGCCGGCCTCCTGGTGCGCGGGCCGGCCGCCGTGGTGGCGGGTGCCTACGCCGTCTACACGGTTTCCGGGTACGACGAATACTTTAACCCGTATCCGGTAAAGCCCGAGGACGTGCGCTGGAGCACTGAGCCCGCGGCGGGCCAATGGCGGAGCAACGTCTTTTATCCCGACCGCGGAGGCCGGACCACGGTGACGGCCACCGCCGGCGGCGTTACCGGGACCCTGGCGGTGGAGGTGCTGGGGGCGCAGGACCTCGCGGCCCTGACCGTTGAGCCGACGTCCCTCACCCTGGCTCCGGGGGAACGGGCCGCCTTGAAGGCCCGCGTGAGCACCCGGGACGGACGCACCTTCGACCTCCCGCCCGAGGTTGTGCATTGGGAGGCGCCCGCGGGCTTGGGGGCGATGGCCGGTAACGTGTTCAGCGCCGGCCGGGAGGCGGCCGCGGGCCGCATCAGGGTCCGCTTCGCCGGGCTCACGGCCGAGGTGCCCGTCGCCGTGCGCACGGAAAACGCCGCGGCGGGCCTGCTGGAACCGGACCGGCCCCTGACCCTGGAACTAGGGCCCCTGAGCCTTTCCTTCCCGACGCACGGGGCGGTGGCCGGGGAAGCCGTGGCCCGATTGTCCCTCACCGCGCCGCCGGACCCGCCGGAGGGGTTTGTGCCCCTGGCGGCCGTGGAGGTCCTGGTGGAAACCGATACCGAAGGGAAGCTTCCCGCCCTGACTGCCCCCTGGACCCTCGCGTGGCGTCTCCCCGAAGCCGACGTCGCCCGGACCGTGCTGGGCATTCTGAGGGACGGCGGACTAGAACTGCTGCCCTGCAGGATCGCGGACGGGGTTCTGAAGGCCAAGGGCTTCGCCACCGGGACCCTGGTGGTGGCCTCGCGGACGCAACCGGCATCGGCTTGGCGGGACCTGCGGGGCCACTGGGCCGAGGCCACGGTCCGACGGCTGGCCGGGCAGGGCGTTATTGCCGGCTTCCCGGACGGCACCTTCGGTCCACAGCAGCCCCTGACGCGTGCCCAGGTGGTCACCCTGCTGGCGCGGGCCTTCAACTGGCCCCCAGCGGAAGCCGCTCCCAGCTTTCGGGACCCGGTGCCGGAGTGGGCGGCCGGGCCGGTGGCCGCGGCCGTGGCCATGGGCGTGGTCAAGGGGTATGAGGACGGCACCTTCGCCGCCGACCGCCCGGTGACCCGCGCCGAACTGGCGGTCCTGCTGGCCCGCGTGTTGCCGCTGCCCGCCGAACAAAACCTGCCCTACCGGGATGCGGCCGACATTCCCGCCTGGGCGCAGGAGTCCGTGGCCCGCCTTACGGCGGCCGGCCTGCTGCAGGGCCGGGACGGCGCGTACTGGCCGAAGGCCCCGGCCACCCGCGCCGAAGCCGCGGCCCTCCTG
Source organism: Ammonifex sp. (assembly GCA_020725605.1). Taxonomy (GTDB): domain Bacteria; phylum Bacillota; class Desulfotomaculia; order Desulfotomaculales; family DYER01; genus DYER01. Next base: position 8,606 of record DYER01000024.1, on the reverse strand, counting down.
CAGCGCGCCCTGGACCACTGGCTGACGCGTTGAGGGCCCCCGGCCCGCGCCCCGAGCCGGCAAACGCGGCGCCCGGCGGACCGGCGGCAAGGGCAGTACCGCCACACCCGAAACGTACCCCGCAGTCGCCCGCGATGTTGCCTTTCTGCTGCGGCTTGATATATAATAAGGAAAAGGTACGCCGGAGTGGCGGAACCGGCAGACGCGCCGGACTTAAAATCCGGCGGAGGGCGGCCTCCGTGTGGGTTCGAGTCCCACCTCCGGCACCAGAAGAAGCTCTTATTTACTCCGGCCGAGCCCCCTGGTAGCCGTATGGGTGTCCCAGGGGGCTCTTTCCATACCCCGCGACGGTGAGGGCCGTAAGAAGTGGTAGCATCAGAGCAACAATCCGGAGGCGAAGCCCGTGGCCCGCTTCATCGTCTACCTCGAGCCCGCCGGGGAAGGCGGCTACGTCGCTCCGGTCCCCGCATTACCAGGTTGTGTCACCCAGGGGGAAATCAGGGGAGAGGCGCTGGCTATGGCTGAAGATGCCGTAAAGGCTTGCGTTGGAAGCTTAAAAAAGCACGGCGAGCCATTGCCCTTTGGCCTGGATAGGGCGGAAGTCGAGACGGTCACTGTGGACGTGGCTTAGCCATGGCTAAGCCCCCCATCGTAAAGGCCAGACAAGTCATCCGTGCCTTACAGAAGTCGGGTTTTGCAATCGACCACCTAACCGGAAGCCACTACATTCTCAGGCACGGACGGCCGACGGGCGTTTGTCCCATATCACGGTAACAGGGACATAAAGCAAAAGGGTTTTGAGGTCTAGCCTGCGGCAAGCCGGAATCACCGTGGACGAATTCATGACACTTCTCTCTTGGTTGAGCAGGATTGACTCGAGACGGCCGAGACACAGGTAGAGAACAGCCCCATGGGCATACCACCCGGAGTAACGGGCGCGCGAATCACCTGCCAGTACCTTCCCCGGTACCGGTCCGCGGGGTACTTGCGGGCGTTGACCTCCACTTTACGCCGTACCGCGTCCGCGAGATCCACGCCGGCGGCGTTGGCCATGGCCAGACAGTAAGTATCCGCGTCCGCCATGTTCTTCCTTCACCCACCTTTGGAGCCATTCCTGCATAGTTTTCTCGGCCCGCGCGCCGATCCCTTCCCCTGGGACGGCCCCGAAAAAACCTGTGCGTGCCCCCGCACCCGAAACCGTTCGACCGGTGCCCCGGCTTTTTCCTCGAGACGGCGCGGACGCCAAAGCCCCTTGACTGTTTGAATTCCCCGGTTTATACTAAACTGGAACCATTCCGATTCAGGAGACCGCCATGGACCTCGACGAAGTCCTCAAAGTGCTCAAGGCGCGGGGCCTGAATCTCACGCCCCAGCGCCAGGAGATCCTGCGCGCCCTGCTGGAGGGGCCGCCGCACCAGACGGCCGCGGAAATCCTGCAGCGGGTACGCCGGAGGTTTCCCTCCGTCAGTTTCGACACCGTCTACCGGAACCTCCACCTCCTGCAAAGCCTGAACCTGGTGTCCAGAACCCACTTTGCCGACGGGGACACCCGCTACGAGCTGTGCGCCGGCCCGGAGCACCACCACCACGCCCTGTGCCTCGGTTGCGGTAAGGCCGTGGACGCGGCCTTCTGTCCCATGCCCTACTTCCGCGGGCTTCCCGACGAGGAGTTTACGGTCACGGGGCACAGCTTCAAGCTGTTCGGCTACTGCGGTAACTGCCGCCGCGGGCGGGGCGAATGAGGCCCCCTAACTTCGCCCGCTGGTGTCCCCACGGCCGCGGGCCTTTTTCCCTGAGGGGCAGTGGCCGCCGGGGCCGGAGAGGAGCGGCCCGCAGAAAGCCGATCCCCGACCTTTTGGGAGGGAACGCGGATTGCCGGTAACGTCCGTACCGAGGAGTTGGCACCTGCCGGCGGTGGGCATCCTGGTGGTGTTGTTCCTGGGCCTGGCGTGGGGATGCGGGCCGCCAACCACGGAAAACCACGGGCGGCTCCCGGTGCTGGCCAGCATCCTGCCCCTAGCGGACTTCGTGCGGCAGGTGGGGGGCGACCGCGTCACGGTGGAGGTCCTGGTGCCGCCCGGGGCCAGTCCCCACACTTACGAGCCCACCCCGGCCCAGCTCAGAGCCCTGGGCCGGGCCCGACTGCTGGTCCTCAACGGCGCGGGTCTGGAATTCTGGGCCGACAAGCTGGTGGGGGCCGCCGGTAACCCGCATCTGCTTGTGGTGCGCACGGCCGAAGGCCTGGATCTCGTCACGGACGAAGAGCATGCGGACCACGGGCACCCGGACGGTGCCGGCAACCCGCACGTGTGGCTCAGCCCCCTGTGCGCCATGCACCAGGTGGAGAACATCCGCGACGCCCTCGCGGCCGCGGACCCGGAAAATGCGGATTACTACCGGGCCAATGCCGAGCGCTACCTGGCCGAGCTGCGGGCTCTGGACTCCGAAATGCGGGCCCGAATAGGCGCCCTTTCCCGCCGGAAGTTCGTGGCCCTGCACGGGGCCTGGGTCTACCTGGCCAGGGATTACGGCCTGGAGCAGGCCGCGGTGGTGGAGAAAATACCCGGCCAGGAGCCATCGCCGGCCGACGTGGCGGCCATCGTGCGCACCGTAAAGGCCGCGGGTGCGGGGGCCGTCTTTGCCGAACCGCAGCTGTCTTCCAAGGCGGCCGAGGCCATTGCCGCCGAGGCCGGTGTTCCGGTGCTGTTCTTGAATCCCCTGGGGGTGCCGCCGGACTACCGGTACCTGGACACCATGCGCCATAACCTGGCGCAGCTGGAAAGGGCCCTGCGGTAGAGGGGTCAATCCGGCCCCGGCCGACCGGCCGCGGTGGGGCAGGTGGCACAACCGCCCGCCGGGGGCGCACCATCGGCCAAGGAGCACGCAAGCGCGGGTAGGGAGGGGGGTCCGCGGAGGGCGAACGGGCGGCCCGGGATCCCCCGCGCGAACGGGGTGAAGGGCAATGAGCGTGATCGTAGAGCTGGACCGGGTCACGGTGGCCTACCGCACCGTGACCGTGCTGGAAGAAGTGAGCCTGAAGGTGTTCCGCGGAAGCTTTCTGGCGGTGATCGGACCCAACGGGGCGGGCAAAACCACCCTGCTGAAGGTCATCCTGGGTCTGGTCCGGCCCGTTGAGGGCACGGTGCGCGTCTTCGGCCGGGATCCCCGGCATCTGGGGGCCGAACGGCGGGCGATAGGGTACGTGCCCCAGACCGCGGCCGTAGACCGGCACTTTCCCCTGCGGGTGGCGGACGTGGTCATGATGGGCCGCTACGGGCGCATCGGCCTGGTGCGGCGCCCCTCGGCGGCGGACCGGGAGGCCGCCCGCCGGGCCATGGAGCGTACCGGAGTGACCCATCTTGCGAATTCCCCCCTGGGACGCCTCTCCGGCGGCCAGCGCCAGCGGGTGTTGCTCGCCCGGGCCCTGGCGTGCGAGCCCGAACTGCTCATCCTGGACGAGCCGGCCGCAGGCGTGGACGTCCCGGCCACAGAAAGCCTGTACGAACTGCTACGGGACCTGCACAAGGACGGCCTGACCACCCTGCTGGTGTCCCACGACGTGGGCGTGGTCGCGGCCTTCGTGGACGGGGTGGTGTGCCTGAACCGCCGGCTGGTGGCCCACGGCCGCCCGGAGGAGGTCCTGGGCTCGGAAGAACTGGCCCAGATGTACGGGTGCGCCGCCGTGTTCTTTCACCACGGCCGCGCGCCCCACATGGTGGTAGCGAGGGACGAATGCTGGAGCTGATCGGTCACACCTTCATGCAGCGGGCGCTCCTCGCCGGCACCCTTGTGGGGATCCTCTGTGCCGTCGTAGGCGTTTACGTGGTGCTGAACGGGCTGTCCTTCATGGGGGCCGGTATAGGGCACGCCAGTTTCGGGGGCGTGGCCCTTGGCTTTCTGCTGGGCGTCAACCCCCTCCTCACGGCGGTGGTCTTCTGCCTGGGCACGGCCTGGGGCGTTGGTCTGGTGACACGCAAGACTTCCTTGCGCGAGGATACGGCCATAGGCATTTTCTTCGCCTGCACCATGGCCCTCGGCATCCTCTTTCTGGGCCTCACGCCGGGTTACGGCGTGGACCTCTTCGGTTACCTGTTCGGCAGCATCCTGGCCGTCACGCGCCAGGACCTCTGGCTGGCCCTCCTGCTCACCCCGGCCGTCCTGGCCGTGGTGGCCCTCTTCTACAAGGAACTCCTTTTCGTGAGCTTCGACCCGGAGATGGCACGCGTGGCGGGCCTGCCCGTGGACCGGCTCCACTCCCTGCTGCTGGTGCTCGTGGCCCTGACCGTGGTAGGCGCCATCAAGATCGTGGGCATCGTGCTGGTGTCGGCCCTCATCGTGGCGCCGGCCGCGGCGGCCCGGCAGCTCACCGAAGACTTCCACCGCATGATGTGGCTCGCCCCGGCAATTGGTGCCGCTTCCACCGTGGCCGGATTGCTGCTGTCGTGCTGGCTGGACACGGCCTCGGGCGCCACCATCGTGCTGGTGGCCACGGCCTTTTTTGCCGTGGCCGCGGCCCTCCGACGGGGAATTTTGCCAACCGGGTGATGCCGGAAACGGGACAGCTTTCGTGGGCAAAATTTCCCGTCGTCTCTCCCCTGAGGTGGCGCGCCGCGCGCCGTAGTGGGCCTTAGGCGGGTACGTCCACCACCCATCCGCCAGAATCACCGCGGGTTCAGCCGCACCTCCAGCCACCTCTTCAGGGCCCACCACAGGAGGCAGGTTCCCAGCACGCCCGCGACCACCAGGGGCAGTCTGGTCTGAAGGAGGTGGCGGATGACCTCCCAGTTGTGGCCGAAGTAGACTCCCAGCTTGAGGTAGAGGCTACCCCACAGGAAGGCAAATACCACACTGTAGACCGCAAAGGGCCACGGCTCCATGCCGCCCGCCCCGGCCGCAAAGGGCGTCACGTTGCCCACGGTCGGCAGCAGCCGCCCCAGCAGGACGAAGAGGACGCCCGAACGGTTGAGCCACCGCCTGGCGCGCGCCATACGCGCGGGCGTCAGCCCGACGAAGTCTCCGTACCGCCTGAACAGGGGCCGGCCCAGGCTCCGGCCCACGTGGTAGGCGGCAAAAGAACCCAGACTGTGCCCTACCACCACGGCGGCCAGGGCATTCTCGATATCCAGCCGGCCCTGGGCCGCGAGAAAGCCCGCACCGATGGTCATGAGGCCGCCGGGAAAGGGCAGGCCCGTGGCCTCGATGAAGGTCCCCACGGCCAGCCCGGCCACACCCAGGGTACTCAGGTAGTGGAAAACGATTTCCTTGACCGTCTCCAGCCAGGTCAACTCACGCGGCCCCCGCGGCTCACGGTTTGCCCCACAGGCCCCTTCCCGCGGCCCTGGCCTCGCGCTGCAGGTCGCGGAAAAGGTCCGCGTATAAGACGTTGGGCGGTACCGTCATGACCTGCGCGTAACCCCGGGCCACGAGTTCGGCGTTGAACAACCGCTCCCCGTCGAAAACGTAGGCCAGCAGCCGGCCGTACTGGTCGCGCTTCTGGACGTCGAAGGCGAGGGCCACCTCGCGGCCGCGGAGGCGCCGGCGCGTGAACTCCGCGGCCTCGCGGCCGAAGTACTCAGCCGGCCGGGAATCGTGGGCGATCTCGGGGGCATTGACCCCGATGAGCCTTACCCGCTCTTCGGGGGCCACCTCCACCCGCTCACCGGCGAGGCTCAGGAACAGTCTCTCGCCCCTTCGCTCCACCCTCGCACCGGGCTTGAAGGCCACCACCACGGTGTCGCCGTCGATCACGCGCGCAACTCGCGCCGGCACGAGGTCCCCCGGCGGCGTCACGGTCCACCGCGCCGGGTCTACGTCGGCCGTTACGTCGCGGGTCGCGCATCCCGCCAGGACCGCCAGCAAAAGGACGGTTATGATGAAAGGCGCCCGGCTACGGCCCCGCCACCGGGCCCGGCCACCGGGGCCACTCGAGCCCGCAGGCACCTCACAACACCCTCGCCGTACCACCGTAAATAAGGCCCCGCTGGCCGTCGATGGTGATGACCTCGCCGTCGGGTAGAATGGCCGTGGCACCGTCCACCCCCACGATCACGGGAATGCCGAATTCCAGACCCACGATGGCCGCGTGGGAGGTCAGCCCACCCTCTTCGGTCACGATGCCCCCGGCCCGTTCGATGGCCGGCATGAAGTCCCGGTCCGTGGCCGCGACCACCAGGATGTCGCCCGGCCGCACCTTTTCGAGGGCCTCCCTTACCGTACGGGCCACCCTGGCCCGGCCGGTCACGGCCCGGGCCCCGATACCCGTGCCCCGGGCCAGCACGTTACCCACCGTGTGCACCCGCAACATATTGGTGGTGCCGTGCACCCCCACCGGCACGCCGGCGGTGATGACCACCAGGTCTCCCCCCTTGATTAGGCCCGCGGCGAGGCCCGCGTCCAGGGCCGCCGCCACCATGCCGTCGGTATCGTCGATCTGCGGCACCAGGACCGGCTGGACCCCCCACACCAGCAAGAGCCTGCGCCGCACCTCGGGACGCGGGGTGGCGGCCACGATGGGGGCCCGGGGCCGGTACTTGGCCACCATGCGCGCCGTGTAGCCGGTCTGGGTGGAGGTTACGATGGCCGCGGCCCCCAGGTCGCGGGCCGCCGCGCAGGTGGCGTGGCTGATGGCGTCGGTCACGGTGCGGGCCGGCCCCTGGGCCCGCCGGGCCAGAATTTCCTCGTACCTGATGGCGCTTTCGGCCCGGCACACGATGCGGGCCATGGTCTCCACGGCCTCCACCGGATACCTCCCGACGGCCGTTTCGCCCGAAAGCATCACGGCGTCGGTGCCGTCCAGGATGGCGTTGGCCACGTCGCTGGCCTCGGCGCGGGTGGGGCGGGGGTTGTGGATCATGGATTCGAGCATCTGGGTGGCCGTGATCACCGGCTTGCCGGCCCGGTTGCACTTCTCGATGATCATCTTCTGCACCAGCGGCACGTCCTCGGCGGGGATCTCCACCCCGAGGTCGCCCCGGGCCACCATGATCCCGTCGGCCACCTTGATGATCTCGTCGATGCGGTCCACGCCCTCGCGGTTCTCGATCTTGGCGATGATATCCACGTCGGCCCCCAGTTCCTCCAGCACCTGGCGCACGGCCAGCACGTCGGAGGCGCGGCGCACGAAGGAGACGGCGACGAAGTCGATGCCGTGGCGGACCCCGAATATGAGGTCCTCCCGGTCCTTTTCGGTGATGGCGGGCAGTGAGAGCTCGGCGCCGGGCACGTTGACCCCCTTGCGGCTGGTGATCTCGCCCCCGTCGCAGACCAGGCAGCGCACCCGGCCCTCGACGGCCTCCGTCACCCTCAAAGCCACCAGGCCGTCCGCCAGCAGGATGAGGTCCCCGGGCCGCACCTCTTCCGCCAGGCGGGGGTAGTTCACGGGCAGCACGTAGCGGTTCAACGGCTCACCCTCGGGCACCAGCACCACTTCCTGGCCCGGCTCGAGGCACAGCGGCTCTTCGAAGAGCTTTCCCAGGCGCAACTCCGGGCCCTCGGTGTCCAGGAGGATGGCCACGGGTATCCCCGTGACGGCCGAGGCCTCCCTGAGGGCCTCCATGCGGGCCCCGTGCTCTTCCCTGGTACCGTGGGAAAAGTTGAAACGCGCCACGTTCATCCCGGCCCTGAGCATGGCCGCACACGTGGCGGTATCGGAACTGGCCGGGCCCAGGGTGCACACGATCTTGGTGCGGCGCATCCCTCTCCTCCCCTTAAATGGCCAGAATTCCCGCCAGCCGGTAGAGTTCCGCGTCGATCTCTTTCTTGCGGGTGACCACGTCCCCTATTTCCCAGTCCACGATCCGGTCCGCCACCATACCTACCATCTTGCTCTTTGCTCCCGCCATCAGGAGTTCCACAGCGCGGGCCCCGAAGCGGCTGGCCAGCAGCCGGTCGAAGGCGGTGGGCATGCCGCCGCGCTGGATGTGGCCCAGAATGGTGACCCTGGTGTCGAAGCCGGTGCGCTCCTTGATCTGTCGCCCGATCTCCAGGCCGCTGCCAACGCCTTCGGCCACCACGATGATGCTGTGGAGCTTGCCGCGCCGGTGGCCCCGCAGCAGGCGGCGGCACACCTCATCCACGTCGAAGGGTAGCTCCGGGATGAGGATGGATTCCGCACCACCGGCCAGACCGGCGGCCAGGGCGATGAACCCGGAGTTCCGGCCCATGACCTCCACGATGAAGGTGCGCTCGTGGGACGTGGCCGTGTCCCGGATGCGGTTGATGGCCTCCACTACGATGTTAACGGCCGTGTCGAAACCGATGGAGTAGTCCGTGCCGGGAATGTCGTTATCTATGCTGCCCGGCACGACCACCACGGGAAGCCCGTACTCCTCGTGGAAGATTTTCGCGCCGAGCAGCGAACCCTCTCCCCCGATGATGACCAGGCCCTGGATCCCGAAGCGTTCCACGGTTTCGAAGGCTTTGGCCCGCCCCTCCCTGGTTCGGAACTCCTCGGAGCGCGCCGTCCTCAATACGGTGCCGCCCCGGTGTATGATGTCGGCCACCGAGCCCAGGTGCATGGGCTCCACCTCGGCCTCGATGAAACCGGCGAAGCCGCGCTTGATGCCCATGACCTCCAGACCGTGGTAGATGGCCTTGCGCACCACGGC
>DYER01000023.1 GCA_020725605.1 Ammonifex sp. | reverse complement strand
GGTTCTTGATTTCGGTCTTGACCCCCAGCTCCCGGCTTCCGGCCGGCCGCACGGACACGTTGGCGTCGCACCGCAGGCTGCCCTCTTCCATCCGGCAGTCGGAAACGCCGGTGTACTGGATCACGGTCCGCAACTTCTCCATGTAGGCCCGGGCTTCCTCCGGGGTACGCAGGTCCGGCGCCGACACGATCTCGATCAGGGGCACGCCCGCCCTGTTATAATCCACCAGCGAGTAGGGCGTGGTGGTGATGGTGCCCTGGTGCACCAGCTTGCCGGTATCCTCTTCCATGTGCAGCCTGACGATGCCCACCCGCTTGCGGTGCCCGTCCACGTCGATCTCGAGGTAGCCGTTTCTGGCCAGGGGCAGGTCGTACTGGGAAATCTGGTAGTTCTTAGGCATGTCGGGATAGTAATAGTTCTTGCGGTCGAACTTGCAAAAACCCGCGATCTCGCAGTTCAGGGCCAGGGCCGCCTTGATGGCGTAGGCCACCACCTGCCGGTTCACCACGGGGAGCACCCCGGGCAGCCCCAGGCACACCGGGCAGACGTGACTGTTGGGATCGGCCCCGAACTCCGTGGAAGAAGAGCAAAAGATCTTGGAGCGCGTTTTGAGTTCCACGTGTACTTCCAGGCCGATGACGGCCTCGTACCCGCTCAACCGTCCTCCCCCCTTCCGGCCGCACCCTCGCCGGCGCGCGCGGCCGCAGCGGCAGGGCTCCGGGCCAGGGGCGCCACAAAGGTCCCCACGCGGCGCTCCACGCAGTAGGCCACCCGCAGCAGCGTACCCTCGGCAAAAGGCCGGCCGATGAACTGCACGCCCACCGGTAGGCCCTCCGCCAGGCCGCCCGGAACCGAAATGGCCGGAATGCCCGCCAGGTTCACGGCCAGGGTACAGATGTCCGAAAGGTACATCTGCAGGGGGTCGGCCGTCTTCTCGCCCAGCCTGAAAGCGCAGGTGGGCGAGGTGGGCGCCAGCAGCACATCGTAATCCTTGAAGGCGCGGTCGAAATCCCCCTTGATGAGGGTCCGCACCTTCAGGGCCTTCAGGTAATAGGCGTCGTAGTAGCCGGCCGAGAGGGCGTAAGTGCCGAGCATGATGCGGCGTTTGACCTCGGGTCCGAAACCCTCGCTGCGGGTTTTCATGAACATGTCCACCACGTCCTCGGCGTCACGGGTCCGGTACCCGTAGCGCACGCCGTCGTACCGGGCCAGGTTGGAGCTGGCCTCGGCGGGCGCGATGAGGTAGTAGCAGGGCAGCGCGTAAGGCGTGTGGGGCAGGGTTGTCTCCTCCACCACGGCCCCCATTTGCTCCAGCAGCCCGATAACCCGCATCAACACCCCCCGCACTCCGGGGTCGATGCCCTCGCCCGCGTACTCCCGGGGCACTCCCACCCGGAATCCGCGCAAGCCCTCCTCCAGAAAAGAGGCGTAGTCAGGCACCTCGAAGCGGGCCGAAGTGGTGTCCAGGGGGTCGTGGCCGGCGATCGCCCGCAACAGGAGGGCGCAGTCCTCAACGTCCCGCGTGATGGGCCCGATCTGGTCCAGGGACGAGGCGAAGGCCACCAGCCCGTAGCGGGAGACGGCCCCGTAGGTGGGCTTCAATCCCACCACCCCGCAGAAGGCCGCCGGTTGGCGGATGGAGCCGCCCGTGTCCGAACCCAGCGCCATTACCGCCTCACCGGCCGCCACCGCGGCCGCGGACCCGCCGCTGGAACCCCCCGGTACGCGCCCCAAATCCCAGGGGTTGCGCGTGGGAAAGAAGGCCGAGTTCTCGGTGGAGGAGCCCATGGCGAACTCGTCCATGTTGGTCTTGCCCACCAGGACCGCACCGGCGTCCCGCAGGCGCCGCACCACGGTGGCGTCGTAGGGGGGTACAAAGTTGTAAAGGATCTTCGAGGCGCAGGTGGTCCGCACGCCAATCGTGCACAGGTTGTCCTTGAGGGCCACGGGAATGCCCACCAGCGGGGAGGCTACCTCGCCGCGGGACAGCATCCGGTCCGCCTCCCTGGCCTGTTGCAGGGCCTCTTCGCGTGTGACGGTGATGTAGGCCCGTACCCGGTCCTCGACTTCGTCGATGCGCCGCAACACCGCCTGCAACAGCTCGACGGCGCCGATCTCCCTCTTTACCAGCATGGCGTGCAGGCGGTGGGCCGGCAACAAACAAAGGTCCAACTCCAATCACATCCTCGCGCTATTGTGGCAAGCGGGCTGGGTCCTAGACGATGCGCGGCACCTTGAAGAAGCCGCCCTCCCGCTCCGGGGCATTGGCCAGCACCTCTTCGGGCGCGAGGTGCTCGCCCACCTCGTCCTCCCGAAAAACGTTGGAAAGGGGCAGCACGTGGGAGGTAGGCGGTACGTCGGCGGTATCCAGCTCGTTCAGGCGGGCCGCGTACTCCAGGATGTCCCGCAACTGCCGGGTGTACATTTCCTTCTCTTCCTCGGACAGTGCCAGACGGGCCAGCAGGGCCACGTGTTCGACCTCCTGTTTCGTCAGCAACTTTCTCCCCCCCGCAACCGACCAGAATTATATCAGATAAGGAATTGTATACGCGACCGTCAGCTCCGGCGGCCCGCCTCCCCGACCAGGGCCAGAAATTCTTCTTCGCTCAGGAGCGGAATCCCGAGGGCCACGGCCCGCGTCAGCTTGCTTCCCGGATTTTCACCCACCACCACGTAGTCGGTCTTGCGGCTGACGCTCGAGGCCACCCGACCGCCCAGTTCGGCGATGAGGCGCTCGGCCTCCTGGCGCGTGAACCGTTCGAGGGCCCCGGTGAGCACGAAGGTCTTGCCGGCCAGGGGCAGGTCCCCGCGCACCCTCACTTCCTCCCGGGTCCTGACGCCGGCCCGCTCCAGGCGCCGCACTATTTCCCTGTTTTCCTCGGCCGCGAAGAAGGCCACCACCGAGGCCGCGATCTTGGGCCCGACCTCGGGTATCCCCTGCAGTTCCTCCTCCGAGGCCGCCATCAGATTCTTTAAAGACCCGAAGCGCTCGGCCAGCACGCGGGCCGCACGCTCGCCCACGTGGCGTATGCCCAGCCCGAAGATGAGCTGAGCCAGGGGACGGTCCTTGCTTTCCGCGATGGCCCGCAGCAGGTTCTGGGCGGACTTGGGACCAAGGCGCTCCAGGCCCACCAGATCCTCGTAGCGCAGCGCGTACAGGTCCGCCGCGTTGCGCACCAGGCCCCGGTCCAGCAGCTGGGCGATGATCTTGGGACCCAGGCCCGCGATGTCCATGGCGTTGCGGGAGGCGAAGTGAATGAGCCGCTCGTGGAGCTGGGCCGGGCAGGCCATGTTGGGGCAGCGCCGTGCCACCTCGCCCTCCAGCCGCACCGTACTCGCCCCGCAGGCCGGGCACTCCCGCGGCAGGGTGTAGGATCGCTCCCCGCCGGTGCGCCGCTCCGGCAGCACCCTGACGACTTCGGGAATAACGTCGCCGGCCTTCTGCACCACCACGTGGTCCCCGATGCGCACGTCCTTTTCCCTGATCAGGTCTTCGTTGTGCAGCGTCGCCCGGCTGACCGTGGTGCCGGCCAGACGCACGGGCCGGAAGAGCGCCGTGGGGGTGAGCACGCCCGTGCGGCCCACACGCACGATGATGTCCTCGATGACGGTCACGGCCTGCTCGGGCGGGAACTTGAAGGCCACGGCCCAGCGGGGGCTCTTGAGGGTGGCCCCGAGGCGCCGCTGCTGGTCCAGGGAGTTGACCTTGACCACCATGCCGTCGATCACGTACGGCAGGTCGAAGCGCTTGCCCTCCCACTCCCGGCAGTAGGCCAGGACCTCCTCGATGCTGTCACAGACCCGATGGCCGGGATTGACGCGAAAGCCCGCCTCCCGCAGCCAGGCCAGGGCATCGGCGTGGGTGGCGAGTACCGGGCCCTCCACCAGGCCCAGGCCGTAAACGTAGATGTTCAGCTGCCGCGCGGCGGTCACGCGCGGGTCCAGCTGCCTGAGGGAGCCCGCCGCGGCGTTCCGGGGGTTGGCGAAGGCCGGCTCGCCGGCCTCCTCCCGCGCCGCGTTCAGCTCGGCGAAGGCAGCTTTGGGCATGTAGGCCTCGCCGCGCACCTCCACCCGCCTCACGCCTGACGCGCGCAGCCGCAGCGGTATGCTGCGGATGGTTTTGAGGTTGGGCGTGATGTCCTCTCCTACTTCCCCGTCGCCCCGGGTGGCGCCCCAGACCAGGAGGCCGTTTTCGTAGTAGAGGGATACGGCCAGGCCGTCGATCTTGGGCTCCACCACGTACTCCACCGGCTCGCCGCCCACCAGCTCCCGTACCCGGCGGTCGAACTCGCGCAAGCTCTCCTCGTCGAAGGCGTTGGCCAGACTGAGCATGGGCGTGAAGTGGCGCACCGTGGTAAATCCCGGCCGCGGCTCTCCGCCCACGCGCTGGGTGGGCGAGTCCGGCGTGATCAGCTCCGGGAATTCCCGCTCCAAGGTCTGGAGTTCGCGCATCAGGCGGTCGTATTCGGCGTCCGAAATGACCGGGTCGTCCAGAACGTAGTAACGGTAATTGTGGTATTCGATTTGTTCCCGCAGGGCCCGGGCCTTAAGGCGCGCCTCCTCCAGATCCACGAACCACCACCTCCCGCGCACTTCCGGCGCCGACGTACGCCACGTGCTTCCACCCTTATTATGCCGCAAGGATTGGGGAGGCCTTCCACCGTTCACGGATCCCGGCTCCGCCCGGACCGGCCGCGGGCCCCTGCACCGCCCCTACTCGTACCGCCGGAAGGGGCTACCGGCAGGGTTCTCCCGGTGCCAGCCGGCGGTAAAAACAGCTGCGCTCCCCGGTGTGGCAGGCCGGGCCGTGCTGCTCCACCAGCACCAGCAAGGCGTCGGCGTCGCAGTCGTAATAGATCTGCTTCACCCGCTGGACGTGGCCGGAAGTCCCGCCTTTGTGCCAGAGTTCCCGGCGGCTCCGGCTCCAGAACCACGTCTCCCCCGTGGCCAGGGTGCGCTCCAGGGACTCACGGTTCATGTAGGCCAGCATCAGCACGGTGCCGTCCCGCGCGTCCTGCACGATGGCCGGAATCAGGCCGGCGGCGTTAAATTTCAGTTCCACACCAAAGACCCCCTACCCCTCACATCCTAACCGGGATGCCGCGGCTTTTCAGGTATTCCTTGGCCTGGCGGATGGAGTACTCACCGAAGTGGAAGATGGAGGCCGCCAGCACGGCGTCGGCGCGGCCTTCCCGCAGGCCCTGGGCCAGGTGTTCCAGGGTGCCCGCCCCGCCCGAGGCTATGACCGGGATCCGTACGGCCTCGGCCACGGCCCGGGTGAGTTCCAGGTCGTAGCCGTCCTTGGTGCCGTCCCGGTCCATGCTGGTGAGCAGGATCTCGCCCGCCCCCAGTTCCTCCACGCGCCGCGCCCAGGCCACGGCGTCGATGCCGGTGGGGGTGCGGCCGCCGTGGACGTACACCTCCCATTTGCCGGGGCCCACCCGACGGGCGTCGATGGCCACCACGATGCACTGGCTGCC
>DYER01000022.1 GCA_020725605.1 Ammonifex sp. | reverse complement strand
TATGGTTGTTCCATTCGGCCGAGGCTATTTATTTTAGGGCCCATAGCCCGCACTCCCCACCGGTTCCCGCCTGGGGCCCCCGGTTTTTCTGAGGAGCTCCCGGGCCTTGTTCTCTCCCAGTTTGAAGGTGCGGATGGCCTCGTAAATCAGAACCGGCTCTCCGTTCTCCACCCTGACCTTCAGGTCGCCCCACATGAGCTCGCGCATGAAGAGTATGAGTTCCTTTTCCCTTGCGGTCACCTGCAAATTGGTCACCCGCGCTCCCCCCTTGCCGTTTTCGCAACAGTTAACTGAATATTTGGCGCATCCCCTGTTACGAACAAAGCCGGCAAGGAGTTGATTGGTCGCTCCCGCCGGCCTATCGTTGTTCGATTCGGCCTGTGATTCTCTTCACAAAGCTTTCCGGTGCCAGTATACCACATCTTAACCCGCAAGGCAAGGGGATCGCGCCGGCCCGTTGGCAGTCTGCTGTAGTGACAAAAACCTCATTTTGTCACCTGCCGCTACCCCGGCAACCGGAATTCCCCTTTAATGCTTCGCAGAAGCCCTCGGGTTTGTTTGACACTACACACCCCACCAAAATTCTTCAATTCAGAATCTTTCACTGTACGATGGGACCCGTGAGGTTGAACAACAGCCACAGCAGCAGCGCAAAGACCGCGTACAGACCCACCGCGTGCACGATCTCGTTGGCTACCGACCACCTGTCCGCGGGTGCCTCCCACTCCTCCTTTACTTCCTGGTCCATGAAGTGCCAGAACATAGAGAATCACCCCCTGCCCCTTGTCTCTATTGTAGCCCACGCACCGGGAGGTGTCAACGATATGACCCGTAGTTGCCTTTCGTAACCCGTGGAATGCGAAAAAAGGTGATTGGCCGGGGAACGTCAAATTTATACGCGGAGGTGTTCGCCGTGCGGCTCTTCAAGAGTAACGTACCGCCCTGCCCGGCCTGCGGTTCGAAGAATACGATTACCGGACGGCGTTTGAGGCTGGCCGGCGGCCTGGGCATCGGTCTGGGCGGCTCGCTGATCTGCTACCTGGCCGGTTTCCTTTACCCCCTGGGCCGCATCCTCATCCCCTTTCTGCTGGTGGCCGGCTTCATCATCGCCATCTTCCCCTCGCCCGGAAGGTACTGCTGCCTGGACTGCGACGCCTACTGGAACCCCGAAACCCCCCACATTCACTGGCGGCCCAAGCGCCCGGGCCTCTAGGCAAAAAGGCTTTTGGCCGGAAGCCGACCGTGCTAGAATATGGGTAATGAGCGGCAAGGGGGTGCGCGGATGGAAGTTCCCGTGCGGAGCGGACTTACCTATGAGGATTATTGCCGCCTGGACGACGAGCGCCGGTACGAATTGATCGGGGGTGAGCTGTGGTTGGTCCCCTCGCCCAGCGTTTACCACCAGCGCCTTTCCATCAGGCTGGGCAGCCGCCTCTATGGCTACGTGGAACAGGAAAAACTCGGAGTGGTGCTTCAGGCACCCCTGGACGTGTATCTCTCCCCCCAGGACGTGGTACAGCCCGACATTATCTTTGTCTCGCGGGA
This sequence comes from Ammonifex sp., assembly GCA_020725605.1. GTDB lineage: Bacteria > Bacillota > Desulfotomaculia > Desulfotomaculales > DYER01 > DYER01. The sequence goes on along the minus strand of DYER01000022.1, from coordinate 17,052 downwards.
GCGCCTCGACATCGTGGGGGAGGCCAACATTCAGGGAGCCCCGGACCTGGTAATAGAAATCCTGTCGCCCTCTACGGTCACCCGGGACAGAACCAGGAAAAAGGATCTGTACGCCCGCCACGGCGTGAGGGAACTCTGGATCATCCACCCGGTGGCCCAGACCGTGGAGGTATATACCCTGGAAGCCGGAGAGTACGGAAAGCCCGCCGTTTACACGGCCGGCGTGAGGGAAAAGATTGCTTCGTCGGTGCTGCCGGGATGGAACGTGACTCCGGACGACATCTTCTGAAACCTAAAAATAAAGGGGCGGCGGCCCCGGCCGCCCGGCCGGAACCGCCGCCCGCCGCAGGATTCCCGCACGCTACCGGGTCGCCCCGGCCCGCGCCTCGAGGGCCAGCTTGGCCCGCCGCTCGGCGGCCACGCCCCGCACCAGCTGGACCAGGATCACCAGGCAGATGAAGGATGCCGCCGACAGGATGAAGGCCGCCCCGACCTTGGTGTAGGTATTGGCGGTCAACCAGGCCTGGTACCAGTCGGGCCGCCTGGCGACCTCCACCATGTAGTACTGCATCACGTCCTGCTTCAGCATGAGCCCGGACAGCTGCGCCTTGGTGTAGCCCGCCTTCAGGAGCACCTGCTGAATCCCCGTCTCGTACACGCGCTCGTAGGGCCGGCTGAGCTGCTTGAGGAGCGTGGCCACGAAGGCGAAGAGGCAGGTGATGGAGAAGAGCAGGCGGATGAAGATACCGTGCACGTACTTGGTGCAGATGGTGCCGAACTGGGCCCCCACGGCCGCGCCCAGGAGCATGATCGCCGCGGCCAGCAGCTCCACGCCGCCCTTCACGCTGTAGGTGAAGCACCCGTAGGCGCCGGAGAACATGACCTCGAACAGGTCCGTGCCCACGGCCACCTTGGTCGGCAGGCCGAGGAGGTAGACCATGGCCGGCACCCGCACCAGGCCGCCGCCGATGCCCAGGAACCCGGCGATGAAGCCGGTGATCAGCGCGATGAAGACGATGAACCAGGCCGACATCAGCATGCCGGTGTTGCGGCAGCGCACGATGGGCGGCAGGAAGGCCGTGGCCTCGTGGAGCCACTTGGAGATACCCGTGCCCACGATGTCGCCGATCTTCTTACCCGTGGCAATCTCGATGCGCCGCGCCCGCAGGTAGTCGTAGAGCATGTAGAAGAACAGGAAGGCCAGGATGACCATGTATACACTGCGCACCACCGTGCCAGCCAGCCCCTTCGCGGTCAGGTAGCGCACCACCTGGGCGCCGGCCTCCACGCCGGAGAACGTGCCGACGAGCATGATCAGTGCGATGACGGCGCTCACGTGACCGAAGCGCCAGTGCCGGAAGGTGGCCACGATGGACTTGCCGACCACGTGGGTCATGTCGGTGCCCACGGCGTAGATCATCGGAAACCCGAAGATGTTCAGCCCCGGCGTGATGAGCCACGCGGCGCCGATGCCGAAGTAGCCGCCTACCACGCCCACCGTGAAACCGATCAGCACCAGCGGCCACCATGCCATGTCGATGCCGCTCACAGGAAGATGTATCATCTTGAATTCACCTCCGTGTTTTCGCAAACTTGCATGAAGCCGTCCCCCACGCAAAAGACCTCTCCGTCGGGGCAGTTAAAAGTCCCGTTTTAGTGCTGGCTTCCGGTCTGCGCCGCCTCTTCCTCGTACTCCTTCTTGTACCTTCCGAGGTCGATGCGCAGGCCCTTGAAGATCAGCTCCGCCGCCACGGCCAGGGCCACGCCTATGACCGCCATAGTTAGTATGTTAACGAACGCGTAGGCCAGAGGGTTGGTGTTGGCCAGGCCGGACGCCCACACGAAGTAATTCATGGACGACCCCCCTTTTTTAAATTCTTAAAGGATGCTTGCGCCCCCGTGCGCCGTGCGGTTTGGAGGCGCCCTCAGCCTCCCGGCTGGCCCATGATCTTGCCCGCGAAAATGCAGTACAGCCAGTAGGCCACGCCGAGCGTGGAAACCACAGCGATCAAGATTCCGGTTACCCTCTTTGCCATTGGGCCACACCCCCTTTCTGCGGGACCCCGGGCCGGCGACCCCACCGCGGCCCATCCCCGAAGTTTAGTGAAAGTGAGATCGTACACATTATCCGCCGTTTTCCTATCCCGTCACCTGCCTTTTCCGCACCCCCTTCCAGTCGGTCAGCTCCTGTTCCTCCAGTTTCACCGTCCGGATGGCCTCGTAGATGAGGACCGGCTGCCCCTCCTGCACCTTGAGCCGCACCTCGCCCCACCCGAGCTCCCGGATGAAGCGGATGAGCTGCTCCTCGCGCCTGGTCAGGGTGTCCCGCACGCTGGGTTTCTTCTGTTCCATCTTTTCCCTCTCCCTCCGCCGGCCTGCCAAAACCTAAGGCCGGCGTCCGTTGCGGGAAACCACCCCGGACACCGGCCTATGGTTCTTCCATTCGGCCTCTTTTTTTGTCTTTCGCCTTTAAGTGCTTTCCGTCACTTTGAGGATAGCAAATCCCTCTTTTTCCTGTCAATACCCCCGGGCGAAGTTCTAACTTTGTGACAATACACACATGTCGCCATTTTAGGGCTGGCGCGACCGCAGGGCCGCCCGCTGCCGCATCTCCCGTACCTGCAGTGCCGCCGCCAGGGCCGCGCAGGCCGCCATGCCGATCAGCAACCCGGCCTCCTCCGGCTTCTGGCCGAAGGGACGTGTAAAGAACACCGCCGGCAGGTCGACCGTAGTGCTGCAGACCTCCGCCACCCGGCCTTCCCGGACGGCGTAGGCGGTCAGCGTCACCTGCCGCCGCGGGCCGTAGGGCCCGATGTGCAGGGTGCCCCGGAAGCGCCCGTTGTCCAGCACGAGCCCGGTTTCGCCGAGACGGTAATTTCCGTTCCGCTCCTGCCACCGCACGGCCCGCAACAGGTACTCCTCGCGCAGGGCCGGGTCCACCGGCAATGTGCGACCCATATCCACCCGGCTCACGGCGGCCTCCCTCACCGCCTCGCTGGCCCGCCATTCTATTCCTATCTGCCGCCTCACCTCCGGCGGTATGGCGGCCAGTTCGCACGAGGTGAGGACCTCGTACAGGGCCGGAAGTCGCACCACCACCTTACCCGACCCCAGAAAACCGGCCAGCGCCGACTCTTCCGTCACGAAGACGTCCGCCGCCGGGGCCGTGGCCTTCACCACCACCTGGGACCCGGGCTCCACCTCGCCCCAGAAGTCCACGGTGGCGCCGAAAAACCTCACCGCGGCGTCGACTTGCGACGGGCCGGTCTGCAGGTTCAGTGCCGCCGCCTCGCCGCAAACCAGCAGGGCGAGGGCGAAGGCCAGCACCGCGACCGGCGCCAGCCGTCGTGCCATCCTGCGGGAGGTAATGGACAGGGGCAGGGGGTTCATACTCCACACCTCCTCGCCGACGCCGCAAGCACAAAGGCCGACGTTCCGGCGGAACCGCCGTCACAGTCGGCCTCTGGTTGCTCCATAAGACCTTGTGAACCTGTTTACTTGTCACCTATAAAATAGCAGGGATTTCATCCCCTGTCAAGGGGCCCTGCTCATCTTACTTTTACGACAATTCCCCCGCCTCCCCCGCTCCGGCCCAGGGTTTTGTTGACCCGGTCCCGCAGGTCGGCCATCTTGAAGGGCTTGGTCAGGTACCCCACGGCCCCGCCCTCCACGGCCTCCAGGGCCACGGGCAGGCTGGAGTAACCTGTGATGACGAGCACAAGGGTCCGGGGGTGCTTCTCCCTGATCCGCCGCAGCACCTCCAATCCGCTCATGCCCGGCAGTCTCACGTCAAGGAGCACCAGGTCCGCCGGCCGCTCCTCCAGTAACTTCAGCCCGGCGGGGCCGTCGCCGGCGCGGCGCACCTCGTAGCCCTCCGCCCTCAGGGCCTTGTCCATCAACGTCGCCAGGGCCTCGTCGTCGTCAACGATCAGAATGCGTGCCATCGGTCCCCTCCCCATCCTTTCCCCGGTTTAGCGCCGGCAGGCAGACCGTGAAGGCCGTGCCGCCCCCCGGCCGGCTGCACACCCGGATCGCGCCGCCGTGCACCCTGACCACCTCTTCGCTGATGGCCAGGCCCAGCCCGCTACCCCCGGCCTTCCTGGTGTAGTAGGGCTTGAAGATGTGGGGCAGGTCCTCGGGTGCGATGCCCACTCCCGTGTCGGCCACCAGGACGCAGGACGAACCGTCGTCGGGGAAGGTGCGCAAGGTCAGCCGCCCGCCGGGGCCCATGGCCTCCACGGCGTTCAGCACCAGATTGAAGAAGACCTGCTTCAGCTTTTCCCGGTCCCCCCGCACGGCCGGCAGGTCGGGGTCCGGTTCGTAAACCAGGGTGATTCCGCGCCGCTCCAGCAGGGGTTTGGTGGCGCCCAGCACCTCGTTGAGCAGCTTGTTCAGCGCCAGGCTCTCCCACGCGGCTCCCGGCTTGCCGAAGTCGAGCAGGGAACCGATGAGGCGCTCGTGCCGCGTGGCCTGCTGCTCTATGAGGTCCAGGTATTCGCCCACGCGTGCCCGGGCCGCCGGGTCCAATTGCTCCGCGGCCATTTCGGCGGCCGCCCGGACCACGCCCATGGGCGCCCGCAGCTCGTGGGCGATCTCCGACACCAGCCGCCCCAGGGCCGCCAGGTACTCGCTCTTGCGCAGTTCCCCGATCAGCCTCTCCCTTTCCAGCAGGCGTTCGGCCATCTCGTTGATGCTCCTGGTTATCTCCCCCAGTTCGCCCGGCAGGTCCGGCACCCTGCTTTCCAGATTGCTGCCCAGCCGCGCCAATCCCGCCTTAATGATCTCCACCCGCCGCCACCAGTGGTTGGTGGTCCACGCCGTGCCCGCGGCCGCCAGCACGACCGCGGCCAGGGCCACGTAGCGCACCAGCAGGCGCATCCTGGTGCTCTGGGCGAAAACCGGGTGGATGCGGTGCTCGGCCCACAGCACGGCCACGAGTTCACCATCCACCCTCAAGGGCACCAGGTACTCCAGGAACCGGTCGTCGTAGGTCTGGCCCACCCTGGTGATGGGACTGCCGGTCTCCAGCACCGCCTTGATGCCCGCCCGCGCCTCCTCCAGAATGCGCCGCTCACGCTCCTCCCTGGCCTCGGGGAGCCGCAGTCTTGTTTCGTGCAGGTACCCCTCGGTCAGGATGTTCTCGCTCCCGACCCGGTAAAGGCCCACACGTACGCCGGGATGGCTCTGGGCCACGGGGCCGGCCACCCCGCGGAAAACCTCGGCCAGCACGCCCGGGTCCCCCTGCCGGCCCGCAAATCCCATTTCCGGGTCATTGAGCCGGGCCCTGATCTCGCCGGCCATGTAGTTCACCAGGCCCGTGAGCCGCTCCTCCATCTCGGCCAGGAGCACGTCGTCGCTGCGCGAGGCAAAGAGGATGTCGTAGGCCATGACCATCACCGGAACAACCATGAGCAGGGTGATGACGGCCGCGATCTGGATTCTCACGCTGGGCCGGAACCTCAAGGGGGAAGACCTCCGGCGAAGTATATTGATTAGTTTCGTCCATCACAAGGCCCTATCCTTCCGTGCGGGGTCAAAAAGACGGACCCCGGCCGGTGCCTTCCACACTTTTACCACATTTCCGTGGTAAACTGGCGCCACGAGCACGGCGGAGGTGGGAGGACCGTGACGGAGGGAGCGGTGCCGGCGGGCGGAATCGGCGACCGGGTGGCGCGGTGGAGGGGGCGGCTGGGGCGGCCCTGGGTCTGGGGAGGGGCGGTCCTCCTGATGCTGGTGCTCGGCCTGTCGCTCCTGTGGCGGCAGGGGGCGGGCCGCGAACAGGGACTGCAGACGGCCGAGGTGCGCCGGGCCGACGTGGTGGCTACGGTGAGCGCGTCGGGGCTCATCGAGCCGGTGCAGACGGTCAACCTCTCCTTCAAGAACCCGGGCACGGTCAGGGCCGTGCACGTGCGGGAGGGAGAGGAAGTAAGGGAAGGACAGCTCCTGATCGAGCTGGACGAGGCGGACCAGCAGGCCCAGGTGCTCTCCGCCGAGGCCAACCTGCGCCAGGCGACGGCGCGCCTGGAGCAGCTCCTGGCCGGCAACAGGCCGGAGGAGATAGAGCAGGCGCGGGCCGAGGCCGAGGCCGCGCAGGCGGCCCGTGATACGGCCGAGGCCCAGCTCAAGCGCATGGAGACCCTGGCGGCCGAGGGCTACGTCTCGGCCAAGGAACTGGAGGACGCCCGCAACAACTACGCGTCCAGCCTGAGCCGCTGGCAGCAGGCCGACGCCAGGCTCCGCCTCATGACCGCCGGGGCCAGGGAAGAGGAGGTGGCCCAGGCGCGCGCCGCGGTGGACGCGGCCCGGGCCCAGCTCATGCTGGCCCGCAACAACCTGGAGGCCACGCGCCTCCGGGCCCCCTTCGACGGCATGGTGGCCGAAGTGAACGCCACGCCGGGCCTGCGGGTGACGGGCGTGACGGTGAGCGGGGCCGACAGCTCGGCCCGGCCCCTCATCAGCGTGGTCAGCCGCAAGCTCCGGGTGCGGGCCCAGGTGAACGAGGCCGACATCGGCCGGGTTTCGCCCGGCCAGGAGGCCACCTTCACCGTGAACGCCTACCCCGGCGTGACCTTCAGGGCCACGGTGGCCAGCGTGGCCCCGCGGGCCGTGACCGTGTCCAACGTGCAGCTCTACGACGTGCTGCTCGAAATAGATTCAGACCAGGCCCACCCCCTGAAGGCCGGCATGCCGTGTAACGTAAGCATCGTCACGGCCCGGAAAAGGGATGTACCGGTGGTGCCGCGCCGCGCCCTCACCTTCGCCGGCACCTACGCGCGGGAGCAGGGACTGGAGGCCCCGCGGCCCGTAGGTCCGGCAGAGACGAGCGCCGTGGTGGTGGTCATGGTTAACGGGGCGCCCGAGCTGCGCGCCATCCAGACCGGCGTCTCCGACGCCGAGAACGTGGAGGTGGTGGCCGGGCTCGGGGAAGGCGAGGTCGTGGCCGTGGGTCGGGAGGGGGCGGGGGCCTCCCAGTCCCGGACCCGGTCGGGTTCGCCCCTGCTGCCCCGCCGCCCGGGGGGTGCCCCCCGGTGAGCGCCGCGGTGGTGCTGGAACAGGGACAGAAGACCTTCCGCCTGGGCGACCGTCCGGTGCCGGTGCTGAGGGGAGTTGACCTGGAGATACGGGTCGGGGAGATGGTGGCTGTCATGGGCGCCTCGGGGTCCGGCAAGACCACCCTGCTCGCCATCCTCGGTCTGCTGGAGCCCCTTTCCTCCGGACGCTACTTCCTGTTCGGACGCGACACGGCCGGCTGGTCCCCCGAGGAGCGGGCCCGGGTGCGCAACCGCGAGATAGGCTTCGTGTTCCAGAATTTTAACCTGCTGCCCCGCCTCACCGCCTGGCAGAACGTGGCCCTGCCCCTGCTCTACGCCGGGGTGCCCGCGGCCCGGCGCCGGCAGCGGGCCATGGAACTGCTGGGCCTGGTGGGGCTGGCGGCCTTCGCGGACCACCTGCCCTCCCAGCTCTCGGGCGGCCAGCAGCAGCGGGGGCCGTGGCCCGCGCCCTGGCCAACAACCCCTCCCTGCTCCTGGCCGACGAGCCCACGGGCCAGCTGGACACCAGGTCCGGCCTGGAGGTGCTGGCCCTCATCCAGGAGCTGCACCGGGCCACCGGAGCCACGGTGGTCATGGTCACCCACGACCCCGAGGTGGCCCTTTTCTGCCGGCGCGTCGTGCGGTTGCGGGACGGCCGCGTCGTGGGGTGCGAGGAAGTGGCGGAGCCCGCGGACGCCGCGGCGCGCCTGCGGGAACTGCCGCCCGAAGGGGGTGAGGGGGCGGCGTGAAAGGGACCGAGCTGGTCCGCGAGGCCTGGCTGGCCATCCGCGGCCACCCCCTGCGCTCGCTGCTCACGGTGCTGGGCACGGTCATCGGCGTGGCCTCGGTGATCGTGATGATCGCGCTGGGCCAGGGCGCGCGGGCCAGCATCGCGGCCCAGATCGAGAAGATGGGCAGCAACCTGGTGATGGTCATGCCCGGGGCCGCCGGGGGGCCGGTGCGGGGGGCGGGCGGGCCGGTGAGTACCCTCACCTGGGACGACGCGCGGGCCATCGCCCGGCTGCCGGGGGTGGCGCACGTGGCGCCCGAGCTGCGCCTGAACGCCACGGCCGCCTGGAGCCAGCAGACCTGGGTGACCTCGGTGGTGGGCACCACCCCGGACCTGGCGGCCATCCGGGACTGGACCGTGGCCGCGGGCCGCTTCTTCGACGAGGAGGACCTGCGCAACGCCACCATGGTGGCCGTGCTGGGGCAGACCGTGGCCGAGGCCCTGTTCCCGCCCGGCGTGGACCCGGTGGGCCAGACCGTGCGCCTCAGGGGCGTGGCCTTCCGGGTCATAGGGGTGCTGGCCCCCCTGGGCGGCGCCTTCATGGGCGGTGACCTGGACGACGTGGTCTACGTGCCCCTCAGCACGGCCCAGATCCGCCTGGCGGGCACCTCCGCGGGGCTGCGGAGCATCACGGTGCAGGCCGCCCGCCGGGAGGCCGTGGCCTCCGTGGCGGAGCAGGCGGCGCAGGTGCTGCGGACCCGCCACCGCCTCGCCCCCGGCCAGGCGGACGACTTCACGGTGCGCAACATGTCCGAGGTGCTGGCCGCGGCCGAGAGCACGGCCGCGGTAATGACCAGGTTGCTCGCCGGCGTGGCCGCCGTATCGCTGATCGTGGGCGGCATAGGCATCATGAACATCATGCTCGTCTCGGTCACCGAGCGCACGCGGGAGATCGGCGTGCGCATGGCCGTGGGGGCCACGGCGCGGGCCATCCTGGCCCAGTTCCTGGTAGAGTCCGTGGTGCTGAGCCTCACCGGCGGCTTCATCGGCATGACCCTCGGTGCCCTCGCGAGCCGGCTCCTCACGGCCCTCCTGGGCTGGCCCACGCTGGTCTCGCCCGGGGCCCTGGCACTGGCCACGCTGTTCGCGGCCGCGGTGGGCGTCTTTTTCGGCTACTATCCGGCGCGGCGGGCCGCGGAGCTCAACCCGGCCGACGCCCTGCGCTTCGAATAATTGTTGATACACACCGGCCCCGGCCGGTATTATTTTTGTTGGGGGGCCGGAGCATGGAACCGAAGACCGTTTACGTGGTGGACGACGAGCCCAACATCAGGCACCTCATCCGCCAGTACCTGGTGCGGGAAGGCTTCCGGGTGGAGACCTTTGCCACGGCCGAGGAGCTGCGCGAGCGGCTGGAGGTCGAGCGCCCGGACCTGATCGTGCTGGACATCATGTTGCCCGGGGAGGACGGGCTGGAGTTCTGCCGCCGGCTGCGCCGGACCAGCGAGACGCCGGTGATCTTCATCTCGGCGCGTGGGGAGGAAACGGACCGGGTCCTGGGCCTGGAGATCGGCGGGGACGACTACCTGGCCAAGCCCTTCAGCCCGCGCGAGCTGGTGGCCAGAGTGCGCTCGGTGCTGCGCCGCACCGCACCCCGGCCCGCGGCCGAGGTGGTGGAGGCCGGAGACCTCCGCATCTACCCGGGGGACCGCCGGGTGCTGGTGGGAGAGCAGGAGGTACCCCTGACCCCCAAGGAATACGAGCTGCTCCTGGTACTGGCCCGGCACCCGCGCCGGGCCTTCAGCCGCCAGGAACTCCTGGACCGGGTCTGGGGCTACGACTACGTGGGTGACGAGCGCGCGGTGGACGACCTGGTGAAGCGCGTGCGCAAGAAGCTGCGCGCCGCCCGGGCCCGCACCGGCATCGCCACCGTGTGGGGGTTTGGCTACCGGCTGCAATGAGGGGACTGCGCAGCATAAGCGTCAAGATCTTCGTGGCCTGCCTGATCGCCGTCTCGGTGAGCACCGCCGCCACCGCCCTCTTTTCCCGCGCCCTGGTGCGCCAGTACCTGGAGCGGGAGATGGCGCGCACGCTGGCCCGGCAGGCCCACGCTATGGCGGGGTGGTTAGGCCTGCGCCAGGACCGGGAAAGGCCCCCTGAACCCCCGCCGGGCCGGCCCTTCCTGAGGTTTCCCGGCCGGTCCGTAGAGGCGGACTACGTGGTGACCGACGCCCGGGGGCTGATCGTGGCCAGCAGCCTGCCGGACCGTTTCCCCCCGAATGCGCCCCTCTGGCAACTCCTCCCGGATCTTCCCCCGCCCCCTCCCCCCGGCCGCACCGTCACCTGGGACAGCGGCGAGTACCTGCTCGTGCTGGCGGGCCTGCCCGAGGGCCCCGACGCCAGGGGCACGGTGGCGGTGCTGGCCACCCGCAGCGCCCTGGAGGCCGTGAACCGCGACTTCCTGGCCATCTTCCTGAAGAGCCTGGGCCTGGCCTTCGTCATCGCGGCCGCGGCCGCCTGGCTGCTGGCCCGGCACATCCTGCGGCCCCTGGCGCTGCTGCGGGAGCAGGTGCGGGCCGTCGCCCTCCGGCGCTTCGACGCGCGGGTGGACCTTAACACCGACGACGAACTGGCCGAACTGGCCGCGGCCTTCAACGAAATGACGGCCCGCCTCCGGGAGCACGACGCGACCATGCGGCGCTTCCTGCAGTACGCCTCCCACGAGCTCAAGACCCCCCTCACCAGCATCCAGGGGTACGCCGAGGGCATCAGGGACGGGGTCTTCGCGGGGCAGGAGGCGGACCACGCCGCGGAGATCATCGCCCGGGAGAGCCAGCGGCTCCGCTCCACGGTGGAGGACATCATCTACCTTTCCCGCCTGGAGCACCCGGGCGAAACCTACGCCCGGGAAGAGGTGGACCTGCCGGAGCTGCTGGGCGAGGTGGCGGAGGCCCTGGGTGGCTACGCCCTGGAGCGCAAGGTGCGGGTGGAGGTCGAGGTACCCCCCGCCCTTAAGATGACCGGGGACCGGGAGAAGCTGCGCCGCCTCTTCGCCAACGTGCTGGCCAACGCCATCCGGCACGCCCGGGGCCGCGTGGCGGTGCGGGCCGCCTACCGGCCCGATGCGCCCGCGGTACGGGTAGAGTTCCACGACGACGGTCCGGGCTTTGAGCCCCCGCACCTGGACCGGATCTTCGAACCCTTCTACCGGGGCCCGGGCGGCGGTACCGGCCTGGGCCTGGCCATCGCGCGGGCCGTGGCCGAGGGGCACGGCGGGGGCATTACGGCCGCCAACGCCCCCGGCGGGGGAGGCCTGGTGACGGTCACCCTGCCCGCCGGGCCCTGACGCGGCCCGCAGGTGCCCGCCTTGCCCACACCGGGCCGGGTCTCGATGGGCTTCCGCACCACCAGGCCGGTCCGGGAGCACTTTTACCAATTTATACATAAATATAACTAACCTAACAGGCAAGGAGTGGGTTGCCATGTTACCCAATCTGGATGCCGTATTTCAGAGGGGCCGGGGTTCCCGAACGGTGGTCATACTGGAGTCGTTCCCCTTTTTCGTGACCGGCCGGCTGCTCGGCAAAGAGGCGGATATCGTGACGGTCGAAGCCCAGGAAGGGGTACCCATCCAGCTCGTGGGCCGCGTTTTCCATATCAGGTTGGGCGGTATTGCGGCCTTCTTCATAGAGAACGAGGAATGCCCCATCCCCCTGCTGGAGCCCGGGAAAAGCCTCGCCGTCGAAAAACAAGGACCCGAGCTGGATTTGAACACGGCGGTCAGAGAAGTCAAAAAAGCCCTGCACGGGGCGGTCGAAGAGATCAGGGCAATGTTTGGTGAGGCGGTCGGTGAAAAAAGGGAGGCGCCGTTCGAGCCCGCCGCAGAGATGAAAAAATTTCCGGACCACGGGTACATCAAGACGGCGGAACTCGAGCTGAGGCATCTGAAAAAGGACGTTCTTTTCGTCCTGCGCCCCAAACAGCTGTCCATTCTGGGTCAGGTTTTCCGGCCCATTATGGTCGCCAGGCTGGAGAACATCGGGGTGGATTTCGTCTTTCTCAAGAATGTTAACATCCGCTTCAGCAACGCACCGGATTTTGTCTTCCCGCTGCCGCTCTTCGTCCCGAAGAATCAGATAGCCCTGTTCCTGCCTTTTGAACGTGAAATACAGTTCCCCCTGGTCTGATGAGGTGATGAAGGTGCTCAGAAGATACGAGGTCGTAGCCATTCCGATTCGCATTGTCTACAACACCTTCGGAGATCACGACCCCAACGGGCGAATGTACGTTCTGAAGGAGGACCGTAAGCGGGTCGAGGAACTCGTCGCGGCCAATCCGTTCACCCCCGTGGATCTCGTCCGTCCGCTGGTCATCCGCGCCAACGTCGGGGACACCGTGGAAATTGTGTTCGAGAATGCCCTCGACGTTCCCGCTTCCATTAACGTGAAAGGCCTGCACATGGACGTCCGTACCTCCGACGGCTCCTTTGCCGGTGAAAACCCGAATACCACGGTGGCGCCGGGAGAAAAGATCGTTTATACCTTCGCGGCGCATCAAAAAGGGGTGTTCCACTTCGGGGACCTCGGAAACCCTCTGGCCGGCGAACGGGGCAGCAACCTGCACGGCCTTTTCGGCGCGATCGTAATCGAAGCGCCGGGGTCCACATGGACCGACCCCGAGACGGGCGAAGAAGTCGGCAGCGGTACGGTTGTCGACGTGCACAATCCCTTCCTGCCGGATTTCCGGGAATACGTTGTCTTCCTCCACGACGAACCGGCGGTACTCAACAAGGACGGGCTGCCACCCGTCGACCCCGTGACCGGCCAGCCCGAGGGGACCCACGCCATAAACTACCGCTCCGAGCCCATACGCAACCGTCTATCCCTGATTCTGAGCGGCGCGGTGTGCCCGGGGTGCGTCGGGGAGGAAGTGCATCACGACTCGTGGGTATTCGGTGACCCGTCAACGCCGGTACTCCGGGCCTACCGGGGCGACCCGGTGCGGTTCCACGTGGTGCACGGCGGGGTCAAGGAAACGCACGTGTTCCACCTGCACGTCCACCAGTGGCTCTTCGATCCGGACAATGTGGATTCGGAACTCAACGACTCGCGCGACCTGTCCCCGCAAAGCGCATTCACCTTCGACGTGCTCTACGGGGCAGGGAGTCTGCACCGCTGCTACGGCGACGCCATATTCCACTGTCACCTGTACCCTCACTTCTCGGAGGGCATGTGGGGAATTTTCCGGACCCACGACGTGCTCGAGGACGGCAGCCGCGCGTACCCCAGCGGCCAGCCCGTCCGGCGCCTGCTGCCCTTGCCCGACCGGCCCGCTCCCCCGCGGCCCACACCCGAACGCCCCGGATTTCCGTTCTTCATCCCGGGTACCTTCGGCAGGAGGGCGCCCCTGCCGCCCCTGGGCACCGACCGGGGCTTCGCCCCCACGGACCTGGAACGGGCGGCCTTTGACCCCCGCCCTGTGCCGGGGGCACCCTTCACGAACCCGTGCCCGCCCGGGGCCCCCGTACGGAAATACAACATCGTGGCCATCCAGAAGGACCTGGTGTACAACGGCGCGGGGTGGCACGATCCCGAAGGCCGGTTGTTCGTCCGGGCCGAGGACGAGGAGGATGTCCTGGCCGGCCGGAAAAAGCCGGAGCCCCTCTTCATCCGGGCCAACGCAGGTGAATGCCTAGAATTAACCTTTACGAACAAGCTGCCAGAGACGCTGGGGCCGAGCGCCTTCCAGGGACTCACCAAGACCCCCTTCTGCGGCATGCACGTGCACTTCGTCAAATTCGACCCGCTGGCCTCCGACGGGGGGAATGTCGGGTGGAATTACTTCACCGGCGTTGAGCGCAACAGGACCATCACGTACCGCTGGTTTGCGGATACCGACCTCAAGACGGTATTCTTCCACGACCACCTTTTTGCCCTCCAGCACCAGCACCACGGCCTGTTCGCCGCCCTCATCGTCGAGCCGCCGGGGTCGAAATACCGGGACCCGCAGACGGGGGAACCCGTCGAGACCGGCAGCCAGGCCGTTATCGAAAACCCGTTCATTCCCGATTTCCGCGAATTCTGTCTGGCGGTTCACGACTTTACCCCCCTGTTCACGGCCGACGGAAAACCGCTGAACCCGCCGCCGGTTCCGGGCACGTTCCCGGACCAGGGGGTAATGGCCATAAACTACACCAACGAGCCGTTTCAGATCAGGGGCGGCGAACCGGCGTACGTCTTCAGTTCCTTCGTCCACGGCGATCCGGCCACTCCTCTCCTGGGCGCGTACGTCGGAGACCCCGTGCGCATTCGGCTCATCCAAGGTGCGCACGAGGAGTCCCACGCATTCAACCTCCACCGGCAGAAGTGGCCGTTGGAAAGCCGGGACCCGGAATCCCCTCGGGCTCAGACCAGGCACATCGGGATCTCGGAAGCCTTCAACCTCGAATTCGCCGTCGAAGGCGACGGCCCGAGGGATTTTGACATGCTGTATTACTGCGGGGGTCTCGACGACCTGTGGCTCGGCATGTGGGGCATCATGCGCGCCTTCGGCCAGCGGGTTCCCGAGTTGTTGCCGCTGGCGGACAGGCCGGCGCCGCCGGACCGCACGCTCCCCCGGCCGAAACCCACCGGAGCCCCGCCCCCAAAGGCGGCGGACCCCGGGAACCCCTGTCCGCCGGGGGCACCCGTCAGGCACTTCGATATCGTGGCCCTGGGCACAAGGATCGAGTACAACGCCCACGGCGACCACGACCCGTTCGGACTGGTCTTCGTCAGGGCGGAAGAGGTGGATGAAATACTGTCCGGGGCAAAGAATCCCGAGCCTCTCATAATAAGGGCCAACGCGGGTGACTGCGTGGAGGTAACCCTGACCAACCGCCTGCCCGTCACTCTGCCCGACCACCCGCACCCGGTTGTACCGGTCGCAGCACCCTGGCCGTACTCGAACCGCGTTTCCATGCACGCCCAGCTCGTCAAGTACGATGTGCTGGGATCGGACGGAGCCACGGTGGGATTCAATCCCGACCAGACGGTCGGACCGGGAGAAAGCATAACCTACCGGTGGTTCGTCGAATCCCCCGGCCTGGAAATCAACCTCACCGATTACGCCGACATCAGAAACCACAGGCACCACGGCCTGTTCGGCGCCCTGGTCACGGAGCCGGCGGGCTCGTCCTATCGCCATCCTCGCACCGGTGCCGAACAGGCGCACGGCGCCCAGCTGGATATCCTGAACCCGTTCCTGCCGGCCGTAAGGGAGATGGTGCTGGTTATGCACGACGGCGTATTCCTTCTGAACGCCGAGGGCAAGGTGATACCGGAGGCGTTTGTCGTACTCCCCATCGACCCCGAGGATCTGGACCCCGAGGACAGGGGAATGAAGGCCTTCAATTACCGCTGTGAACCTTTCGAAAACCGGTTGAAAGCCATACCTCAGGTGCATAAGGTGTTCAGTTCGCTCTTCCACGGCGACCCGGCGACGCCTCTGTTCGAGGCGGTGGTGGGTGATCCGGTGACGATTCGCGTGCTCATGCCGTCTGACAAACCGAGGGCGCACAGCTTTGTCCTTCACGGCCACCATTACAGGCAGCAACCGGAGGGCCTCTTCTCCCGGGTCATAGCCGTCAGGGGCGCGGTCACCGTGGGCGAAGGTTTTTCGCTCCAGGTCTGCGGTGCAATCAGCCCGCTGGGGACTCCCGGCGACTTCATGTATCGGTCCGGACTTCTCCGCCGGGACCTGGAACTCGGCCTGTGGGGCCTCCTGCGCGTCGAGGACAGGCGAAAGACATCCTTGCTCCTGCTCCCGGGACGTTGAACGGAACGGCGCGGCAGAGGCCGAGACCAATCCGTGGTCGCGAAACACAACGGCAAGGGTTTCCGTCAGGGGAACCCTTGCCGTTAACCCTTTCTCCGGCGGGCCCGCGCACGGGAAAGACCCGGCCTGGTCGTCAGGCCGGGGCCCGCCGCCGGGCTCACCCCGTGACCCCGCGCCAGGCGCGCCGGTCCTCCAGGGGTACCACCCGCAGGTGGCGCGCCGCCACCCGCCGCAGCACCAGCAGGGCCAGGTAGTGTTCCACCAGGAGGGAGTAGAATGCCAGCCCGCACCCCAGCAGCAAGAGGACCAGCCCCGTCACGGCGTAGGGGAAGGCCCTGACCTGCCAGTCGTCGGGCGTGTAGACGTTGCCGAGGGCGTCCCGCCAGGCCAGAATCTCGTAGGTCAGGGGGTCCTGCTCCACGATGACGTGGCGGGACGGGTTGAACCAGTGCTTGAAGACGCTCTCCTTCAGGAAGGCCGTGCCGGCCAGGAAGAGGACCGTGCACAGCAGCAACACCACGGCCCCGGCCCCCACCCTGAACCTGCGCAGCCGCTCCAGGTCTCCCACGGTACACAGATCCTCCAGCCCTCTCACCCTGCCCACCTCCGCGAGATACCGTGCAAGCCTTTGTCCTTATACCTTTTTATAGCACATGAGCCCGGATAAGGCAAGGGCCATCCTTCCAACGGACGCATTCTCACCGGCAGCGGTCTCCGGTGCCGGTCGAAAGTTTCACAAGAGCCCGAGTTCCTTCATCTTGGCGTACAGGGTGCTGCGGTTCA
Organism: Ammonifex sp.; assembly: GCA_020725605.1. Taxonomy (GTDB): domain Bacteria; phylum Bacillota; class Desulfotomaculia; order Desulfotomaculales; family DYER01; genus DYER01. Next base: position 693 of record DYER01000022.1, on the reverse strand, counting down.
TCTTCAGGGCCTTGGCCGCGGCGGAACGGTTCCAGTTGTGCTTCTCCAGGGCCTCGAGCACCAGGCGCCGCTCGGTGTCGGCCACCGCCTCCTTCAGCGAGAGCTCCCGCACCGGAACCCCGGCCTGCCGTGCCCGGTCCCGGACGTTCCCGGGCAGGTCTCCCACGTCGATGAGGGGGCCGCTCGCCAGCAACACGCACCGCTCGCAGAGGTTCTTCAATTCCCTGATGTTGCCCGGCCAGTCGTAGCGCAGCAGCAGGTCCAGGGCCGCCTCGGAAAATCCGAGGACCTCCTTTTTGTGCTCCCGGGCCGAGTGGCGCACGAAGTGGTCGGCCAGGATGGGGATGTCCTCCCGGTGCTCCCGCAAGGGTGGCAGCCACACCTCCACCACGTTGAGGCGGAAGAAGAGGTCCTCCCGGAACTGCCCGTTCTGAATGGCCTGCTCCAGGTTCCTGTTGGTCGCGGCCAGGATGCGCACGTCGGCCCTGATGGTCTCCGTGCCGCCGATGCGCTCGAACTCCTTTTCCTGGAGCACCCGCAGCAGCTTGGCCTGGGTGGCCAGGCTCATCTCCCCGATCTCGTCCAGGAAAATGGTACCCCGCTGCGCCAGTTCGAACTTGCCGGGTTTGCGGGTCGTGGCGCCGGTGAAGGCCCCCTTCTCGTGGCCGAACAGCTCGCTTTCCAGCAGGTTTT
>DYER01000021.1 GCA_020725605.1 Ammonifex sp. | reverse complement strand
GACTTTGCGCGGCCGGCCTTCGCCCAGGCGCTCGATCTCCTTTTCCTGTAACACCCTGAGGAGCTTGGCCTGCATGGAAAGGGGCATGTCCCCGATCTCGTCCAGGAAGATGGTGCCGCCGTTGGCCTGCTCGAACTTGCCGATCTGACCGCCGCGCCTGGCCCCGGTGAAGGCCCCTTCGCGGTAGCCGAACAGCTCGGATTCCAGCAGGCTTTCCGGCACCGCCGCGCAGTTCACCCTAACGAAGGGTCCGTTGCGGCGGTAGGACGCCATGTGGATGGCGTGGGCGATCAACTCTTTGCCGGTTCCGCTCTCGCCCTGGATCAGGACCGTGGACGGCCCCTGGGCCACGCGCACGATGGTCTCTTTGAGACGGCGCATCGCGGGTGTTTCGCCGATGAGGTTATCCACGGAATAAGAGGCCCGCATGACGCGCGCCAGCTCGTTCTTGTAAAAGGCCAGTTCGCGCCGGAGGCACTTGACCTTCTCGGCCAGGGTAATGAGTTCGTTCACGTCCTTGAACATGAGCTTGGCCACGGCCCCGATGATCTCTCCGTCCCTCTTGATGGGGTAGCGCGCCACCACCACCTGGCGGCCGCGGAAATTGACGACTTCGCCCACGCGCTGCTCCCCGGTGCGACATACCAGAGGCAATTCGGAGTCCTCGACCACCTCGTTGACGTGTTTACCCATCACCTCTTCGGGCCTCACGCCCAGCAGGTCGGCGAAGGCCTTGTTGAGCATGATGATGTGACCGTCGGCGTTCACGGCCAGGTATCCCTCGTGGCCGGATTCCAGTATGGTTTCCAGAAGCCCCTTCAGTTCCTTGACGATGGCCAGTTCTTCGGCGATGCGCTCCAGCTCGGTGATCTCCTGGGCCACGCCCACCGCGCCCACCATCCGACCCTCCTGCCGGATGGGTGTGCGGTTTACCACGTAGTGCCGCTCCCCGATGGAAAACTTGCGGGCGATGTGGGGCTTGCCCGTCTCCAGCACCCGGAGCAAACCCGTGTAGGGAATTGCCTCCGTGATGTGGGCGCCGATGGCTTTCTCCCTGGGATAACCGAAGGCCCGCGCCGCCCCCTCGTTGAACACCACGATCCGGCCTTCCAGGTCCACGGCGACCACGATGTTGTGTATCGCGTTCAGAATGGCCAGCGCATCGGGCTTCTCGCGTTCCGCCACGCTTCCATGCCTCCGTTTACGGTCGGTGAGGTCAGGTCCACGCGATGTGGGTACGTAAGACTTTCTCCAGGTGCGCCAGGGTATAGCACTCGAACATGCGGCAGTGTTTCTGAAACAGCACGGGTGTTCCGTGCTCCCGCCATTCCCGTTTCGGCAACGTATTTAACCAGATTATCTCCCGCACCAGTCCGCGCATCCGCCCCAGTTCGGCGGCCGCCTTCTCGGCGGCGAGGGTTCTGGTGTCGCTCACCACCAGCACCCAGGTGCTCCTGGTGAGTAGATGTCGATAGCCCGCCCAGAACGTGACAAGGGCGCGGTAAAGGTTCGTCGCGCGGCCCCATTGTTTGCTTTCGGCCATCACCCTGGCCATGGTGCCCGCGAAGCCCTTCCCCCGCCCGAAGTAGGACGTGATCCTTTCCAGGTCCTCGGAGAAAACGAAGCTCTCGATGTCCCGCACCACCGCGGCCAGACCGTACACGAACTGCAGGACGAATCTGGCGTAGGGCGCCATGGAGGCGGACACGTCGCAGATGAGCACGAGCCGCGGTCGGGTGATGCGGCGGCTGCGGTAACGCAGCTCGAACAGGGCGCCGCCGTAATTGATGTTCTGCCTGATGGTGCGGCGCACGTCCACGACACGGCGCTTATGGCTACGGTAGTAGCGGCGCGAGATGCGTGAAACCAGTTGCCGGGCCAGCCTGCGGACCAGTACCGACATGCGGGCCAGCTCCCCTTCCCCGATCTCTTTCATGTCCCGGTAGAGCAGGGACTCGTCCGCGTCGCGGTCCAGCTGGGCCGCCACCTGCGTGATGACCTCGTCCACCTCGGCGTCGCCCGTAAGTTCTGCTACCCGCGCGCCCCCGCCCTCCCGCCGCTGCTCCTGCTTCATCAGGTGATGGTGCCAGAAGTTCAGGGAGCCCTCGATGATACGGTTGATGAGGTCCGCGGGGTTGTTCACCGGATTGGCCTGGGCCCGGGCCAAAAGCTCCCGCAGGCGGCGCTTCTCCTCCTCGGGCAGGCGCGCCCAGGCCTGCTTCTGCTCTTCGGTCAGCCTCAGCCGCTCGCGGGAACGTTCGGCCCAGCTCTGGCCGCTGGCCTCCACGCTGGACAGGAGGTCCGCCTCGGCCTCCTCGAGCTCCCGGGCCCGCCGCTCCCGCTCGGCCCGCCACTGCTCCCGCCGGCCGGCCTTTTCCTCCGGCGCCGCGAAGTAGAGGTCGAAAACCCGGTCGAAGATCGGCCGCTCCGCCCGGTTCTTGACCATCACCGCCCGCAGGGCCAGCCTCACCTGCTCCCGGTCGAGCAGCGAGACGTACTGCAGGGCCCGCAGCCCGTCCATGGTCTCCGCGGTGCTCACCCTCATGCCCAGGTGCCGCAGGATGTGGGCGAACCGGGCCAGGTTCTCGGGCCAGGCAGACGGTTCCCGCAGTTCGGCTTCCCCGGCCGTCGTCACGTCCTCAACCCCTCCCCGGGAGGGCCGCCGCGTCCTGGAGCCGGGCCACCAGCCCCTCCACGCCCATCTCGCGGTGAAAGGTTTCCAGGTCCTCCCGGTTCTTGAGCACCACGTTCAGGGTCCGGCCCACGGCCTCGGGCCCCAGGCCGTCGGCCTGCAGCGCCACCAGGGCCCGGGCCCAGTCGATGGTCTCGGCGATGGCCGGCTTCTTACGCAGGTCCAGACCCGTCCTTACCAAATGCACGGCCTGCGCCACCTCCCGGGCCAGGCGCGGCCCGGCCTCCGGGACCTTTACCTGCAGGATGCGCGTTTCCTTCTCCACGCTGGGGTAGTCGAGGAACAGAAATACGCAGCGCCGCCTCAGGCCGTCCGACAGGTCCCGCTCCGCGTTGCTGGTCAGTACCACGATCGGAATGCGGCGGGCCACGATGGTGCCCAGCTCCGGGATGCTCACCTGAAAGTCCGAAAGAACCTCAAACAGGAAGGCCTCAAATTCCTGGTCGGTTTTATCCACCTCGTCGATGAGGAGCACCACCTGGCGCTCGGCCCTAATTGCTTTGAGAAGCGGGCGTTCGAGCAGGTACTCCTCGCCGAACAGGTCCTTTTCGATATCGGTACAGCCGCTCTCCTTCAAGATCTGGATCTTGAGTAGCTGGCGCTGGTAATTCCACTCGTAAAGGGCCTTGTTTTCGTCCAGGCCTTCGTAGCACTGGAGGCGTATCAGTTCCGTGTCGAAAACCCGGCTCAATACCTTGGCGATTTCGGTCTTGCCTACGCCCGGCGCGCCTTCCACCAGAAGGGGCTTCTGAAGTTTCAGGGCCAGAAACATGGTGAGGACCACTTCGTCCTCGCAAATATATCCCTCGGCCTCCAGGGCCCGGTGCAACTCCCGTACCGTCAGCTCCATGACGTTATCCTCCCGTAGACATTAATTCGCCTCCCCTTGACACTTTCCTCCCGGTCCAAAAAATAAGCCCCTCGTAGAGGGGCTTGCCCGTGGCTCACTGACTCACCGCCTTGCGGAGCTTGCGCCGCTCCCATATGGGGGCCGAAACCCGGGCCCAATCCTGCGAACGGCGGTCCAGGAATTCGGCAATCGGCCCTTCCAGCACGGTCTCGGCGCCGGGGTGCGTGGGCCGGGCGCCGGTCTCGGCCACGATCTCCCGCAGCGCACCGGGCACGTCGATTACCGGGCAGGGCCGCAACAGGTTTTCGTCGAAGGGCTGGCGCTTCTTGAAGGCCGCCAGTACCGGCGAGCGCAGGATTTCCAGCAGGCTCTTGCCCTCGATGTTGTCGGTGGCGAAGTGCACGAAGGCGCAGGGCTCGATGTCGCCCTTGGCCGTGATGTGCAGGTAGCGCCTGCCGCCCGCAATGCACCCGCAGGTCAGCTCGCCGTCGTTCCAGAAGTCGGCCAGCTGGATGGGACGGTGGCTGCGGATGTAGGGGATGCGCTCCGCCAGATAGGCCCTCTGCTCCACCGTGACCATCAGGTCCGGGTTGGGATTGCGGCCGATGGGAATGTAGTGGAACAGCCAGCCGTAGGTGACTCCCTTCTCGATCAAAAAGTCGATGAAGGCGTCGGACGTGACCTCCTCCATGTTCTCCCTGGTGATGGTTATGGAGACCCCGAAAACGGCCCCGCGCTCCCGCAGCAGGTCCATGGCCCGGCTCACCCTGGCGAAAACTCCCCGGCCCCGCCGGGCGTCCGTGCGCTCCTCGAAACCCTCCAGGCTGATGGCCGGCGAGAAGTTGCCCACCTCGATGATGCGGTCGGCCACCTTTTCGTCGATGAGGGTGCCGTTGGTGAAGGCCATGAAGGCCATGTCGTTGTGCCTGGCCATGAGGTCGAACAGTTGTTTGTAAAGGAGCGGCTCGCCCCCCGAAAACACGATCCAGTAAATGCCTAACTCCTTGGCCTCGGTGCACAAACGGTCAAGGGTGGTGAACTCGAGGGAGTGCCTCTGGGGATACTTGCCCGCCCAGCAACCCTCGCAGGCCAGGTTGCAGGCGCTCGTCGGGTCGATCAGAAGGAAGTTGGGAACGTTGATACCCAGCTCCTGGCTCAAACGCTCCTGCCGGGGGATGCCCAGCACCATGGCGTTGATGAACCAGTTGTAGCCCAGGCGCTGCTGGACGTTGGGGTGCACCTCCCGCAACAGCCGGGTCATGTAGGCCCGCAGCACCTCGTTCTCCCGAAAAATCCTGGCCAGACCGGCGGCGTGCCGCTTGTGGCGCTCCAGAATGGCAAACAGCTGTACCACACGGAGCATCTTCAGGAAATTCTGTTCCGGCTGCTTGCGAAGGTAGCCCAGCAGCCGAGCCATGAGCCGTCGGGCCACGAAATCCCGGGCCGCTTCCGGCCCCTTGAGACCCATCCTTTACCCCCCTTTGCCACGTTGATAGCCTTGAGACGGCGTGGTCGGCCGTCCTCTGCCGTAGCCAACCGCCGGGAAGCGGTAGTGGCGATTATGCCGGGTTGCCACCTCCCTCCGCCGCGACCGTGATATTGCACCGATTATAACACAAGCTACCCAAAAGACCCAAATCTTATACACGATCAAAAGAGGGCCTCGTTGACGAAATCTACCAGCAACCTGCGCTCCGTCGTGCTGATTTCGGCCAATTTCTCCTGAAAACGGCGGATATACTCCGCTATTCTTCCGATCATTGCCCGGTCTACCGCCCGCTCCACGAGGCTACCCAGGGTGGTACCCGCCACCAGACTAAGGCCCATTTCCGGCCGCGGAGCCAGGCTCACGACCTCGCGCAGCAGCTCATGCCCGCGCCGGTTGAGATTCTGCAGTTCCATGAGGAGCGCCGTTACCAGGCCGGCGCATGCGATCAGGGGTGAGGGGGACTCCCGGGCCTCGGCATGCCACCTGTCGTTTCTCTGCCCCGCGCGCGCCTGGCCCAGGGCGCCCAGCAGCCTGGCCCGCCAGCGCTGCCATTCTTCACGACCCTCATCACCGGCGGCGAGCCCCTCGGCCTTGGCGGTGGGGGCCACCAGCAGGCGCGACCGCCCCGGCACCTTTTCCAGCGCGTATTCGCGGCGGACGTATCCCTCCCGTTCCAGGACCTGGACCATGTCGTAGGCGGTCCACTTGCTGATACCCAGGGCCTCGGCCACGGCCCCGTACGGCACCGCCGTCCCCTTGAAGTCGCAGAGGGCCTTCAGTTTGGCCAGGAACTCCTTGCGGCGCGGCGTTAGCGCCATCTGCCTTCCCTCCCTAGGATAGACCAGCAAAACCCTGCTGGCGCAGGGCCTCGTAAAGGATCACGGCCACGGCGTTGGCCAGGTTCAGGGAACGGGCCCCCTTCACCATGGGGATGCGGACGCACCATTCGCGGTTGGCAGCGAGGAGCTCTTCCGGCAACCCGGTGCTCTCCCGTCCGAAGACCAGAAAACTGCCGCGCGGATAGCGTACGTCGGTGTAAAGTCGTCCGGCATGCCCGGTGGCGAAGAAAAAGGCCTCCGCCGGGTAAGATGCCCTCAAAGCGGCGAAGTCGTCCCAGTACCGTACTTCCACGAGGTGCCAGTAGTCCAGCCCGGCCCGCCTCAGGTGCCGGTCCGTGACCTGAAACCCCAAGGGCCGTACCAGGTGGAGCGTCGTGCCGGTGGCGGCGCACGTCCGGGCAATGTTGCCCGTATTACCCGGAATCTCGGGATTGACGAGCACGACGTGCACGCAGCTCCCTCCGCAACACCCGCAGGGTTTTGCGGTTCATAATTCGCCACCTTCCGCCTGTTCCCCTTCCCGACCGTGCAACTCCCGGTACTTTGCCGCATAGCGCTCCACCGCCAGCACCAGGGTACCGTGGGACCACGTGAGGGGAGAGACGGAAAGGGTTTCCCCGGTGAAGGGGTGCAGTTGCTCCGGAAGCAGGCCCCCCGGCTGCCGGCGCACCGCGGCCCAGAGGAGCAACTCGCGCGCGGCGCGCAATTGCCCCGGGTGGGAGGCCCCCGCCGCGTACCAGTCCGCCAACCACAGTGTGGTCACGAACCACGGATTTCCCGGCACCAGGGCCAGGTCGTCCGTCTGCCGAAAGTAGTAATCGCCCGTATAGCGGGCGATGCCCCCCACCCCGGTGCGCACGCGCAGGCCCTCGGCCACGGCCAGCATGGTGCGGGCCAGGCGTGGGTCGTCGGGCGAGAGTACACCAAACCCCGCCAGTCCCCAGAAACTGGCGTCCAGGGTGAAGTCCCCGGCCGGGGCCGCGTTTTCCGGGTGGATGCGGCGCAGGAAGCGGCCGAGCTGCGGATGGTAAAGGTGCCGCACCAGGGCCGTACGGACCTCCGCGGCGCCCCGCCGCCACGCGGCCGCCCGGGAACCGTCCCCCAGCAGGGCCGCGCAGGTGGCCGCCCCTACCAGACCGCCGTAGACTGCGGCGGCGGTGAAAACCGAAACGCCCCGCCGCTCTTCCCAGAGGTCGTAGCTCTCCCGGGGCAGGCCCGTGGCGGGGTCCCTGTAACGCTGGAGGAAATCTGCCGCCGGAAGCACCAGCCGCGGATAGATCTCCGCCAGCCACTCCAGGTTTCGGTAGAGCCCCACGTGGCGGCCGAGCGCCCACAGCACGCACCCGGTCTCGTCCTCCTGGATGGGCAGTTGCGGCCGCCCGGCCCGGTCCACGCGAGGGTGCCAGCTCGAGCCGACGGCACCGTCGGCCCGGTACTTGGGCCAGAAGAAACCGCCCGGGTCCAGCACCCGGGCGCAGAAAGCGTAGTAACGCCGGGACAGCTCCGGGTAGCCGGCCAGGTCCAGGGCGTGGGCCACCAGTGCCCCGTCCCGCGGCCACACGTAGTTGTAATTATCCCGGTTGGTCAGCATGATATCGTGGTCCGTGGCCGCCAGGATACCGCCCCGGTTGTCGCAGTGGGTTCTCACGGCCAGCAGGCTCGTCCGGTACAGGGCCACCACCTCCGGGGGCAGGTCCGTAAAGTGCCGGCGGCGGCCGAGCCAGTGTTCCCAGTAGGCGGCCGTTTCCTCCAGCAGCGCTTGAGCCCCCCTGGCCACCGCGGAACCGTGGAGTGCGGCGACCTCCCGCCACGAACGGCCCGCCGCCAGCCAGTAGCAATGCACCGCCTCACCGTACGGCGCCACCGTACCGGCAAAGCCGACGGCGCTCTCGACCACCCCGTGGTCCACGGCGCAGCCCTCGAGGGCGCCGTCCAGGGGGTCGTGGCGGACCCGACCGGAGGCCCGCTTACCGATGGTGTAACAGGAAATCCCGTGCTCACCCAGCCGGCCGCTGATCAGGAAATAGAGCCAGCCCTTGTGGTGACACAGGCTCCGGGTTTCCGGCTCGAAGAAGGCCGTATCGCCCAGGTGCTGGCCCGCAAGGTCCAGGTGGTGGTACCAGAAAAGGCGCACCTCCCGGGAGCCCTCCCGGAGATTGCGCAACCTGGTGCGTTGCAGGTACAGGTCTTCGCGGTAATGTACCGCGGCGTGGATTTCCAGATCTATTCCCAGGTCCGCATGGCGCGCCCTTACTTCACCCACCATGGTGCCGCTCCGGTACCCCACGGACCTCTCCCACCCGGGATCGTCCAGCCAGGCGAAGCGGCCGTCGACCCAGACCCCCATCCGGCAACCGCCTTCGCCCACGTGGTTGTCCATACCCGCGTAAGGGAAGTACAATTCGCGCAAAATAAAGAAGCGGTCAAAGTTAACCAGAACGTTACCGTTTCCCAGAACCAGTTCCCGTGGCACCAATCCCCTACCCCCGCCCGGTAAATATCCACCGGGGTGCCGGGAATACTAACTCAGGATTTATTATAGGGAGGGAGACGGAATATATGTCGGTCCTGATACCCTGGGTGCTCGGGGCAGGGGTTATACTGCTTTTGGTACTGGCCGCAATTTTTTTATGGCTCCGTAAGCCCGCCCCCAAGACGGTGGCACCGGTTGTGCCCCGGGAAGAACTGGCCCAGGAACTCGCTCCGCCGCCGCAACAGCCGCCGGCCCCACGGGACAGCGGCAGGCCGCGAGAGCCGCAACTACCGGCCACCTACGGTGCGGACCGCCTGGTACTGCTGGCCAGGGACCCCCACTGGCTCTACGCCTACTGGGAGATCTCGGCCACCCGGCAGGAAGAATTCAGGGCCACCTTCGGCCATGAGGCCTGGCAGGCCTCCAGGCCGGTCCTCCGGCTCTACGACGTGACCCCGGGCGAGCAGGCCCCCGATTTCCTGGAAATCGCGGTCCAGGAAGGCGCGGACAACTGGCACATACACGTGGGCCGGCCGGATCATACCTTCCGCGCGGAATTCGGCCGCAGGCTGCCGGACGGTCGCTTCGTACCCCTCCTGGTGTCCAACGTGGCCACAACGCCGCGGGCCTCCCTTTCGGAACGCACCGACGAGGAGTGGATGTGGCTCGAAGAACTCTACCGGGCTTACTTGCGCACGGCGGCCGGCGTCAGCTCGCCCCTGCTGGTGGAAGAAATGGCCAGGCGCATGGGCGTACTGCCCCTGGCGATTAGTTCCCCGCCGTTTACAGCGGCCCGGTGAAAAACGGAGGTGAAGGTCTTTTGCCCAAAGGTTACCTCCTGATGGTGCTCCACGCCCACCTGCCCTTCGTGCGGCACCCCGAACACGAGCACTTCCTGGAGGAGAGGTGGCTTTTCGAGGCCATCACCGAGTGCTACCTGCCCCTCCTCAAGGTTTTCGAGGGACTTGTGCGCGACGGCGTTCCCTTCCGACTCACGGTGACCCTTTCGCCCACGTTACTATCCATGCTGTCCGACCCTCTCCTGCAGGACCGCTACGTGGCCCACCTGGGCCGGCTCCTGGAGCTGGCCGAACGCGAGGTACACCGCACCTGCGGCACACCCTTCCATCCCGTGGCGCTGATGTACCGGGAACTGTTCGGAGAATGTTACCGGCGCTATTGCTATCACTATCAACGGGACCTAATTGCCCCCTTCCGCCGCCTCCAGGAGGCCGGCCACCTGGAAATCATAACGACGGCGGCCACCCACGGCTACCTGCCCCTGCTAATGTTGCAACCGCAGACGGTGCGCGCCCAGATTGTGATTGCCGTGGACACCTACCGCCGCCACTTCGGCCGCACTCCGCCGGGCTTCTGGCTGCCGGAATGCGGATACGCGCCGGGTCTCGACGACATCCTAAAGGAATTCAATCTGCGCTATTTCTTCACCGACACCCACGGCGTGCTCTTTGCGGCCCACCGGCCGCGGTACAACGTCTTTGCGCCCATTTTCGCCCCGGCGGGCGTGGCCGCCTTCGGTCGGGACGTGGAATCCTCCAAGCAGGTCTGGAGCGCCCGCGAAGGGTATCCGGGCGACTACGATTACCGCGAGTTCTACCGGGATATCGGGTTCGACCTGGATTACGAATACATTAAGCCCTACATCCACCCCGACGGTATTCGCATCCAAACCGGTATCAAATATTACCGGATCACCGGTCCCACGGAACACAAAGAACCCTACGTGCCGGAGTGGGCCTGTAACAAGGCTGCAATCCACGCCGGCAACTTCATGTTCAACCGTCAGCACCAGGTGCGCTACCTGGCCGGCATCATGGACCGCCCGCCGGTCGTCGTGGCCCCCTACGACGCCGAGCTCTTCGGCCACTGGTGGTTCGAGGGCCCGCGGTGGCTGGACTTCCTGTGCCGCAAGCTGGCATACGACCAGGACGACCTGGCCATGATTACGGCGAGCGACTACCTCGCCATGTTCCCCTGCAACCAGAAGACCACGCCCTGCGCCTCCAGCTGGGGCAACAAGGGCTACCACGAAGTCTGGCTGTGCGCGGCCAACGACTGGATCTGGCGTCACCTCCACTGGGCCGGGTGCCGGATGCAGGAGCTGGCCCGCCGCCACCGGGGGGCCGACGGGCTTTTGCGCCGGGCCCTCAACCAGGCGGCCCGGGAGCTGTTACTGGCCCAGAGCAGCGACTGGCCCTTCATCATGGCCACCGGCACCGCCGTGGCCTACGCCGTGCGGCGCTTCAAGGAGCACATCGCCAACTTCCTGCGGCTCGACGGCGAGATAGAGGGCGGGCGCATCGACGAGGGCTTCCTGGGATGGCTGGAGCACAAGAACAACGTCTTCCCGGACCTGAACTACGAAGTCTACGCCGGAGGTTGAGGCTCGGGTCCGTGGCCTGCTGGCCAAATAGCACCCGCTCATCCTTCCCGGCCGCCCGGTACCGGTGCCCCGGTCCGCGGGGCGGCGGCCCGGTTACCCACGAACAGACACAGGGGCACGACGGCGACACCCAGCCAGGCCGCCACCAGGAAGGTATCCTGTATGGCCCGCACGAAGGCCTGCTGCTCCACCAGGCGGCCCAGAAGGGCCGTTCCCGCGGCGCCACCCAAACCAAGCCCCTTCAAAACCGGCTGTGCCAAATACGCCCCGGGTGTACCTGCACTCAGTCCCTCGGCCAGGATCGAACGGTGATAGGCCTGCCGGTCCTGCAGGAGGGTGCTCAAACAGGCGATGCCGAAGGAGGCGGCCACCTGCCGGAAGGTGTTCACGATGGCCGAGGCCTCTCCCGCCACCTGCCTGGGCAGGGCGTTCATCCCGGCGGTGGTCACGGGCATCATGGCCAGACCGATCCCCAGGCCCCGGATGGCGGTGATCACCTGAATGTGCCGCCAGCTCGAATTCAGGTCCAGGGTGGCCAGGTAAAAACTGCTGACCGTGGCAATCAGGGCCCCGACCACCGCGGGATAGCGCGGCCCGTAGCGGTCGAAGATATAGCCGCTCACGGGCATGGCCAGGGCGGAGGCAATGGCCGAGGGCATCAAGAGCAGCCCCGTCTGGAGGGGCGTATAACCCCGCAGCTGCTGGCAGTAGAGGGGCAGCAGGAAAATGGCGCCGAAGAGGGCCACGGTCATGATGGTAGTCACGACCACGCTCAGGGCAAATAGGGGGTGGGCCAGGATGCGCAGGTTCAGCATGGGGTCCGGACGGTCCAGCTCCGTGAGGACGAAAAGTACCAGCAGGAAACAGCCGGCGGTCAGGACCATAACGATGTAGTAGGAGCCCCACCCCTCTTTGTGTCCCTGGCTCAACCCCAGCAGGAGCAGGAAGAGGCCCGCGATGGAGAAAAGGAATCCCGCACGGTCGAAGGAATTCCGCCCGGCCTGTGGTGGAAAGGCCGGCAACAGCAGATATGCCAGCAGTGCCGAAACGAACCCCACCGGCACGTTAACCAGAAAGAGAAAGTGCCACCCCAGGTGGTCCACCAGGTAGCCCCCCAGGGTGGGCCCGATGGCCGGCGCGGCCATGGCCGACACGCCCCACACCCCCAGGGCCGCGCCGATGCGGTGGGGCGGTACCAGCTGATAGATGATGGTCATACTGACCGGCATGATGGCCCCCACCGCGATGCCCTGTAAGACCCGGAAGACGACGAGACTGCCGTAGCTCCAGGCCATGGCGCACAGAAGCGAGGTCAGGGCGAAGAGAGCCACCGTCAAGGTGTATACCCTTTTGACGCCGAAGCTCCGCCCCAGGTAACCCGTAACCGGGATGACCACCCCGGAAAACAGCATGAAGGCCGTCAGCACCCACTGTATCTGGTCCGTACTGACCCCGAAAATAACCTGAAGCTTGGGCAGCCCCACGTTGACCATGGTGTTATTTAAAATGGCGGCAAAGGCCCCGGTCACGACCACGAAGAGGGGTACCCAGAAACCGTCGCGGCGTCCCGACGGGCTGCCGTTCGGCGCCGCCCCCTTACATTCCCCGCCCATGCCCTGCGGTCCGCCTCCCGGGAAAAGTTCGTACGCTAACCATTATACCCGGCCGCAGACCTTTTGTCCACCGCCCAACACTCCCGGGGTATTGGAGCTGTCATTGACCCAGCGGGAAATCCGCGGTATAGTAACGCTGAGAATAGGAGGGTGGAGCGGCCATCGACATATGCAATCACCTGGCGGCACGCCTGGCCAAACGGGCCCCCAACAGCTATGCCGATTGTTTTCGGATCCTGGTGGAGGCTAGAACAATCAGTCCGTCCCTCGGCGAACGCCTCGTCGAGATGGCCAAGTTTCGAAATATCCTGATTCACCGGTATGGCGATGTTAACGATAGAAAAGTACACCGCATTATCTGTCTTATTCTGGAAGACCTGAACCGCTACCTTGAAGAACTGGCCGCTTTGCTACGGGTGCAGCTGTAGGCCAGGGGGTGTGTCCGGTGGGACGACGGTTTTTGCTACAGCAACACGAACGCGAGAAGCTCGCGCGCACATTGGAGCAGTTGCTCTGCGCACGCGAAGAGATAATCTTCGCGTATCTCTTCGGCTCCTTTGTGGTCGATCCATCGTTCCGCGACGTCGACGTGGGCGTCTATGTGCGCGGCGTGGGTCCGGAGGAGGCCTTCCGTTATAGACTCTCCCTGGAGGCCACCCTGGAAAGGAATTTCCCCTTCCCGGTGGACGTAACGGTTCTTAACTATGCCCCCGTGCCCCTGTGCCACTCGGCCAGCGACGGGAAGCTACTTTGCAGCCGCGACGAAGGGCTACGCCACGCGTGGGTGGAAAGAACCTGGGACCTGTACCTGGACATGCTGTACTTCCTCCGCCAGTCCCTGTGGGACTTGCTGTCAACCCGCACCGGGGCCGAGCCACCGGCTTGAGGACCCCCCCATTCCAGGCTTCAGCCGAAGAATACGCGTAGTGTGAAACTCCGGATTGGGCAACACCCTCAGGACGGCTTAGACTGGAATTTTACGGTGCCCGCCGACCAGACCGTGGCGAACCCTTGGCTGCGCCGGCAGACGAGGCCAGGGTTCCCGGAGGGAAGCCGTCCGCATAGCCAAGGCCAACAGTTACGGGCTGCGGGCCACGGTCTACGGAAACCCGGAGGAAGCCAACCTCGTGGGGGCCGCCCTGAGGGGGCCCTTTCGCCAACGACCGCCGAAGAGAGAGCCCCGGACCGGCTGGTATCGTGAGAACAAAAAAGGAGGTTTGGTGCCATGCGCAGCAAAATAGCGGAGGCCCTGGCCCTGAAATACCCACCGGTGGCCATCCTTCACACGGACGAAAAGCCCACCGACGTCCTGCAGTTCAAGGAGGGGCGCTGGGGGTGCGTGGTGGCCCTGCTCATGGGTGCGGCGCGTGGAAGACCCGCGGCCTTCGACCGCAAGACCTTCGGCTGCCCGGGGGGCGGCACGGGCCTCGGCTTCGGCAACCGGTACGTGGACTTCCCCGGTGGCATAGAGTACTTTCTCTCCACCGGCAACCCGGAGTTCTGCGCCACCGAGGCCGGCAGGGCTATGGTGCGTAGCTGGTGGGCCCTGGCCGAGGGCGAGGGCTATTTCAAGACTCCGGAACTGGCCCGCAAGTTTATCAACCAGTTGCCCATGGTGGACGTGCCCACCAAGTACGTGGTGTTCAAGCCGCTTGACCTGGTTACCCCCGAGGAGACGCCGGTAGTGGTCGTTTTCCTGGCCAACCCGGACCAGATCTCGGCCCTGACGGTCCTGGTTTACTACTTCCGCGAGCCCGGCGAGCACGTCATCGTGCCCTTCGGCGCCGGCTGCCACAGTATTGGTATTATCCCGTATCGCGAGGCGCAGCGGCCCGTTCCCCGGGCGGTGGTGGGCCTAGTCGACATTTCCATACGGAAGCGGGTAGACCGGGACTTGCTCTCCTTCACCGTGCCCTACAAGATGTTCCTGGATATGGAAAGCAATGTGGAAGGGAGCTTCCTGGGCAAACACGCCTGGAGGGAGGTACGGGAAAGATACACCACCGGGCCCGAAAAGGGAAAGGCCCACCCCACCGGGGAAGGCCGGTCTACGCAGGGGTAGGCGGCCGGGGATCAGCGTCGCCCGGGCGCCGGCGCCGCGGCCCGCAGGCGCCGCATCACCAGGCGGTCGACGAAGCTGAATACCACGCCGAAGAGCACCGCGGCCACGGTCAGCCAGCCCACGTGGTAGCGGTCCCACAGGATCAGGTAGAACGTGCAGGCCACGACGGATAAAAGCATGAGGGGAAAAGCCACCTTCATGTATTCCATAAAGGTAACCCGCAGGCCGCGCTTTTCCATCATGCCGATGACCACCACGTTGGCCGAGGCGCCGATCGCCGTGCCGTTGCCGCCCAGGCAGGCCCCCAGCGAGAGT
>DYER01000020.1 GCA_020725605.1 Ammonifex sp. | reverse complement strand
TGGGAAGTCTGGCTGGACGGCATGGAGATCACCCAGTTCACGTACTTCCAGCAGTGCGGCGGCATCGACTGCCGGCCCGTGTGCGCCGAGATCACCTACGGCCTGGAACGCCTGGCCATGTTCATCCAGGGCAAGGACAACGTCTTCGACATCATATGGGTGGACGGCATCACCTACGGCGACGTGCACCATCGGGGCGAGGTCGAGCATTCCCACTACAATTTCGAGCTGGCCGACACGGACATGCTCTTCGAGCTGTTCGACATGTACGAGCGCGAGGCCCAGCGTATCATCGAAAAGGGATTGGTGCTGCCGGCCTACGATTACGTGCTGAAATGTTCCCACACTTTCAACCTCCTGGACGCGCGGGGGGCCATCAGCGTGGCGGAGCGCACGGGTTTCATCAACCGGGTGCGGCAGCTGGCGCGGACCTGTGCCCAGGCCTACATCCGGCAGCGGGAGGCCATGGGATTCCCATTAATGCAGAAGGTGGGGAAGTGAAGTGGCGCGGGACTTTTTGCTGGAGATCGGTACCGAGGAAATACCGGCCCGTTTCCTGACCCCGGCCCTGGAGCAGCTCCGGGACCTGGCGGCCAGGGGCCTGGAGGAAAAGCGGCTTGCCTACCGGGAATTGAGGACCCTGGGCACGCCGCGGAGGCTGGTGCTATACGTGCGGGGCCTGGCCGAGGAGCAAACGCCCTTGCGCACCAGGGTCAAGGGCCCGGCCAAAAGGGTGGCCTTCGACGAGGAGGGCCGGCCCACGGCGGCCGCCGAGGGCTTTGCCCGCAACCAGGGGGTGCGGGTGGAGGACCTGGTGGTGGAGACCGTGGGCCAGGTGGAGTACGTTTTCGCGGTCAAGGAAGAGACCGGGCGTCCGGCCGCCGAGGTGCTGGCCGAGCTCGCGCCCGAGCTGATCGCCGGGCTGCATTTCCCCAAGCCCATGCGCTGGGGAGACCTGGACTTCAGCTTCATCCGCCCCATCCGCTGGCTGCTGGCCCTGCTGGGGCCGGACGTGGTCACTTTCAGGGCCGCCGGTTTGACCAGCGGCCGTATCACCTTCGGGCACAGGCTGCTTTCGAAAGGGCCCATCACGGTGGCGGACCCGGACGACTACTTCCGCCAGATGCGGGCCGCCTTCGTGCTGGTGGACCCGGAGGAGCGGCGCCGGGTCATCTGGGAACAGGTCCGGGCGGCGGCGGCCTCGGTGCAGGGCCGGGTCCCGGAAGACGAGGCCCTGCTCGAAGAGGTCACCAATCTGGTGGAGTGGCCCACGGCCTTCGTGGGCAGCTTTGCCGAGGAATTCCTGGAGCTGCCGGCCGAAGCCCTCATGACGCCCATGAAGGAGCAGCAGCGTTACTTCCCGGTTGTCGACGCGGCCGGGAGGCTGCTACCGCGCTTCATCGGGGTCAGCAACGGGAACCCCAGGTATCTGGACACCATCCGCGCGGGTAACGAGTCCGTGCTGCGGGCCCGCCTGGCCGACGCCCGCTTCTTCTGGCGGGAGGACCTGCAGGTACCCCTGGCCGACCGCGTGGACCAGCTGCGCTCCATCGTTTTCCTGGAGGGCCTTGGCACCATGCGGGACAAGGTTCAGCGCCTGGTGGGGCTCACCGAGTACCTGGTCGGCATGGCCGGCGTGGACCGCGAAGCCCGGGAATACGCCCTGCGGGCGGCCCTGCTCAGCAAGGCGGACCTCGTGACCAATATGGTTTACGAATTTCCGGAGCTGCAGGGCGTGATGGGCCGCGAGTACGCCCTGAGGTCCGGCGAGGGCGAGGCGGTGGCGCGGGCCGTTTTCGAGCACTACCTGCCGCGGTTTGCCGGGGACCGGTTGCCGGAGAGCACGCCGGGCCGCCTGGTGGCCCTGGCCGACAAGCTGGACAACCTGGTGGGTTGCTTTGCCGCCGGCATCCAGCCCACCGGCTCCCAGGATCCCTACGCCCTGCGGCGCCAGGCCACGGGCATGCTGGCCATCATCCTGGAGGCCGGCTGGCGTCTTTCCCTGCGGGATCTGATCGCCCGGGCCTACGAACTGTACGGCGGGGCCCCGGGTTTGCGGGCCGATCTGCCCACCACCACGGCCGAGATCATGGAGTTCCTGCGCCCGCGCCTCAAGGGCCTCTTCGAGGAGCGGGGTTTGAGCTGGGACACGGTGGAGGCGGTGCTGGCGGCAGGCTACGACGACGCTTACGACGCCTGGCGGCGCGGAGAGGCTCTCCAGAGCTTCCGCGCCACAGAGGAATTCCCGCGCGTTTACACCGTGCTGGAGCGGGCCCGGAATCTCGCCCGGCACGCCACCCATTCCGAGGTCCGGCCGGCCCACTTCGTGGATCCGGCGGAAGAAGAGCTCTACCGGAAGTTTCGGGACGTGAGGGAAGAAGTGCAGGCCCGCCTGGCGGCCGGCGACATTGTGGCCGCCCTGCGGGCTACCGCGGCCCTTTACGACCCGCTGGACCGGTTTTTCAACGCCGTGCTCGTCATGACCGACGACGTGCGGCAGCGGGAGAACCGGCTGGCCCTGCTCCAGAACGTGGCCGGAGTGGTGGCGCGGGTGGCCGACTTTGCCAGGATCGTGGCCTAAAAAATCTGCCTTTGACGGTGGAATTTTTCCTGCTTTTCATGTATAATATATGTGCTGTCGGGGCCGAAATAATATGGCATTTTTCGCGTGGGGGCGGTCTCTGTGGAACTTACCCCGCGTCAGGAAACCATTCTGGGTATCGTCAAGCGCGAAGGGCCCATTACGGGCGACAGAATAGCCGAGCGTCTTTCCCTCAACAAGGCCACCCTGCGCCCCGATCTCACCCTGCTGACCATGATGGGATTGCTGGAGGCGCGTCCGCGGGTGGGTTACATTTACAGTGGGAAATCCCTCGACCAGTTGATTAACAGACGGCTGCACCAGGTACGCGTGGGGGAGGTGCAGTCGGTTCCGGTGGTGGTCGCCGAGAATACCGTGGTCTACGACGCCGTGGTGACCATGTTCCTGGAGGACGTCGGAACCCTGTTCGTGGTGGGCGAAGGGGGTCTGCTCGAGGGGGTGGTCTCGCGTAAGGACCTGCTTAAGGCGGCCCTGGGGGGCCACGACCTGCACCGCCTTCCAGTGGGGGTGATTATGACCCGCATGCCCAACGTCTTCACCACCACCCCCGAGGAATCGGTGTGGGCCGCGGCCAAAAGGATCGTGACCCACGAGGTGGACGCTCTGCCGGTGGTCCAGCCGGCGACCGGACCCGACGGCGCCTGCGGCTTGAAGGTCACCGGGAGGTTCAGCAAGACCAACATCGCCAGGCTGTTTGTGGAACTGGGGGAGAGGGCTTGAACGACGAGCAGAAACCGGTGGTCTACATTCTGTCGGATTCGACCGGGGAAACGGCGGAGTTGCTGGCGCGCGCGGCCGTTAGCCAGTTCAACTCCGGCAATATAGAGATCCGCCGCGTGCCCTATGTCAGCGCGCCCGAAGAAATCTTCGACATCATCGACGACGCCCGCAAAACGCCCAGCGTCATAGCCTATACGCTGGTGCGGCCCGAATTGCAGTCCATTATTGTGCGCGAGGCCCGGGCCTACGGCATCCCGGTGGTGGACATTCTGGGGCCCATGATCGAGGCCCTCAGTCAGATCACCCCGGTTCCGCCCCGGCTGGAGCCGGGCCTCATCCACCGCACGGACCAGGCCTACTTCCGCCGGGTGGAGGCCATCGAATTCGCGGTGCGCTACGACGATGGGAGGGACCCGCGGGGGATTCTGAAGGCCGACGTGGTGGTGCTGGGGGTCTCCCGCACCGGCAAGACGCCTCTGTGCATGTACCTGGCCCACAAGGGCATCAAGGCCGCCAACGTGCCCCTGGTGCCCGAGGTGCCGCCGCCCCAGGAGATTTACCAGGTGCCCCCGCACCGGCTCGTAGGTCTTACCATCAGGCCCGACCTCCTGAACGAAATCCGGCGGGAGAGGTTGAAGAGCCTGGGCCTGGTGGCCAATGCCGAGTACGCCAGCCGGGAGCGCATCATGAAGGAGCTGGCCTACGCCGAACAGATTATGAATAAAACGAAGTGCTCCGTCATCGATGTCACCAACAAGGCGGTTGAAGAGACGGCCAGCCGGGTGATGGAGATTTACTACCGGGGGGAACGCCAGGCCAAAGGAGGGAAAATCATCTGAGCTTTCTCCCCAGACAGCTAACCAGGTGAGGGAGAGGAGAAGCTCGGATATCTCGCAAGGAGGGCGACCGTATTGGGTTACCGGTTCGTTAAGTGGTTCCACGAATTAAACAAGGAAGACGTGGCCCTGGTGGGCGGCAAGGGCGCCAACCTGGGCGAACTCACCCGGGCCGGCATTCTGGTGCCGCCGGGCTTCTGCGTCACGGCCGAGGCCTACCGGAACTTCGTCCACAGCAACGGGCTGCAGGAAGAGGTCGAGAGGATCATCCGGGCCACGGATGTTAACGACCTGGTCCAGCTTGACGAAAATACCCGCCGGGTGAGGGATCTCTTTCGGGTCGCGCCCATACCTGACGACATCAAAGGGGAAATCCTGGCGGCCTACCGTGAGCTGGGCGGTGATGGCGCACCGGTACTGGTGGCCGTGCGCAGTTCGGCCACGGCCGAGGACCTGCCCGAGGCCTCCTTCGCCGGCCAGCAGGAGACCTTCCTGAACGTCCTGGGCGAGGAAGAGGTTCTGGACGCCGTGCGACGGTGCTGGGCCTCCCTCTGGACGGCCCGGGCCACGGCCTACCGGGAGAGTAAGGGCTTCGACCACTTTAAGGTATACCTCTCTGCGGTGGTGCAGAAAATGGTACCGGCGGCCAAGTCGGGGGTGGCCTTCACGGCCAATCCCGTGACCGGCGACCGCGGGGAGATCATGATTAACGCCAGCTGGGGGCTGGGCGAGGCCATCGTGGCCGGCATCGTAACGCCCGACGAATACATCGTGGAGAAGGGCACGGGGAAGATCCGGTCCAAGGTGGTGGCCTCCAAGCAGGTCATGATCGTCCGGGCACCGGGCGCCGCCGGCGGTACGGTCAAAGTTCCGGTGGCCGAATATCTTGGGCCGGACTACGTGGAGCGCCAGTGCCTGACGGACCAGGAAATTCAGGTATTAACCCGCCAGCTGGAGCGCATCGAGCAGCACTACAACTTCCCGCAGGACATCGAGTGGGCCTACGACGAGAGGGAGCGCACCTTCTACCTCCTGCAGTCCCGGCCCATCACCACCCTGGGCCGCGAGGAGGCGGCAGAGGAGGTGGCAGCGGAGGAAGAACCGGTGGTGCTGGTGCGGGGCATGGCCGCCTCCCCGGGCGTGGCCGCAGGCAAAGTGGTCCTGGTGCGGGACCTCCCCGACGCGGCCCGGGTGCAGGAGGGTGACATTCTGGTCACGGTCATGACCAACCCCGACATGGTGCCCGCCATGCGCAAAGCGGGCGCCATCGTGACCGACGAAGGGGGGCGCACCTGCCACGCGGCCATCGTCTCGCGGGAACTGGGGGTGCCCTGTATCGTGGGCACCAAAACGGCAACCCAGGTACTGGAAGAAGGTATGGAGGTGACCGTGGACGCCACCCGCGGCGTGGTCTACAAAGGCCGGTTGCGGCAGGAAGAGGCGGCCCGCGCCACGGCTGCAGCTGCCGAGACGGCGGCCGGCGTGGCCATCCCCAAGGAGATCCTGCGGGAGATCTATCCCGTTACGGCCACCAAGATTTACATGAATCTGGGTGAACCCGAACTGATCTACCGCTATCAGGACCTGCCCTTTGACGGCATCGGCCTGATGCGCATCGAGTTCATTTTCACAGACCATATCGGGGCCCACCCCATGTACTTGCTCCGGTCCGGGCAGGAAAAGTTCTTCATCGACCGCCTGGCCGATGGTATTGCCACCGTGGCCCAGGCCATCTTCCCCCGGCCGGTGGTGGTGCGCTTCAGCGACTTCCGGACCAACGAGTTCCGGGGCCTCAAAGGGGGCGAGGAGGTCGAGCCGGTCGAGAATAACCCCATGATCGGCTGGCGGGGCGTGGCGCGGTACATCTCACCGGAGTACGAGGCCGGCTTTCGACTGGAGTGCCGCAGCCTGCGCAAGGTCCGCGAGGAGTACCATCTGACTAACGTGTGGGCCATGCTGCCCTTCGTGCGCACCACCTGGGAGGTCCGGCGCGTACGCGAGATCATGGCCGCGGAAGGCCTGACAAGCGGGTCCGACTTCCGGGTCTGGATCATGGCCGAGGTGCCCTCGGTGGTATTGCTGGCCGACGAGTTCTGCCCGCTGGTGGACGGCTTCAGCATCGGCAGCAACGACCTGACGCAGTTGATTTTAGGGGCGGACCGGGACTCGGGTATCCTGGACCGGATGGGGTACTTTGACGAGCGTGATCCGGCCGTCAAGCGGGCGATCGCCCGCCTCATTGAGGTGGCCCACAGGTACGGCAAGACGGTTTCCATCTGCGGCCAGGCGCCAACCCTCTACCCGGAATTCACCGAATTCCTGGTGGAACTGGGGATCGACAGCGTGAGCGTGAACCCCGACACGGTGGCCGCCACCCGGCGGCTGGTAGCCAGCGTGGAGCAGAAGATCATCCTGGCCGGGTTGCGCAAGGACCGGGGCAGGGCCAGCCGGTCACGGAGGAGCCGGTGAGTATGGCCGCGGAGAAGAGATAGGACGACGCGATGGAGGACCTTATCCGGCCGGGTGATAAGGTCCTCCTTTTTCGGGGGATGGGAACGGTGCGCCTTTTCGTGGCCGTCAACCTGCCGGTGCCCCTCAAGGCCCGAATCGCCGGCCTGCAACGGGAGCTGGCCCTGAGCGGCGCAGACGTGAAATGGGTGGAAGAGGAAAACCTTCACCTCACCGTGAAATTTCTGGGTGAGGTAGCGCCGGAAAGACTGGCGGAACTACAGGAAGCCCTGGCGCAGGCCGTGCCGGACTGCCGGGCTTTCAGGCTGGAACTCTCCGGCTTGGGTACGTTTCCAGCGCGGGGTGCGCCCCGGGTCCTGTGGGTGGGGGTGGGGGGCGAGGTAGAGGCCTTCCGGGAACTCCACGGGGCCGTGGAGCGCGCCCTTGCGGCCCTGGGATATCCCGGGGAGGAGCGGGAATTCCGGCCCCACCTTACCCTGGGGCGGGTGCGGTCCCCCCGCGGGGTGGATGCTTTGCGCCGTAGGATGGCGGCCCTCGACGGTCCCTACGGGGACCTGGCCGTGGCTGAGGTGGCCCTGATGGAAAGCCGGCTGACACCCCGGGGACCGGTATACCGCGTTTCCGGGGTTTGGGGATTAAGGGCGTGAGGCTTCCGTATAATGTAGTGATTATTATACGAAAGAGGGAGATTCATGCTCATCATAGCCCTCAACGGTAGCCCGAGGGCCAACGGCAACACCGCCCATCTCCTGCGGGTGGTCCTCGACGAGGTGCATGCCCTGGGCGCCACGGGAGTTTTCATCCAGGCGGCCGAATTGCTGGCCGGACTGGGCCATCCCTTCTGCCGGCATTGCTCTTCGCCGTGCTCCGGCGTCTGCTACCGCGACACCCGACTGGAGACCGTATTGCGGCTGTTCCGGGAGGCCGACGGACTGATCCTGGGCACTCCGGTGTACTTCGGCACGGTTTCGGCCCAGTTGAAGGCCCTGTGGGACAAGACCCGCGCCTTGAGGAAGGAAAAGGCCCTGCTCAACGTGGTGGGGGCGGGTGTGGTGTGCGGCACCTCCCGCTTCGGGGGTCAGGAGACGGCCCTCAGGACCCTGCACGCCATGATGCTCAGCCAGGGCATGACCGTGGTGGGCGACGGCCACTGGTCCGACGATCCCGGACACTACGGGTGCTGCGCCCAGCAGCCGGCCGGCGAGGACCCGGAAGCGGCCACCCGGGCCCGGGTTCTGGCCCGGCGGGTGGTGGAGGTGGCCGGGGCCACCCGGCCGCTGCGCCGCCGGGTGCCATCCTGAGGATTACGCGGCGGCCGAAAGGAAAGTGCCCCCCGGGTGCCGAAACAATTCCGGGGGGACCGGCGTTGTCCATTCGCGAGCGGACCGCAGAACTGGAACGTCTGTACCTTTCCCCCTGGGCCGTTCCGAGCAGCAAATCGCGCGGGCGGGAGCGGCCGGAGGAAGAGTGCAGCGTGCGCACCTGCTTTCAGCGCGACCGCGACCGCATCATCCACTCCAAGAGTTTCAGGCGCCTGAAGCACAAGACCCAGGTATTCCTCATTCCGGAAGGGGACCACTACCGGACCCGCCTCACCCATACCCTGGAGGTGGCCCAGATCGCCCGCACCATAGCGCGGGCCCTGCGGCTCAACGAGGACCTTACCGAGGCCATCGCACTGGGGCACGACCTGGGACACACGCCCTTCGGACACGCCGGGGAAGAGGCCCTGGCCGAGATACATCCCGGAGGTTTCCGGCACAACGAGCAGAGCCTGCGCGTGGTGGACCTGCTCGAGGGACCGGGTGGCCTGAACCTGACCTGGGAGGTGCGGGACGGCATTCTGAGGCACACCGGGCCCGAGATGCCGGCCACCCTGGAGGGGCAGGTGGTACGCCTGGCGGACCGCATTGCGTACATTAATCATGATATCGACGATGCCCTCCGGGGCGGCCTGATCCGGCCCGGAGATCTGCCGGAAGACTGCCTGGCCGTGCTGGGATGCTCCCACCGGAAGCGCATCGATACCATGGTGCGCGACCTGATCGCCTCCAGTCTTGATCGCCCCTGTATAACCATGAGCCCGCCCGTGGAGGCGGCCATGAACGGCCTGCGCGAGTTTTTGTTTGCCCGGGTATACGCGGGGTGTCCGGCCAAGCAGGAGGAGGAGGCCAAGGCCCGGCACGTGGTGCAGACCCTCTACCGGTATTTCCTGGCTCGCCCCGAGGCCCTGCCCCTGGAGTACCGTGAGTACCTGAACCGTACGGATCCCGAACGGGTGGTGGTGGATTACATCGCAGGCATGACGGACCGCTACGCCGTAGCGGTATTCGAAAGGATTTTCGTCCCGCAGGGTTTTCCCGTTCACTGGCCCCCGGAAGGAAAAATGTAAGGTGGGGGCGAATACTTGTACCGTGGTATGATCCCGCAGGAAATCATCCACGACCTGGTGCAGCGGGCCGACATCGTGGCCCTGATCGGCGAGCGGGTACCCCTCAAGCAAAGGGGCCGCCACCACGTGGGTCGCTGTCCCTTTCATCAGGACCATACGCCCTCGTTCACGGTAACAAGAGAAAAGGGCCTCTTTTACTGTTTCGGCTGCGGGGCCGGCGGCAACGTTCTGAAGTTTCTCATGCTCTTTGAAAACCTGAGCTTTACGGAAGCCGTAGAAAGGCTGGCCGAACGGCTGGGGGTGGTCCTGCCGCGCGACGTCGGGCGCGAGGCCGCCTCCCCACACCGGGAAAGGCATCTGGCAATACTGAGGCTGGCCCGGGATTTCTACCGCGCCTGCCTGGGGGACCCCGGAACGGGTGCGGCGGCACGGGAATACCTGGCCCGGCGGGGCGT
This sequence comes from Ammonifex sp., assembly GCA_020725605.1. GTDB lineage: Bacteria > Bacillota > Desulfotomaculia > Desulfotomaculales > DYER01 > DYER01. The sequence goes on along the minus strand of DYER01000020.1, from coordinate 1,743 downwards.
GAGCGCCGAGATACAGGCCCGGTTTCAGCTGGGATACGCCCCGGTCGGGCCCGACGGCCTGTTGAAGTTCCTCCAGGGGCGGGGCTTTGGGCCGGAGGAGATGGAATGCCTGGGGCTTGTTTCCCGGACCGCCGGGGGGAGATACCAGGACTATTTTCGGGACCGCGTGATATTTCCCATCTGGGACCACCGGGGCAACGTGGTTGGTTTCGGGGCCCGGGTACTGGAGGGTCGCGAAGGACCGAAATACCTCAATTCCAGGGAGAGCGAGGTCTTTCGTAAGGGGCACACGGTCTACGGGTTGCACCTGGCGGTGGAGGGCATCCGGCGCGCGGGGCACGCCGTGGTGGTGGAGGGCTACATGGACGCCATCGCGGCCCACCAGTGCGGGGCGTGCAACGTGGTGGCCTCCATGGGGACCAGTCTGACCCGGGAACAGGGGCGCTTGCTGGCCCGGTACACCCGGGAGGTGGTAATCGCCTACGACGGCGACGCCGCGGGGACGGCGGGGGTTTTGCGCGGACTGGACCTGCTGCAGGAACTGGGCCTCGAGGTGCGGGTCATCGGCCTGCCGCCCGGGGAGGACCCCGACGGGGTTTTGCGCACCCGAGGATTGGAAGGCTGGCAGCAGCTGGCCCAAGAGGCAAAGTCCCTGCTGGAGTTCAAGCTGGAGGTGGCCATGGCCGGCGGGCGGCCCCGCACCATACCCGGGAAACTGGCGGTGCTGCGTCAGGTCCTGCCCAACGTGGCCCGTGCCGGGAGCGCCGTGGCCAGGGAAGAGCACGTTAAGTTACTGGCACGCGAACTGGATCTAAGCTGGGAAACAATCGCAGACGAACTTAAGCAGTTACGCCGGAACGACTGGTTATTTCCGGATAAGGACAGTAAAACTGATTATAATATGATAACGGAATACGACGGGCGTGGTAAGGCCGAGGCCGGGTTGCTGCGGTTGTTGCTGGATCACCCGGGATATCTCGACACCGTGAGGGAAAGTCTGGGACAGGACTTCTTCGCCTATCCCGTACACCGGCGGATATTCGACGAAATGGTGGTATGTTACGGCCAGCCGGGAGAACTCGCCCACCTGGTGCTCGAACGGCTCGCGGAGCCCGCGGAGCAAGATGCCTTCCTGCGCCTGCTAATGTGTGATGTGCCGGGAGACCCCGAGGCCTTACTACTGGATTACATGAGGACCATTCGCCGCGGCCTTGAGCGCGAGGCGCGCCTCAAGATACTGGACCGCCTGAGGAGGGCCGAGGAGCAGGGCGACCTCCAGGCGGTGCGAAGCACCCTTACGGATCTGCAGCGCTTGCTCGCCACTAAAGGGGGTGTAAGGGATGGACGAACTGCTGAAAGAGTTGATCGAGAAGGGCAAGAAGCGCGGTACCCTCACCTACGGCGAAATCATGGACTGCCTGCAAAATGTTGAGCTGACGCCGGAGCAGATCGACGACATTTACGAAAAGCTGGCCGGTATGGGCATTGAGGTCGTGCCGGAGGGTACGGAAATCGGGCCCATAGACGGTCCGGGCCACCTTGACGGTCCGACCGAAGATCCGGACCTGAGCGTGCCCGAAGGCGTGGGCATAGACGACCCCGTACGCATGTACCTGAAGGAAATCGGCCGTATTCCCCTGCTGACGCCCGAGGAAGAGATCGAACTGGCCAAGCGCATGGAGCAGGGCGACGAGGAGGCCAAAAGGCGCCTGGCGGAGGCCAACCTGCGCCTGGTGGTCAGCA
>DYER01000019.1 GCA_020725605.1 Ammonifex sp. | reverse complement strand
CGTAGCCCAGTTCCCGGTATTTAAAGATGGTTTCGGCCCCGCCGATGAACAGAATGCCTCCCGGCCTCAGTGCCCGGGCCAGTTGCTCGTTGACCCGGGCCTGGGCCTCGCGCGTAAAGTAAATGGTCACGTTCCGGCACATGATCAGATCGTACCCCGATCCGTAAGGGTCGCGCAGGAGATCGTGATAGCGGAAGTCCACCCGGCGGCGGATAGAGGTGTCGAGGACGAAGTCCTGGCCCTCGGGGCGAAAATAGCGCGTCCGCCTGGCGGGACTCACGTGGCGGAGTAACTCCGCCGGGTAGCGTCCCTCCCGCGCCACCTCCAGCACACGGCGGTCCACGTCCGTGCCCTCGATGCGATGGCGCCTGCCGGGTGTAAGTTCCTCCAGGATTATGGCCACCGAATACGGTTCGGCGCCGTTGGCACAACCCGCACTCCATATTTTAAGTATAAACCCGGATTTAAGCAACTCCGGCAGTAGTTCATACTCCAGGCGCCGGAACATGGCCGGGTCGCGGAAGAATTCCGTCACGTTGATGGTCAGGTAGTCCAGAAACTCCTGATAGGCGGCCCTGTCGGTGCGCAGCAACTCAAAGTAACGCCCGTAATCCTCGATTTTGCGTCGGGCCATGAGGCTATTGACCCTCCGGCGCAGCTGGTTCTCCTTGTAGCCGTCGAGGCTGAGCCGGAAGGAGGTAACCACACGGTGCTTGAAGGCCGCGAAATCCAACCTACATCACCCGCGCCTGATTGCCCAGGGTGCGCACGGTGACCTGGCCCGTGGCCGTGTCCAGGATCATGGTGCGGCCCCGGTTGCCGCCCACGTCCTCCGCCACAATGCGCACCCCCAGCTCCTGCAGCACCTTGCGGCTCATGGCCACGTTGCGCTCGCCGATGGCGAAATTGAAGTTCCGGTCCTGACCGCTGAACATCTGGGCCCCGCCGGCCAGCTTGGCCTCCAGGCGCCTCAACTGGCCCCCCTGGCGGCACAGTTCTTCCACCAGGAGGGGGATGCCCAGGTCCGCGAACTTGGCCGGTTTGGTAACGTTCGAGAACTGCCTGCTATCGGGCAACATAATGTGGACCAGTCCGCCCACCCGCACCACGGGATCGTACAGGCTGATCCCCACGCAGGACCCCAGGCCCAGGGTAACGAGGCGGTGCGGCTGCCGGGTGACCTTGTAATCGGCAATACCAACCTGATACTCCCTGACCTCCACGTCGGCCCGACCGTCTCCCCGTTAGCGACGCAGGCCGTGAGCCAGTTGCCACATCTCATCGGCAACCGCCAGGGCCCGCGCGCCGAACTGATAGGCCCGCCGCGCCGCGATCAACACCGCCATTTCCTCCACCAGGTCTACGTTCGAGGCTTCCAGGCTACCGGAACGGATCGCGCCGAATCCCGGCTGCCCGGGCGTGCCTTCTTCCGGCCGACCGGCACCGGGGGTAGCACGGTAGAGGTTGTGTCCCACCGGCACCAGGGCCTCGGGATTGGCAAAGCGGTAGAGCCGCAACCGGCCGAACTCGACCACCTGATTTCCCGGGCCCATCCCGGCCACGGTGCCGTCCGACCGCACCACGACCTCGGTCGTCCCTCCGGTGACGCGGATCTCGGGCTGGACCGGATAACCCGGTCCGGCCACCAGTCGGCCCGAGGCGTCCACGCGGAGGCTACCGTCCCGGGTGTAAACCGGTTCGCCGTCGGGACCCAGGAGGGCCAGCCAACCCGGCCCCTCGATGGCCACGTCCAGGGCGCGCCCGGTCGTCACTGGGGGCGCGGGTGCCGTGTCCTTTACCAGGCCCAGGGCCTGCACCCCGGTCCCCTCACGTGGCTCCGGAGTCCCGGCGGCCAGGACCGGGTTACCCCCGGCGGCTACGGCCCGGTAAAGCAGCTGCCCGAAGGTGAGCCGGTCGCGTTTGAACGAGGTGGTGTTGACGTTGGCGATGTTGTGGGCCGCGACGTCCACGCGGGTCTGCTGCGCCCTCAAGCAAGCGGCGTTGATGGCGAAGGCCGCCAGCACGGAAATCTCCTCCCGTCAGTGCCCCTTTCTTCAGGGCAGGCCTCAAATAAACACAAACTAGCGCACCACGCCCAGCTGGGTGGTGGCGCGGCCCAGGAGTTCGTCGTGGACCTGGGCCAGGCGGGCCGCCGCGGCGTAGCTCCTGAGGGCCGCCATGAGGTCCACCATGCGATCCGCCAGGGCCACGTTGGCCCCTTCCAGGTAGCCCTGCAGCACCTCGGTTTCCGGCGCCGGCCCGGCGGCCCCGGCCGGGGCCGTGAAGTAGTCCCCTTCCTTCTGGAGGACTCCGGGATCGGCAAAGCGGGCCAGGGCCAGCCGGCCCACGGTCACGCCCTGCCGGCGTATGGTGCCGTCCCCGGCCACGGTGAAGTCCGGGTCCTCCACCCGCAAGGGCCCGTCCTCGCCCAGGACCCGGTCCCCGTGCACCGTTACCAGATAGCCCTCGCCGTCGATCCGGAAACTGCCGTGGCGGGTGTAGCGTGTGCCCTGCGGGGTCTCCACCGTGAAATAGCCGTCCCCGAGCAACGCCAGGTCCGTGGCATGGCCCGTTTCCCGGAGGGGCCCGGGGGTGAAGTCCGTAACCGTGGCGGCCACGGCCGCATTGTAAGACCAGGCGCCCACCGCCCGCACGGGCTCCCGCTCCAGGTGCCAGAGCAGCACCTCGGGAAAACTGGTGGCCACCACACGGTCCTGCTTGAAGCCCGGGGTGGTGGCGTTGGCCAGATTATTGGAAGTCACGTTCAGAACGACCTGCTGCAGGTCCATGCCCGCCGCGGCCGCGTACAGTCCCCTCAACACGTCAGCCGCCCTCCTTTAAGCGTCGCAGATTCAGCATGAGCTCGATCTCGCCCTTACCGCGGCCGAACTGGCGCGCCAGCTCGGTCACGGGCCGGCCCTGGTCGAAGGCCCGGCACACTTCCTCCTGCAACCCGCCACCCCGCTCCGGGGTGGTACGGCTCAAAAGCGCGCTCATCTGGTTTTCCAGCCAGGTGAGGCGGTCGCGCACCTCGTAAAGCAGGGCCAGGATGTTTTCCGCGCGGGCCTCGAGGTTGGCCAGCCGCACGTCACGGTCGGGCGCGTTTTCCTCCATCTGACGTGCCAGTTCCGCGGCGAAGGACCTGCGCCGGTACCGGCGCCGGAGCCACAGGTAAACCGCGGCAGACAGCGCCACGGCGACTCCGGATACAAGCCACCACGGACTAGCGTTCGGGATGGCCCACAAGCAGCATCCCCCCCAACTTTTCGCGCAACCGGGCAATGGCCCGTCCGTGCAACTGGCAAACCCGCGACTCCGATACGTCCAGTACCCTGCCGATTTCCTTTAGGGTAAGGCCTTCCTGGTAATAGAGGGCCAGCACCAGGCGGTCCCGTTCGGGGAGTTCCTCCACGGCCCTGGCCAGCAGTTCCCGGGCCTCGGCTTCCTCCACCAGGGCCAGGGGGTCGGGACTGCCGGGGTCCGGGAGGACCTCCCCCCAGGAAAAGCTCTCCCCCTCGACCCCGGCCGCTGCCTCGTCCAGGGAAATCAGGGTGCCTTGCGCCATCTGCCGCCGTATGCGCTGCAGTTCCGCCGGGGTGATGCCGGCCTCGGCCGCCAGGACTTCTTCGGGGATCGCGGCACCGTCGTACTCGCGCTCCAGGCGCTGGCGGCTCTCGGTCAAACGCTGCAGTTTCTGCCAGGTACCCCGGGGCACCCAGTTCAGGCGCCGGATCTCGTCCAGCATGGCGCCCCGGATGCGGTGGTAGGCGTACCCGGTGAAGCTCGTGCCCTGGGAGGGATCGTACTTTTCCACGGCCTCAATGAGACCCAGTATGCCGCAGCTCTCCAGGTCCTCCTGTCCCAGGCAGGCCGGGACCCGTACCGCCAGGCGCCCGGCCAGGTACTTCACGAGGGGGAGGTGGGCCAGGATGAGTTCCTGCCGCAAACGGGGGTCGCGGGTGCGCTGGTATTCCTGCCACAAATCCTGGGTCGCCATGACGTTCCCTCTTTCAACGACGTTCGGCCATCTTGCGGAAGATGAAGCGTATGATTTCGTCCTGATCGCGCCGGCGGATATCCACGAACTCGATCCCCAGAGAGTAAAGCTTTTCCCCTGACTCGCGGCCCTCGGTTACCTCCGCCCGCACCACGCGGCCCTGCAGGGTCATCTCCACCGGCTTTTTCTCCCAGGGCAGATAGAACTTCAGCAGGAGCCGGGTTCCCACCGGAAGGGGCGCCATTACCCGCAGCCTCATGCCCCCGCCGCTCAGGTCCGCGGTCCGGCCCTTCGCCCACGCGGGCTGCTCATCGGGCTTCTCGGGTATCGGGGCGTAAAGCACGTCCAGAAGGATGGGCAGGCGCACGAACCGCCTCTGCTGGATGCGCTTCACTTCGGCCGGACAGGCAATGAGGTAGAGGGGAACGGTTTCGTGCTTCCGGGCCAGGACCCGGCTGGCGAACACGTAGACCCCGCTCTCCCGTACGAACCGCACCTGAATCTCTTCTCCGGGATTCAGGAGCAGCGCTCCCCCGTGCAGGTAGGGCATGGCGATGTAGAGCCCGTCCTCGTTCAGGTCCTGCAGCGAGGAAACGTACCATTCCTCTTCTCCTACCCGCGCCACATAGAGTTTCTGGCCGATGCTGAGTTCGCGTAGCGGGGACACGGACTTCCTCCATTCCTTTCGGACTAGCCCAGCAGGCGTACCAGCCTGCCGATGAAACCGTTGATGCCCCGGGCCGCCGGAGCCCGGTACCCTTCCACGAGGTAGCGGGCCATCTCCGCAACGCGGCGGGCCGCCGCGCCGTGGGGCTGCAGCAGCACGAAGGGTTGCTGGACCTTCACGGCCTGGCCCACCACGCCGTCCTCCAGCAGGGACCCCAGGTGGTGGACCCGGAACTGCAGGAATCGGCCCGCCACCATCTCCATCTTGTGGGCCGTCTGGACCGCCTCCCGGTCATCCAGGGCCCGATTGACCACCAGATAGGCGTGGGAGTGCACCTTGAACTTGGCCAGCACCTTAATCAGGCCGTAGGCGTCGGTGAGGGAGGTGGGCTCCGGTGTCACCACCACGATGACCTCCTGGGACGCGGCCACGAACCCCAGCACGTTACGCGAAATACCCGCGCCCGTGTCGACCAGGAGGAAGTCGGCCTGGTGCTGGAAGTAGGCCAGGCCCCGTATCAGGCGCTCCCGCTGGGCCGTGTCCAGGTTGGCCAGTTCCTGGAATCCGGAACCGCCCGAAATGAACTTTATGCCACACGGACCGGGCACCAGCACCTCCTCCATGGACTTGCCGCCGAAGACCACGTCGTGAAGGGTGTGGGGCGGGCTGATGCCCAGCAACACTTCCACGTTGGCCAGCCCCAGATCCGCGTCGAAGACCACCACGCGCTGTCCCAGATGGGCCAGGGCCAGGGCCAGATTGACCACCAGGCTGGTCTTGCCCACGCCGCCCTTGCCGCTGGTCACGGCCACCACTCGTGGCCCCGCGGCCCGGTACTCCTCGCCCGCCGGCACCCGACGGTCCCGCGTCAGCACCCGCAGGTTATGGGCCTGATCCCGCATGCCGGTCCACCCCCCTGAAAATCAGCTTGGCCAGCTTCTTGGGATACACCCGATCGATATCGTCCGGCACGTTTTGTCCGTCGGTGACGTAGGTCACCGGTATCTGCCAGTGGTGCACGATGTTGAGTATTGAGCCCAGGGTTTCGGTCTCGTCGATCTTGGTGAAGATGAGCTTGTTGAAGCGTACCCGCGCGAACTCTTCGGCCGCACGCGCCAGGTCCCGGGCCTTGGTGTTGCTGGCCAGCACCAGGAAGATGTCCCGTGGCTCGGGCACCAGATCCAGGAAACTCTGGAGTTCGGCCACCTGGGCTGCGTTCCAGAAGGGGCGGCCGGCCGAGTCGATAAGCACATAGTCCTTGTTTCCGTGGCGCCGCAGCACCTGCTCCAGCTCGGCCGGGGTCATGACCACGTCCAGGGGTACGCCGATGATCTCCGCGTAGGTGCGGAGCTGTTCCACGGCCCCGATGCGGTAGGTATCGATGGTCACCAGGGCCACGCGCTTCATGTGGAAGAGGGTCAGCTGCGCCGCCAGCTTGGCCAGGGTAGTGGTCTTGCCCATACCGGTGGGGCCCACGAAGGCCATCACACGCCCCGGGGTCACCTCACGGTACAACGGCTCCACCAGGCGGGCCACGCGGCTTTGAAGGATCACCGGCACCGCCTCCTCGCGGCCGGACTCGAGCAGGTCGCTCCTGCCGCGGAGTTCCTCGACCAGCATCTCGGCCAGACCCTCGCCGATGTCCAGGTCCAGCAGGACCTGCCGCCACTTGAAGAAGAAGGCCTCCTCCGGGTTGGCCATCTCCTGGCGCATCATCATGCGGCGGAGCAGGGCCTTGACCTCGGCCAGCTCGCGCCGCAGGAGGGCCTCGTTCTGCCCGGCCGCGGTTGCGTCCTCGGTTCTGCCCACGGGGTGGATGCGGCCCCGTTCCGGCGCAGGCACCCCCGGGCCGGGGTGCTCGGCCGGACCGGGCCGTGGCCGCACCGGGACCCTTTCGCTCACCCCGCCCGCCGCCGCCACCGCCGGTAACTCCCGGGCCGCCTGCTGCACCTGATCTACCGCGGCCGTGACCTCGAGTTGCCGGGGCAGGAACCAGCCCAGGAGACCCCGCCGGCGCGTCCTGCGGGTCTCAATAATTAGGGCCTCGGGGCCCATTTCGGCCTTAATTTTTTTCAGGGCCTCCTGCATGTCCCGAACCACGTAACGCTTAATCTTCACCCGCCGTCACCGTCCCCACCGCCTCGATCTCCGTGCCGGGCAGAATCTCGCCGATGCTCACCACGGCCACGCCGGGAAGGTAGCGCTCCAGGAGCCGGCGCAGGGCCGGCCGTACCGAGGGTGAGCACAACACGACCGGTGTCAGTCCCCTGGCGCTGAACCGGGCCGCCAGGTCCTTCAATTGCCTTACCATGCGCTGCACGGTCCCCGGGTCCACCGCCGGGTAAACCCCTTCCGGGGTCTCCTGAAGGCGCTCCACCAGCAGCTGCTCCAGCCGGGGGTGCAGCGTGATGGCCTCCAGCTTGCCTTCGGGCGTCGCGTACAGCCTGGTGATGGTGCGCGCCAGGCGCAGGCGGGCCTGCTCGGTTAGAAAGTCCGGTGACCGCGAGACCCGGGCCGCGTCCGCCAGCGCCTCCAGGATGGTGGTAAGGTCCCGCACCGGGATGCGCTCGCGCAGGAGATTCTGGAACACTTTTTGCACCTCGCCCACGGTGAGCAGGCCGGGCACCAGTTCTTCGATGAGGGCCGGCTGGCGCTCCTTCACCGTGTCCAGGAGTTCCTTCATTTCCTGCCGCCCCAGCAGCTCGTGGGCGTGGGCCTTTATGGTTTCGGTCAGATGGGTGACGAGTACGGTGGCCGCGTCCACGACGGTGTAGCCCGCCACCTCGGCCCGCTGGCGCGCCGCGCCGTTCACCCACCAGGCCGGGAGGCCGAAGGTGGGCTCGCGGGTGGGAACGCCCTCCGGGGGCGGACCCAGCCCCCCGGGATCCAGCACCAGATAGTGCCCGGGCACCAGATCTCCCCTGGCCACCTCCACCCCCCGGATCTTGATCACGTACGAAGAAGGCGGCAGCTGCAGGTTGTCCCGGATGCGTATGGGCCGCACGTAAATGCCGGTATCAAGCGCGCACTGCCGGCGTACCGCGGCCAGCCGGTGCAGGAGGTCCCCGCCCCGGGCCTCGTCCGTGAGGGGTATGAGGTGGTAGCCGATCTCGATCTCCAGGGGGTCCACCTGAAAGTACTGCAGTACGTTCTCGGGCTCCCGGCGCTGCTGCACCTGGCGGGCGGCCATTTCCTGCTCCCTCACCACACGGCGCCTCTCCTCCTGTGCCAGAGAGTGGGCCAGCAGGCCGGCGCCGGCGGCCATGACCAGGAACAGTAAGTTGGGCATGGCCGGGATGAGCCCGATCACGCCCAGCACGGCCGCCACGACGTAGAGGGTACGCGGAAACGAGAGGAACTGCCGCGAGGCCTCGCGCCCGAAGGCGGCGTCGGCCGTGGCGCGGGTGACCAGCACGCCCGTGGCCGTGGAAATCAGCAGGGCGGGGATCTGGGCCACCAGACCGTCGCCGATGGTGAGGATGGTGTAGGTGCGCGCGGCGGTGGCCAGGTCCATCCCCATCTGCAGCAGGCCGATCGAAAGCCCCCCGATGATGTTGATCAGTATGATGATCAGGCCGGCGATGGCATCGCCGCGCACGAACTTGCTGGCGCCGT
>DYER01000018.1 GCA_020725605.1 Ammonifex sp. | reverse complement strand
GGGGGGGGGGGGACTGGTAACCAGATAAGCCAGATATTGGAAGTGCGCTTCGCGCAAATTACCTCCGGTTACGGGGGTTTTTTTATTTTTTAACATTAATTGCTAGTTTTGGGAGGTTAGGGTAATGGAGAAGAGGATTTTGGCCAAGCCGGCTGGCGAACAGGCGGTCGGCCGCGCCGCCGAGGCGCCGGATGAAGCCGCGCGGCGGGAGCTGGCGAAGAAACTCGAGGCCCAGCGGCGCCAGGCGCGGACCCACGCGCGGCAGCAGCAGATGGCCGAGCGACTGGCCGTGGCCACGGACCAGCTTTCTGCCGGCGTGCAGGAGGCCAGCAGCGCGGTGGACGAGCTGCGCAAGGCCATGGAACAGGTGGCCGCCGGCGCCGAGGAATCCGCGGCGGCCTGCAAGGAGTCGCTGGCGGCGGTGGAAGAGATCGTGCGCCAGCTGGACGAGGGCGCACGGCGGGCGCAGCAGTCGGTGGAGCGCGGCCAGGCGATCCAGGAGCTGGTCCAGCGCACCTCGCAGCAGATCATGGAGCTGGTGGAAGGCGTGCGGACCGCCGCCGAGATGAACGCCGAATCGGCCAGACTGGTGGCCGAACTGGAGACCCACGCCCAGAACGTGGGCGCCATCGTCAAGACGGTGGCCGGGATAGCGGACCAGACCAATTTACTGGCGTTGAACGCCGCCATCGAGGCGGCCCGGGCGGGCGAGCACGGCCGGGGCTTCGCGGTGGTGGCCGACGAGGTCAGGACCCTGGCCGAGAGTTCGGAAAAGGCCGCCAACGACATCCGGGACCAGGTGGCGCGCATCCAGCGCGAGGTTAACGACGTGGCCCAGGGAATCAATCAGGCTGCGGACATCGCCAAGGGGGAGGCTGCCAAGGGCAACGCCATCGCCGAGGGGCTCGGACGTATCGCCGAGCAAATGGGCGTAGTGGTCGCCGCCGCCCAGCAGATTGCCTCGGCGGCCCAGCAGGCGCTGGCCGGGGCCAAGGAGCAGGAGAGGCGGTCCCAGGAGATCGCCCAGGCTGCCGAAGCGCAGGCCGGGGCAGCGCAGGAAGCTCTTACCAGCCTGGAACAGCAGGCAAAGGCGCTCTCCGACGCGTCTTCCGCCGCCACGGAGCTTGCGGAAATGGCCGACCAATTGAAGACCTCGACCGACGTGCAGAAGTCCGCCGAAAGCCTGGCGGCCGCCGCCGAGCAACTGTCGGCCGCCATAGAAGAAATAGACCAGTCCGCCCAGCAGATCATGACCGCCGTGGGCGAGGTGGCCCGGGGAGCCCAGGGCCAGTCCCAGGCGGCGGACGCGGCGGCTTCGGCGGCGGCGCAGATCGAGCGGGCAGCGGAAGACATCAGGCGGCGGGGCGAAGACTCGCTGCAACAAACGCGGGAACTGAGCAACATGCTGGCGGAAAACAAGCGGGCGGTAGAAGAGCTGATCCAGGGGGTGGAGCGCGCGCTGTCCGCCAACAACGAGCACGTGGGTCGCCTGAAAGACCTCGTTGACCTGGCGCGCAAGATCGACAAGATCGTGGACGCCATCGTGACCATCGGCATCCAGACCAACATGCTGGCCGTCAGCGGAGCCATCGAGGCGGCCCGGGCCGGCGAGTACGGCCAGGGGTTTGCCGTGGTGGCTTCGGACATCCGCAACCTGGCCCAGGAGTCGGCCAAGAACGCGGAGGAAATAAAGGACCTGGTCAAGGCCATGCAGGACCAGGTGGCGGTGGTGCTCCGGGACGCCGAGCAGGTGGGGGTCCAGTCGCGGCAGGACCTGGCCCGGGCGCGGCAGACCACCGAGGCCCTGGTGCGCATCGAGCAGGACATGGGCGTGATTCTGGGCGGCGCCGAGGGCATTCTGGAGGGGGCCACGCAGGCGGCCGCCGCCGTAGCCCAGTCCCGCAAGGCCATAGACCAGATCGCCTCCGCCGCCCAGGAGGCCGCGTCGGCAACCGAGGAGGCCTCTTCGGCGGCCAAGCAGCAGGCGGCAGGCGCCCGGGAACTGGCCCGCGCCGTGGAGGAGATCGCGGCCATGGCCGATCAACTGCAGCAGGCCTGAGGGGTGAGGGGAAATGGCGGCGGAAGGCGTGCGCTACGTCACCTTCATCCTGGGCGACGAGACCTTCGGACTGGAAATCTCGTGGGTGCAGGAGATCATCCGCGTGCCGCCTCTGGTGCGCGTACCCCGCGCCCCGGACCACGTGGAAGGGCTGGCCAGCCTTCGGGGCCAGCTGCTTCCCGTGGTGAGCGGCCGCGGCCGCCTGGGCCTGCCGCCGGCGCCGCCGGGCGAGGCGGCACGGGTGGTGGTGCTGGAAAAGGCCGGGCAGCGCCTGGGCTTTCTGGTGGACCGCGTGCGTGAAGTGGTGGAAATTCCCGCCGAGGCCATCGAGCCGCTGGGGACGGACGAGAGGAGCGAGTACGTGGGGGCCGTGGCCAAGCTCTCCGGCGGGGAGCGGCTCATCCTGCTTCTGGACGGCTTCATGCTGCTGGGCGACGCCGGGAACGGGGGCGGCCCGGCGTCCCGCGGCGGCCGGGCCGCGCAGGTCCGGACCGCCGCGGCGGCCGAGCAGGCCGTCGACGTGGTGCAGTGGGTGAGCTTCCGGGTCGGCGACGAAGAGTACGCCCTGGACATCCACGACGTGCAGGAGATCGTCCGCGGGGCCGGACGGCTGAGCCGTGTGCCGGGCCTGCCGCCCGAGGTGCGCGGCCTCTTCACCCTGCGCCAGAGGCTGCTGCCGGTGGTCAGCCTGCGGGCCCGCCTGGGCCTGCCCGACCGGACCGAAGACGCGGCGCGCATCCTGGTGGCGCGGGTGCGGCAGGACGGTGCGGTACATACCGTGGGCCTCGAGGTGGACGCGGTGCACGAGGTGATCCGGCTGCCCCGCGACGCCGTGGAGGCGGTTCCGGCACTGCTGGGAGCGGCGGCCTCGCGGGCCGTGGCCGGGGTGGGCAAGCTGAACGCGGGCGAAAGACTGGTCTATCTGCTGGACCCCGCCAGCCTCTGCGACGCGGCGGAGCTGGGCCGGCTGGGCGCGGGTGCCGAGGCGGCTCAGCAGGTCGGGGGCGAGCATGTCGTGGGGGGCACCGTGCAGGTGGTGGTGTTCCGCCTGGCGGGCGGGGAATTCGCCGCGCCCATCGAGCAGGTGCAGGAAATCATCCGTCCGGGAGCCATCACGCGGGTACCGCGGGCGCCCGACTGGGTGGAGGGCGTAATCAACCTCCGGGGCAATCTGGTGCCCGTGGTTGACCTGCGGCGCAGGCTGGGCCTGCCCACCGAAGTGAGCGGGGAACTGACCCGCATCATTATCACCGACAGCCAGGGGAGCCGCACGGGCCTGGTGGTGGACGGCGTGCGCGAGGTCCTGAAGGTGCCCGAGGCGGCGGTGGAAGAGGTGCCGGAGATGCTGGTCCGGGAGGTGGACACCACCGGGATGGCCGGGGTGGTCAACCTCGAGCAGCGGCTGGTGCTGCTCCTGAACTTTACGGCCCTCCTGACCGCCGAGGAAAGGGCGGCCCTGGCAGGCCTGGAGCAGATGTCGCCCGACTATCTCGGCGGAGAAGCGGAGGACCTTGCGACGGAACAGGGCGGAGAAGTGGAGGACCTTGCGACGGATCAGGGTTTTGATAGCTGAGGATTCCGCCCTGATGCGCCAGTACCTCCGGGACATCCTGGGCGGCGACCCGGAGCTGGAAGTGGTGGGGGTGGCGCGCGACGGCCGGGAGGCGGTGGAAAAGGCCTGCGCACTGCGGCCCGACGTGGTCACCATGGACATCAACATGCCGGTGATGGACGGTCTCACCGCCCTGCAGTACATCATGGCCCAGTGCCCCTGCCCGGTCGTGATGGTGTCCTCATTGACCCAGGCCGGGGCCCTGGCCACCTTCGAAGCCCTGGAACTGGGCGCGGTGGACTACGTGGCGAAGCCCAGCGGCACCGTGTCGCGGGACATCAAGAAGCAGGCGGGGGAGATCGTCGCCAGAGTGAAGGCCGCGGCGCGGGCCAGACCGCGGCGCGGGCGGGTGGTGCCCTTGCGTCCTGCCCGCCCGACGCCCGCGGCGCCTGCTCCGCAACCCCGGGCCTTGCGGGTGGAGTACGTCATCGTAGGGGTGTCCACGGGCGGACCCGCCACCCTCATGGAGATTCTGCCCCAACTGCCCCCGGACCTGGGGGTGCCGGTGGTTGTGGTGCAGCACATGCCCCCCCAGTTTACCGGCCCGTTCGCCGCCCGTCTGGGCCAGCACTGCGCCCTGCGGGTAAAGGAAGCCTGTGCCGGCGACGCGCTGGAGCCCGGCAGCATCTACGTGGCTCCCGGGGGCCGCCACCTGAAGGTGGCCCGGCGCCTGGGCGGCGGCTTAAGGGTGCGCCTGAGCGACGAACCGCGGGTGTTGTACGTTCCCTCGGTTGACGTCACCATCGACTCCTTTCTCAAGGAAGTGGGCGCAGGCCGCCTGATGGGCGTGCTGCTGACCGGCATGGGGAACGACGGGGCGCAAGGATTGGCCCGCATCCGCGCCGGGGGCGGGCTCACCATTGCGGAGGACGAGTCCACGGCCGTGGTCTGGGGCATGCCGGGCGAGGCGGTGCGGCTTGGCGCGGCGGCGGTGGTGGCGCCCGCCGGCGAAATTGCGGACTGGATCGTGCGGGGGGTGCGGGGAGAATGGGGTGACTGAGGTCCGCACTCTGTTGCAGAGCCTGCAGAGCCCGGTGGAGGAGGAGCGGCGGGCCGCGGCCCTGGACCTGGCCGGCGTGCGGGATCCGGCCGTCGTGGAGGCGCTGGTGGAACTGCTGCGTCGTGAGAGGTCCCGACCGGTGCAGGAGGCCGTCGTGGCCGCGCTCATGGAAACCGGCGGTGCCCCCGTGGCCGAGGCCGTGGCCGGGCTTTTGTCCGCGCCGGACCCGTACCTCCGGAACGCGGCGGTGGAAATCCTGCAGCACGTCGGCCGCGAGGCTCTGGGCGTCCTGGACCATCTGTTGCGTTCGCCGGACCCCGATCTGCGGCTGTTCGCGGTGCACGTGCTGGGCGGGGTGCGCTTCAGGGAGGCCATTCTGCTGCTCCGCCGGGTCATCCGGGAGGACCCGGAGGTCAACGTGGTGGGGGCCGCGGTGGAGTATCTGGGCGAAATGGGCAGCAGGGAGGAAGACGTGGCGTGCCTGGTGGAGGCGGCCCGCCGCTTTCCGGAACCGTTCGTCCGGTTTGCCGTGAAGCAGGCGGTGGAGAAGATCCGCGGGGCGCGGGTGCGCGGGGAGGAACTGCCTTGACGCGGGAAGAGTTCCTGCGGCTGCGGGATTTCCTCTATCGGAAAACCGGGCTGTACTTCGACGAAAAAAAGCTGTACTTTGTCGCCAGGCGGGTGGCGGAGCGCATGGAGGCCACGGGCGCGGGCGACTTCCGGCGGTATTTCGCGGAGCTGCGTTTCGGGCCCGGCGAAAAGGAACTGCAGCAACTGATCAATCTGCTCACCGTCAACGAAACCTACTTTTTCAGGGAGTACGCGCAGCTCAAGTGCTTTGCCGAAGAGGTCATCCCGCTGCTGGTGGGCGCCCGGTCCCCGCCGGTGCACCTGCGGGTGTGGTCCGCCGGCTGCGCCACAGGCGAGGAAGCTTACACCCTGGCCATCATCCTGAAGGAGATGACCGAAAACCAGCCGGAGAAAGTCACGGCGGAGGTCTACGCCACCGACATCAACACCGCGGTGCTGGAGGTGGCCCGACGCGGCTGCTACGGCGCGCGGGCGGTGCGGGAAGTACCGCCGCAGTACCTGAGCCGCTACTTCGCCCGGGAAGGCGATTGCTGGTGCGTGGTGGCGTCGCTTAAGGAGATGGTGAAATTTCAGCATCTTAACCTGCTGGACCGGACTCAGATACGGCGCATGCGGGGTTTCGACGCGATTTTCTGCCGCAACGTGCTCATTTACTTCGACGACGCCTCACGGCGTGAGGTGGCGCTGCACTTTTACGACGCGCTGGTTCCCGGGGGTTTTATCTTTTTGGGCCACGCGGAGTCCATGAGTCGCATAACACCTATCTTCAAGTTGCGACGGTTTGCCAACGCCCTCATCTATCAAAAGTAAGGGGCCAGAGCACCGATGCGGATTCTTATTGTGGACGACTCGGCCAGCGTGCGCGGGTACCACCGGGCAGTGCTGGCCGGGCCGGGTTGGGTGAGCGAAGAGGCGGCCAACGGCTACGAGGCCCTGGAAAAGGCGGTCCGCCAGACCTACGACCTTTTCCTGGTGGACGTGAACATGCCCCAGATGGACGGTTACGAACTGGTGCGGCAGTTGCGGGAGTTGCCGGAGTACCGCACGGCACCGGTCGTCCTGGTGACCACCGAGGCGGGCGAGGAGGACCGGCGGGCCGGCTTTGCCGCCGGAGCCAACGCCTATGTGGTGAAGCCGGCGCGACCTGCGGAGCTGCGTTGCCTGGCGGCGCTGCTGACGGGGGCGAAGTGGCGTGTCTGACGTCAGGGAGACCTTTCTGGAAGAGGCCCGCGAGATCCTGGAAGACGTGGGCCGGCTGCTGCTCGACCTGGAGCAGGACTCCCAAAACGCCGGGCTGGTGGCCGCCGTGTTCCGCGCGGCGCACACCCTGAAGGGAGCCGCGGGTGTGGCGGGCTTCACCGAGGTCGAGGAGCTTACCCATCTCCTGGAAGAGGTTCTGAGCCGGGTGCGGGACGGCCGGCTAACCGTGGACGCGGACCTGATCGACCTCCTGCTGGAGGGGTTCGACGCGGTAAAGGGCATGGTAGAGCACGCGGCGGGGGCCGCGGCCTTTGCGGTGGACCCCTCGACGGTGATGGAAAACCTGCGACACCTGCTGGCGGAACCGGGAACCGCGGCCGAGGGCGCGGTCCCCGACCTCGGCGGGCCGCCGGATCAGGAGCACCTGCGGGGTCTCCCTTGGGAGGCGGCGGCCGCCCTGGTGGAGGCACTGGCCCGGGGCGAGGCGGTGTACCAGATCGCTTTTCGGCCCGCGGCCGACGTTTTCACGTTCGGGCACGACCCGGCGCGGTACGTGCGCCTGCTGGGCGAGAAGGCCAGATTGCTGTTCGTGGACGCCGACACCTCCAAGCTCCCCCCGCTGCCCGACCTTGATCCAGCTTGCTGTTACGTGAGCTTCCTGGTCTACGCCGCCGGACATCTCGCGCCCGCCGGCTGCGCCGAGGTTTTCGAGTTCGTGGCGGGCGGTGGCACGCTGGTGCGGGTGGCGCCTTTGGGCTGGGCGGACCTGGCGGTTCCGGCGGACGCTCCCGGGCGGCCCTCGCCCTGGGAAGAGAGGGAGTTGCGGCGCGCGGCGGGTGCTTCCCTTGAAGAGGCACAGGAAGCTTTGGAAGCGCTGGTCAGAGCCATTGCCGGCTCCGAAGCCGGCCTGGCTCCGCCGGTGCGTCGGAACCTGTACGTGTTAAGCCGCGCGCTGATGGTCCACCTGGAGGCACTGGAGCCGGCCGTCGCGGCCGAGGCGTGGGAACTGGGCCGCGCCTTCCTCGACGAAGTGCTGGCCGCGGCGAGGGAAGGGCGCGCGCCGGACTGGGACCTCGCCGGGTTCCTGGCGGACCTCGCCGCCCAAACCGGGGCCGGCGTTGCGGCTGGGGAGGAGGAGCCGGTTCTGGAAGGGCCGGAGGCGGTCTCTCCCGCAGCCGTGCTGGCGGAACTGCTGGAGCAGCAGCGGCTCTTTCTCGCCGCCGGATCGGAGCCCTGGCGGAGGGAGGCGGTCCGGCGCGTCCTGGAAAACGCGGCCCGCAGCCTGGACTGGCCCTGGCTGTGCGGGCGGCTGCCCGCCGCAGGGGAAGCCGGCTGGGACCAGGCCCTGGCGGCCCTGGCCGGGGAAGCGCGGCGGCTGACCGCGGCCACGGTCCGTCAGGAGAGGCCGGGCGAAGAACGTCCCCGGGCGGAGGAGCCGGTCCTGCCGGGGCCGGAGCAGACCGTCCTGCGCGTGAAACAGGAGGACCTTGACCGGCTGATGAACCTGGCGGGAGAACTGGTGGTGGCCAAGAACGGCCTGCTGTATCTGGTGCGGCAGCTGGAACGACAGCCGGGGCTGCTTGACGTGGCACGGGCGCTCAAGGAGCGTTACGTCGCGCTGGACCACATAGCCCGCGATTTTCAGCACGTGATGATGAAGGTGCGCCTGGTTCCGGTGGCCTCCCTGTTCCAGCGGTTCAGGCGCTACGTGCGGGACTGGGCCCGGCGGCTCGGCAAGGAAGTGGAGCTGGAGATCGAGGGCGAGACCACCGAGCTGGACCGGAGTGTGGTGCAGGCCATTCAGGAGCCGCTGGTGCACCTGGTGCGCAACGCCCTGGACCACGGGCTGGAGACCCCGTCGGCCCGGCTGGCGGCCGGCAAGCCCGCCGTGGGCCGCCTGAGCTTGCGCGCCGGACGGCGGGGAAACCGGGTGGTCGTCGAGGTGGCGGACGACGGGCGGGGCATAGACTACCAGCGGGTGCGGGTCCGGGCGGTGGAGCTGGGCTGGATTTCCCCGGAGCGGGCGCTGCAGCTTACCGACGAGGAGGCCCTGCAGTTCATCTTGCGGCCGGGTTTCAGCACCGCTGCCGAGGTGGGCGAGCTTTCCGGTCGGGGCGTGGGCCTGGACGCCGTGCTCGCGGCGGTGCGCACGGTCAAGGGTCAGTTGCGCATCGAGAGCGCGGCCGGCAGGGGCACCACGGTGCGTCTGGAGCTCCCCCTGACCATGGCCACCACGCGGGTACTGCTGGTGGAGGCGGCGGGGCAGGTCTACGGCCTGCCCTTCGAGGCGGTCTGGGAAACGGTTAGGGTGCCCCTGGCCGGGCTGCCCACGGTGCAAGGAGAAAGGGTCCTCAACTGGCGCGGGCGGTTGATCCCGGTCGTGAACCTGGAAACCTGGCTCTGGGGAACCAGAAGCGGCGCTCGCAACGGAGAGGAACGGGTGGTGGTGCTGGGCGGGCAACTGGGCCTCGAGGTGACGCGGGTGCTGCGGGAGGAGGACGTGATCCTGAAGCCCCTGGGCGGCGAACTGGGCGGCCTGGGTTATCTGGCCGGAGGCGCCGTACTGGGGGACGGGACCGTGGTGCTGGTGTTGGACCCGGAGGCCTTGCTGGCGGGGGGTCAGGAGAGTGGGCTGGAGCATTAGCGGCAGGGAAATAACGGTGACGGAGGAACTGACCATTGCCGAGGCGATGGAGCTGGCCGAGAGCTTGAAGGCGGCGCTGTCCGCCGGAGAGATGCCCCGGGTTGTCCTCTCGGACGTGGCGGAGCTGGATCTGGCGGCCGCCCAGGTGCTGCTCGCCGCGCAGCGGGCCGGCGTCTCACTGGTCGGCAGCAGCCGGGGCGCGGCGGCGGAACTGCTGGACTGGCTGGGCGTGCGCCGGGGGGAGTGCGACTGATGCGCCGGATGCTGGCCCGGCTGCGTGCCAGGTGGTGGGGCAACAGGGAGGCCCGAGGGGCGCCCGACGCTTCGGAAGCGCGGGAGCGCGCCTCAATCGTGGCGCAGGGCCTGCGCCGGATCGCCGGAGACCTGGGTCTTCTCGCACGGGAAACGGAGCAGGCCGTGCTGCAGGCCGTGGAAAGCGTGGGCCAGGCCCTGGAGAACGCCCGGGAAAGTGTGGAAGAGAGCCGCCTGGTGGTGCGCCACTTCATGGCCGCCGAGCAGGAGGAATCGGTGCTGGCCGCCGTGATGCTGGACCTGAACAATGTCCTGGAGCGGATGCTGCAGGCCCTGGGGGGTGCCGTGACGGTCCTGGAGGAACTGGTGGCGACCTGGGAGCAGACCAGGGAAGAAATCGGGGGGGCCACAATGGCGGCCCTGGCCCGGGACCTGGCCGGCATCGCCGAGAGGACACGCATCGTGGCCCTGAACGCCTCGATAGAGGCCGCCCGCAGCGGGGCCGCCGGCCGCGGCTTCGCCGTGGTGGCAGGTGAAATGCGCCGGCTGGCGGAGCAGGCCGAAGCCCCGGCACACCAACTGGAACGCCTTAGCCGCTCCGCGGTGACCCGGCTGGGGGAGGTAACGGAGGCGGCCAGAAAGCGGGTCGACGAGTTCAGACACACTCTCGAGTGGGCCGGTGGTTTCGTGACCGAGGGTAAGCGGCGTTTTACGGAGTCCATGCGGCTGGTGCGGGAATCCATGGAGGGGCTTACCCAGAACACCGAGGCCGTCACGCGGGAAATCAAGGAATCGGTCGTGGCCCTGCAGTTCCAGGACCGGCTGCAGCAGGAGCTGGCGGGGATCGCGGCGGCCCTGGAGGATTATGCCCGCGGTCTGGAAGCCCTCTGGGGCGGGGTCGGGGTTGCGCCTGCGGCCTCGCCGCCGCGGATGGGCGCGCCCCCGGTTGTGCCGCCGCGGACCGCCGGGCCCCCGCCGGCCCCCCGCCCCGGCCGGGTGGGCCGGGTGGAAGCCGACCTGGGCGACAACGTGGAGCTGTTCTGAGAGGCTCTGGGGGAGACCAAATGTCCAAGACGGTACTGGCGGTAGACGATTCGGCCACCATGCTGGCCAACATAAGGGTGACGCTGGAAAATGCCGGCTACCGGGTGCTTACTGCTTCCGACGGCATGGAGGCCCTGCGCCTTTTAGATGCGGGAGAGACCGTGAACGCCGTCCTCACCGACCTGAACATGCCCCAGATGAACGGCATCGAGCTGGTGCGGGCCATCCGCCGGCTCCCCCGGTGTCGCTTCGTGCCGGTGATCGTGCTCACCACCGTTACCGAAACGGCCAGGAAGGAAGAGGCGCGCCAGGCCGGGGCCACGGCCTGGATCGTCAAGCCCTTCAAGCCCGACCAGCTGGTGGCGGTGCTTAAGAAGGTGGGCTGCTGACCGGCCTGGAAGATTATGGAGTACACAGACGGCTGGCAGCTACTTACTCTGGTAGGCCGGACCTTCGAGGTGGAGCTGTTGCTGGTGGATGCCGAGAGGGGCACCTACCGGCAGCTCAGCCGGGCCTGCCATTTTTGCCGGCTGGTGAGGAGCGGCCGGCAGGGGTACCTCCTGTGCGAACTCACGCGCCGCAACGCAGTGCGGACCGTGCGGGAGGCGGGCACGGCGGTGGCCGACCGCTGCCACGCCGGACTGGGGTACCTGGGGGTCCCGGTGGGCACGGGTGCCGTGTTGCTGGCCGGAGGCCTGACCGTGCCGTGGTGGGAAGGGCCGGACCCGGTGAAGGTGGCCAGGATTACCGGTGCGGACCGGGAGGCAATCCAACGGCACCTCACCCGCCTGCCGGTTCGCACTCCCGAGTCGATCCGCCGGCTGGAGTCCCTAATGTGCGGCGCGGCCCGCACACTGACGCTTCAGCAGGCCCTGGTGGCCGAAAATCGCCGTTTGAAGACGGCGGCACGGGAGGCACCCCTACTGGCGGTGCGCGGTCTGGTACGGGCCCTGGAGGCCAAGGACCCCTATACCCGCGGCCACTCGGAGCGGGTGGCGGCCCTGGCCGCGGAGGTCGCCGTGCGCCTGAGTCTTACCCCCGAGGAGGTGGAGGGGGTACGGTCCGCGGCCCTACTCCACGACGTGGGCAAGATCGGCATCCGGGAGGACGTCCTGAACAAGCACGGGCGCCTCACCCCCGAAGAATGGTCCCTGGTCAGGCAGCACCCCCTCACCGGGGCCCAGATCCTGGTCGACGCGGGACAGCCGGCAGAGATAATTGCCGCCGTGCGCCACCACCACGAGAACTACGACGGAAGCGGCTACCCGGCAGGCCTGGCCGGGGAAGCCATACCGCTGTTCGCCCGCATCATTCGCGCGGCCGACGCCTGCGACGCCATGCAGTCAATGCGTGCCTACCGTCCGGCCCTCTCCGGGCAGGAGGTCCGGGCCGAACTGCGGCGCGGGTCGGGCACGGCCTTCGACCCCCAGGTGGTTGCAGTGCTTCTCCGCCTGATGGCGGACCGGGACTGAAGGGGGCCCTTCCGCGGGCCGGAGGTTCGGCGGCAGGGCCGGCGGCCGCAAAGCCCCCGGGCGCGGAACGCGATACGAATCCGATGTGGGAGGGCGCGGATGGACGCGGCACAGCTCCTGCGGAGCATCTCCAAAGCTAAGGAAACCTACCTGCTCGTTCACCAGGCCGGGGTCTGCCATTTCGCGGACCTGCTGGTGTGCGCGGTGGCACCGCGGTTGAGGCCGGTGGTGTTGTCGGCCGCGGTCTGGCACGACGTAGGCAAGGCTCTCATTCCCGACAGCATCCTCTTCAAACCCGCACCGCTCGGACCCGAAGAGTGGCACCTTGTGCGGCAGCATCCCGCGTGGAGCGCGCATCTGGTGGCGAGGGCCGAACGCGGTGCGGTCCGGCCTTCCGACCTCTGGCAGGAGGTGGTCATGGCCGTCAGGCACCACCATGAACGCTGGGACGGGACGGGCTATCCCGACGGACTCAAGGCCGAGGAAATTCCGTACGCAGCGCGGATAGTAGCCTTGGCCGATGCCTACGGGAACATGACCGCAGACGGGCCGTGCGGCCGCGCCCTGACGCCGGAGGACGCCCTGCGGGAGATAGCCGCGGATAGGGGCACGCAGTTTGATCCCTACCTGGTCGATGCTTTCCTGGCGCTCATGCAGAGAGGACCTCTTACATAAACGCCCGGACGGTGCCGGGCCTTGACCCGGGAGAACCGCAGGTTGTGGCCCGCGCCGTGCCGATCTGGAAACCGTGACCACGGCGGAGTCCAGCCCGGAATGCGGGTCGTGCCGTCGGGCGAAATCGTCGCAGCCGTGGAGCGCGAGGCCCAGGCCGGCCCACTTCAACAGCCGTCCCGAAGGCCTCACGCCAGAGGTCGCCGGAGCAATAGGCACCATCAACTACGAGGTGGTGTGCATGGTCAGCGCCCGCGTGCCCCGGGTTTACCTGCAGGGCCGGGGCGCGTGAGGGCGGCTTTTGGCCTTGGAAAGGGGCTTTTCCCGGCCCCGCCCGTGCAGCGGCATAGCCGCGGGCCACGGGCATGCGCCGGTCGGGTCCCGGAAGCCTTGGAACTGACCCGACCTCGGCGCGGCCCTACCGGGGCCTCCTCTCCCGTGACCGGGTCCTGGAGGAACTGCGGCGTTCCTCGGGCCGGCAGTTCGACCCCCGCGTGGTGGAGGCCTTCCTGCGGGTGCAAGAACACGACAGCGGGGCCGCGGGAGAAGGCCCACCGGCGACCGAACGCTGACGGGGGCTGCAGCGCCGCAAGGTCGAACGTTTGCTGCGGGACATTGAAATTCAGGTACGCAAGTACTAGAATGCTTTTTGGGGCGGTCCTATGCGTACGACCATTGAACTTTCCAACGAGAAGAGGGCCAGACTTCTGGCCATTGCGGCACGGCGCGGTCTGCGAGGTTACTCACAGATCATAAACGAGGCGCTGGATCTGTACCTCGCCCGGGAAGAGGAGAAACGAAGTGCGGCGCTAAGCGAAGTGCTTTCGTTACGCGGGATCTTGACCGATGCCGAGGCCAGGGAAGTGGAGGCCAGGATTGCAGAGGCGTGGCGGAAATGGCAGTCGTAGTGGATACGTGCGTGGTGATAGGCTTCCTCCGGGGGCCGAACCCGACCAGAGTGCCTGTCCCGCCTTCTGACGGCTGGCGAGGCGCTGGTCACTTCTATAACGGTCTTTGAGCTGATGCTCGGGCTGAAGGACAAAGGTCGGCGGGAGCATAGCCTTCTGAAGCTTTTCGATTTCACGGGCGTCCTGCCGTTCGACAGGGAGGCGGCCGAGACCGCCGCCGAGATAGAAAGAGCTCTGCGGCGAAAAGGCATGGTGATCGGCACCAGGGATACGTTTATTGCCGGTATCTGTGTGGCCTACCGGCTGCCTCTTGTAACGGGCAACGTGGAGCATTTTTCCCGCATTCCCGGCCTGGAGACGTTATCCCCGGTTCGAAACCGGGGTTGAGGGTGGGAAAAGGTTTTTGTTTCCCCCCTTTGAGGCTGGCGATGTGGTTCTGGTCCGTGTCCGTTCAGCGACCTGCACGGGGTAAGAAAGCGCCCCGCGCTCGTGTTTTAACAGTGGGCAGGAAAACCCCCTGCGGTCGCGGAATATTACACCCTTCGGCAACGCTTTGACGCCGGAGGTGTAGGGTGGATTACGACGTCATCGTGGTCGGGGCCGGGCCGGCGGGCTGTACCGCGGCCCGGCTCGTGGCGCAGGCCGGTTATCGGGTGCTGGTGCTGGAGGAGCATCCCGCGGCCGGGGAGCCGGTGCGGTGCGCGGGGCTGGTGAGTCCCCGCACCCTGGAGGCCGCGGGCTTAGGCAGTGACGTGGTGGTGAGCGCCGTGACGGCGGCCCGCATTCACGGACCTTTGGGCGCGGTGCTGTCCGTGGGGGGAGGCCGCGTGTACGCCCTGGCCGTGGACCGGGCGGCCTTCGACCGCCGGCTGGCCGAGGCGGCCGCGGACGCCGGCGCGGAAATGGTCTTTTCGGCGCGGGTGACGCGCCTGGAGCACGTGCGTGGCGGTGTGCGGGTCCGCTGGCGGCGGGGCCGGAGCACCGGGGAGGGCACCGGCCGTCTGGTGGTGGGCGCCGACGGGCCGAACTCCGTTGTGGCGCGGTGGTGCGGCCTGCCGCCCCCGCCGGCGGCGGTGCGCCTCTGGGCGGCCGAGGTCGAGCTTCCCCACACGTGCGACGGGACGGTGGACCTTTTCCTCGGCCGCGCCGTGGCGCCGGGCTGGTTCGGCTGGCTCATCCCGGTGGGGCCTTCCCGGGCGCGGGTGGGAACCGGCACGGCCTACGGCGAGGCGCCCGGCGCGTGCTTCCGGCGCCTGGCCGGGCGGTACCCGCGGGTCTTCGGCGCCATGCGCGTGCTGCGCACCACGGGCGGGGTGGTGCCCCTGGGCCTGCGGCCCAAATGCTACGGGGAGAGGGTCATGGTGGTGGGGGACGCGGCCGGGCAGGTTAAGCCCATCTCCGGAGGCGGCCTGTACCCGGGGCTTCTGGGGGCGCGCCTGTGCGCCCGGGTGGCGTGCGAGTCCCTGGCCAGCGGGGACTGCTCGGCCGCGCGCCTTTCCCGCTACCAGCGCCTGTTCGAGGAGCGGCTGGGCCGGGAGTTCCGGCTCGCGCTGCGCCACCGCGAGGTCTACCTGCGGCTCACGGACCGGGATGTGGACGAGATCCTGCGCTTTCTGAACCGTCCCTACTGGCGCCGCGTCATCGCGGCCTGGGGCGACACCGATTACCCCTCGCTCCTGGCGGGGCGGCTGCTGGCCGCCGGACCCTGGGCCGCCCGCTTCTGGAGGGTCTATGAAAAATTCTTGCGGGCCGGGGAGGGAATTCCAGGAGAGTAGAGAACTCCTACTAAAAGAGGACCGTTGCGGCAGGAGGGAGCGACTTGGGTAAAAGGATCACGCTGTCCGTAATTAAGGCCGACGTCGGAGGGTGGGTGGGGCACTCGAGCGTCCACCCGGCTCTGCTGGAGAAGGCGCGCGGGGTGCTGTCCGGAAGCCCGCTGCTGATCGACTTTCACGTCACCCACGTGGGGGACGACATCAACCTCATCATGACCCACGAGCGCGGGCGCAACGACGGCGACATCCACCAGCTGGCCTGGGACACCTTCCAGGCCTGCACCGAGGTGGCCAGGCAGCTGAAGCTGTACGGGGCGGGTCAGGACCTGCTTGCGGACGCCTTCTCGGGCAACATCCGGGGCCTGGGTCCGGGTGTGGCCGAGATGGAGTTCGAGGAGCGAGCCAGCGAGCCGGTGGTCGTCTTCATGGCCGACAAGACCGAGCCGGGGGCCTGGAACTTCCCCCTCTACAAGATCTTCGCGGACCCGTTCAACACCATCGGCCTGGTCATCGACCCCAAGATGCACAAGGGGTTCTTATTTGAGGTGCACGACGTGCTGCACCACCGGCGGGTCACCTTCGCCACGCCCGAGGAGAGCTACGATCTGCTGGTGTTCATCGGCGCCCCCGGACGCTTCTGCGTCAAGGCCGTTTTCCACAAAGAGACCGGCGAGATCGTGGCCGTGTCCAGCACCCAGCGGCTCAACCTGATGGCCGGTCGCTACGTGGGCAAGGACGATCCCGTGTGCATCGTCAGGTGCCAGAGCGGCTTTCCCGCGGTGGGCGAGGTGCTGGAGCCCTTCGCCCATCCCCACCTGGTCTCGGGCTGGATGCGCGGCTCCCACTCCGGGCCCCTGATGCCCGTAAGCCAGCGGCAGTGCACGCCGACCCGCTTCGACGGGCCGCCGCGGGTGGTGGCCCTGGGGTTCCAGCTCAGCGACGGCAAACTGGTGGGACCGCAGGACTTCTTCGCGGACCCGGCCTTCGACAAGGCCCGGGAAACGGCCAACGAAATAGCCAACTACCTGCGGCGCCTGGGGCCCTTCGAGCCCCACCGGTTGCACCTGGAGGAGATGGAGTACACCACGCTGCCGGACGTCATGAAGCGGCTCAAGGACCGGTTCGAAGATCTCCGGGGGCGGTGACACCCCCGGCCGGACGCGGCCGGCGCGCGCCGGCCGGCGGCGTCAAGTGCTTGGGCTCACCATCACAAGGGCCTTGCGGTGACCGGCGAAGGGAGGGCGACGGTGGAACGGGTTTACATCGACACCGACCTGCTGATCGTGGGGGGCGGCACCGCCGGATGCCTGGCGGCCTGGGAGGCGCGGCGGGTCGGCGGTCCGGATCTCGGCATCACCATTCTCGAAAAGGCTTACATCCGCCACAGCGGTAGCCTGGCGGCGGGCCAGAACGCCCTGAACATGTACCTCAACCAGGGCACGCCCGAGGATTTCGTCTGTTACGCGCGCTACGACCTGTGCGGCGGGCCGGTGCGCGAGGACATTCTCCTGAGCGTGGCGCGCGAGGTCAACGAGACCGTTGCCCTCATGGAAAGGGAGGGCCTCCCCATCAAGAAGCGGCCCGACGGGCGCTACCTCAACCGCGGCAAGTGGAACGTGGAAATCAACGGCGCCATGCTGAAGCCCATCACGGCCCGCATGGCGGAGAAGGCCGGGGCCGAGATTCACAACCGCGTGTACGTGACGAACCTGCTCAAGCAGGGCGACCGCTGTGTCGGCGCGGTGGGCTTCGGGGTACGCGACGGCAGGTTCTACGTGGTGCGCGCCCGGGCCGTACTGCTGACGGCCGGAGGGTGCGCCGGGATCTACCGGCCCAACAATGCCGGCGACGCCCACCACCGCATCTGGTACGTACCCTTCAACACCGGGGCCAGCTACGCCATGGCCAAGCGCCTGGGTTGCAAGATGGTGGGCTTCGAGTGCCGGTTCATTCCCATCCGCACCAAGGACACCGTGGCGCCCACGGGCACCCTGGCCATCGGGATGGGGGCCCCCATGATCAACGCCCTGGGCAAGCAGTTCATGAAGGAAAATCCCAAATGGGTGGAATGGGGGGGACACAGCGCGCCCACGCCCATCCGGGTCCAGGCCTTCCTGGTGGAGACGGCCGAGCACCGCGGACCCTGCTACATGGACACCACCAGGGGCGATCCCGGCAGGGTGGCGGAGATCAAGGAGCAGTACGTGGACATGTCCCCCTCCCTGGTCCTGTACTGGGCGGCCAACGACATCGACCCCTCCAAGGAACCCGTGGAGATCGACGTGAGCGGCCCCTACGTCGTGGGGGCCCACGCGGCCATGGCCGGGGCCTGGGTGCCGAAGGAGGACCGCATGACCACCGTGGCCGGACTCTTCGTGGCGGGGGACGCGCTGGGGGGCGCGCCATCGCGCTTCATCAGCGGCTCCTGGACCGACGGGCGCATCGCGGCCCGTTACGCCGTGGAATACCTGCGCGGGGTGGAGTTCCCCGACCTGGACCCGGACGAAGTCAGGCGGCAGGAGGAAATCACCTTCGCCCCGCTGGCGCGTTACCGGGAGGCCGCGGAATCCAAAAGCGTCCCGCGGCCGGGCATCCGGCCCAGGGAGATGGAGGAGCGCATGCAGAAGATCATGGACGAGTACGCCGGCGGCAGGACGCGCTGGTACTGGGTCAACGAGACCCACCTGCAGATCGCCAGGAAAAAGATCAATCACCTGCGCCGCGACCAGCTGCAGTACCTGGTGGCCGAAGACCTGCACGAGCTGCAGCTGGCCTGGGACGTCATCAACCGCCTCGACGTGTGCCAGCTGGTCATCGAGCATCTGCTCTACCGGAGGGAAACGCGCTGGCCGGGGTACGCCAACCGCAGCGACTGCCCCGAGCGCAACGACGCGGAATTCGATTGCTTCGTCTGCTCGGTGTGGGATCCGGAGACCGACGAGCTGACCATGATGAAGGAGCCCTACGTCCAACTGGTGCCGGGGGATCGCATGAAGCAGTCCATATAGGCGTAAGGAGGTCTTGCGGAACATGCCCCCGCTGGTGGACCCGACCAGATGCGACGGCTGCCCCCAGGAGGCCGAGCCCCCGTGCGTGCTGGTGTGCCCCGGGGATCTGATGGTCCTGGACGCGGAGCGTAAGCAAGCCTACTGCCGGGAGGAGGCGGATTGCTGGGACTGCATGACCTGCGTGAAGGCCTGCCCCCGGCAGGCGCTGCGCACCAGGCTTTCCTACCAGCTGGCCGACGTGTCGGCCGACCTGATGCCGGAGGTGACCGGGGACCACATCACCTGGACCCTGGTGGACTGCCGGGGCCGGGTGGAGCGCTTCACGGTCAGGACCCTGAACACGGAGCCCGAAGGGCACTCTAACAGTCCCCCGCGGGAATAAGGTGACGGGCGTATATCCGAAGCGGTCGCGGCCGACCGTCCCGGGATCCGGGGGCCGGGCGGCCGGCGTGATGGCGGCACTTTGTGTGACCCGGCACATGTGCGGCGCGCCGGGACCGGGGGTTCGGCACGCCCGGTGGCGCTTCCGGAAAGGAGGGTCCGGCGGGCTAGGCCACGCGGAAGAGGTTGACAGGCTCCGCGGGGTGTGTTAAACTCGAATTTAGCGATTACTTTCACAAGAAATTGCCGGGAGGTGATGGTCCCGGGCCGAGGAGAGCGTTGTGTTGGGACTGGACCCTTAGAAGGCGACCTTTGAGGAGGGTTTGTGGATGGAGATCAAGATCAAGACTCCCCTGCCCCACGGAGGAAGGCTGGTCGACCGGGTCGTGCGGAACCCGGAACTGGGTAAAAAGATGGCCAGGGGCTGCCCGGCCTACGACATCAAGCCCAACCTGTACAACGGTATGCCGGTGCGCAACGTCTACCGCGAAATCATGTCCATCTGTTACGGCTTCTTCAGCCCCGTAGAGGGCTCCATGACCCAGGCCGAGGTAGAGAGGGTCCTCAAGGAGAGAAGGCTGCTAAGCAACTGGATCTTTCCGTACCCCCTGGTCTTCGACATCAGCGAAGAGGACTACAAGAAGCTGGGCGTCTCGGTGGGCGACCGGTTGCTGCTGAGGCTTAAAGGACAGCCCTTCGCGGTTCTCGACATCGAAGAGATCTACGAGATCGACCCCCAGGAGATCGCCACCAGGACCTTCGGCACCCCAGAGAACAATCCCGAGGTCGTGCGGCGGGCCTTCGACACCAAGCACCCCGGTTACGTCATATATCTTTCCCTCAACAGGATCGTACTGGCGGGCAAGTACACCATCATCAACGAGCCCAGGCTCAGGCCGCCCTTCGACCGGTTCTGGTATCCTCCCGCCAAGTCCAGGGAGGAGTTCAAGAGAAGGGGCTGGACCACGGTCATCAACCACCAGACCAGAAACGTGCCGCACGTGGGGCACGAGGCCCTCTTGAGGAATGCGGCCTTCACCGGCGACACCAAGCCCTGTGACGGCATCCTGGTCAACTGCATCGTGGGCGCCAAGCGGCTGGGCGACTATCCGGACGAGGCCATCGTGGAGGCCCACGAAATGGTCAACCTGGCCGGCTACGTGAAGCCCCAGCGCCACATGGTGACCATGCTGCTCTGGGACATGAGGTACGGCAACCCCCTGGAGTCCCTCCTGCACGGCATCGTCCGGCAGAACATGGGCTGCACCCACCACATGTTCGGCCGCGACCACGCGGCGGTGGGCGACTACTACGACTCCTACGCCACGCAGATCCTCTGGGAGAAGGGCATCCCCAGCTTCGGCTTCCCGGCCCCACCCAACGCCGTGGAGTACGGCCTGCTCATCCGGCCCCAGAACATGGCCGAGTTCTGGTACTGCCCGCACTGCCAGGAGGTCACCTACAGCGAGAACTGCAACCACCTGGACGAGATCCAGAGGTTCAGCGGCAGCTTCATCCGGAGCCTGCTGAGTGAGGGGCTGTTCCCGCCGCCGGTCATCATGCGGCCCGAGGTCTACAAGGTCGTGGTCAAGTGGTGGAAGCAGTTCGGCTACCCCTTCAACAACAAGAAGTACCTGACGGAGCGGGAGAAGGAACTCGAGGTCGACCTGGCGCCGATGGACATTTAGTGGGGAGGGTGTCACATGGGCTACTCGCTGGCGGTAATCCTGGATAAGAAGCGGCTCGAGGGCATCAAGGGAACCGGCCTCGAGTCGAAGGTCACCGATATGTTCGGCGGGGCCATCCAGGCCCTGATCATGGACGTGCCCGAGGAACCCTACGCCAAGAGGATCCTGGCCGAGTTCCCCGGGGCGCGGATCGACGCGCGGAACTTCCTGGAAGAGGTGCCCGTGGCCTTCAAGAAGGCCGTCTACGAGGAGATCAGGCGCCTGAAGTCCATGGGCCCCGAGGTGCTGGACGCCGTGTTCGAAAAGATGGCGGAGATCAAGGAACTCGCGGCCCAGGAGCAGGAGTACCTGCCGCCGCCCGAAGTGGATTAGGTGTCGGAAATTCCAACAGGTGTGTCGCCGGCCCGGTCACCTTGCCGAAACCGGGTCGGGGGGCCGGACGGCCGGGGTCGCGCCCGCAAGGGGCGCGGCCCTTTCGCTTTTCGGGCACCGCTTTTGCAGGAAGGCAAAAAGGGATTTCCCGGCCTTTACGGGGTCCGGGACCGCGGTGTACAATGGTAGTGACAACAGACGTGCGGAGTGATGGCCCGTGTTGAGGCTCCACGGGGTGGGTCGCCAGCTGCTGGCCCTCACGGCCATCCTGCTGGTGCTGCCGGTAATCATTACAATGTACATGCTGCACATTATCAGGAACAGCGAGCTGGCCCTGATCGAAAACCAGAAGGCGCGGCTTTCCAACGCCCTGGACGAGCTGGACCGCGCCCTGGAAGAGGACTTCCGGACCATCCTGGCGCGTCAGGGGGCCCTGGAGGCGCGGCGCACCGAGCAGCTGCGCGTCCTGAACACCGAGCTGCGGGGCCCCATCGCCGAGGTGGCGCGGAAGTTCCCCGGGGTCGACATGGGCTACTATTCCCTGGAACTCGACGCCGTAATCGACGGTACGGAAAACTACCAGGAGAATTTCTCCCGCCGGCGCAAGAGCGCCTTTGACGAGGCCATCGCGCGCCGGAACACCATGGTGCAGACCCTGGGTCAGGGCGGCGGTATTCTGGAGGCCTACCGGCCCTTCTACCGCAACGGCGAGCTCAAGGGCGTCATCTGGGCCTACGAAAACCTGGGCCGGTTCTACACCAAGGTCAACCAGGTGGAGAAAACCGCCTACGTCATCATCGCCTGCGGCATTCTAATGGGCATGGGCGGGTCCTTCTTCCTGCTGCGCAACTTCATAAGGAACGTGGACCAGATCAAGAACGGGCTGCAGACCCTCCAGTACGACCTGGGCCGGCTCCTGCCCCAGGCGCCGGGGGAACTGGGGGAAATCACCCGGGCCGTGAACCGGCTGGCCCTGCGCCTGGCCAACGCCAACAAGTACAACGAGATCATGCTGGCCACCATCGACGACGGCATCCTGGTGGTGGACCTGGACGGATCCATCGTGATCGCCAACGCCGCGGCCCGGCGCATGCTGGAGCTCCCGCCCAACGCCCAGGGCCGTCCCTTCCGGGAGGTCCTGCCCTCCGGGTCGCCCTTTGCCGGGGCCCTGGAGCGGGCCCTGCGGGAGCACCACCACTGCAAGGATGTCCAGCTCCGCGTAGAGAACTCCCGCGGGGCCCTGGACGTACTGCTGAGCACCTCCCCGCTGGTGGATCACCGGCAGGAGGTCATAGGGGCCGTGCTCTGCTGCCGGGACATCTCGGAGCGCCTCCGGCTGGAGGAGAAGATCCGGCGCCAGGAGCGGCTGGCGGCCCTGGGCAAGCTGGTGGCCGGCGTGGCCCACGAGATCCGCAATCCCCTCACCTCGATAAGCTGTTACATCCAGCTGTGGCAGAAGAACTGCCAGCCCTCGCCGCGCTCCCTGGCCACCATGCAGCAGGAGGTGCGGCGGCTGGATACCCTGGTCAATCAGTTGCTGTACTTTGCCCGGCCGGCCGAGGCCCGCTTTGTGCCCTACAACCTGAACGCACTGGTGGACAAGGTGCTGAATATCTTCTGCGACCTGCACCCCAACAGCGTCGAGGTCACGCGCGCCCTGGCACCGGACCTGCCGCCGGCCTGGATCGACCCCGACCAGATCGAGCGCGTCCTGATGAACATCCTTTACAACGCCTACCAGGCCATGCCCGACGGCGGGCCGCTGAGGGTGGAGACCGGGCTGGCGCCCGGCGGGGAGCAGCTGTTCGTGGCCGTGACCGACGCGGGTTGCGGCATACCCCGGGAAAACCTGGAGCACCTGTTCGACCCGTTTTTCACCACCAGGGAGCGGGGTACGGGCCTGG
>DYER01000017.1 GCA_020725605.1 Ammonifex sp. | reverse complement strand
TCGTACAGGATGCCTGTCTTGCCGTTTACCCGCACCCGGGTAACGACGGCCTGCGGCATTTGCCGCTGCACGTGGTCCGCCCATTCTCCGGTGGCGTGGGCCAGGGGAAGTACGTAGGTTTCCGGGTCCCCCTCGGTATAGGCAATCTCAATGAAAACGATGTGGGTTGCCGTGTTGCCGGAGGGCACGGAAACGTCATCCAGGACCCGCACCAGCTTAACCTGCCGTCCCTTGCCCTGGAACCAGGGCTGGGTCCGGAGGTAGGCGGGCAGAACGTCCGCCAGGGTGTGGCCGTCGTTACCCCGGAAAAGCGTTTCCACGGACCCGTCTATTGCCGGGGCCGGTGTATCCTCATCAACGCGATGCAGCACGATGCGTTCTCCGGCTACGTGCTGCGGTTCCAGCGAAAACCAGTAGAAGTCGTGGGGGCCAAGGGTGATGAAGTAGGGCCGGTCTCCGATGGCGGGGAACCTGACCCGCCCGAAAATCTCCACCGGCACCATCCCGTTAAAGGCCGACAGATCCAGTTCCGCGTACTGCACGAAGCGCGAAAGGTTGGCCACGACCAGGATCAGCTCGTTCTCGTAGCGGCGCAGGAAGGCCAGCACCTTGCGGTTCTCGGGGTGGAGGAGTTCCAGGGTACCCCGGCCGAAGGCCCGGTAGCGCTTCCGCAGGGCGATGAGGCGCTTCATCCACCAGAGCAGGGAGTGGGGGTTGTTCTGCTGGGCCTCGACGTTCACCGCCTCGTAGTGGTACTCGGGGTCCACGATTACGGGCAGGTAGAGCCGCTGGCGGTTGGCCGTGGAAAAGCCGGCATTACGGTCCGCGCTCCACTGCATGGGGGTGCGGACCGCGTTGCGGTCCCCCAGGTAGATGTTGTCACCCATCCCGATTTCGTCCCCGTAGTAGATGACGGGGGTCCCGGGCAGGGAGAAGAGCAGGCCGTTCATGAGCTCGATCCTGCGCCGGTGGTTGCCCAGGAGCGGGGCCAGCCGGCGGCGGATGCCCAGGTTGACCCGCATCTGGGGGTCCCGGGCGTACACGCGGTACATGTAGTCCCGCTCCTCGTCGGAGACCATTTCCAGGGTCAGCTCGTCGTGGTTGCGCAGGAACAGGGCCCACTGGGCGTTGTCCGGGATGGCCGGCGTCTGGAGCAGGATGTCGACGATCGGCAGGCGGTCCTCGGTCCTGATGGCCAGGAACAGGCGGGGCATAAGAGGAAAGTGAAAGGCCATGTGGCACTCGTCACCGTCGCCGAAGTAGGCGGCGGCGTGCTCCGGCCACTGGTTGGCCTCGGCCAGCAGCATCCGGTTGGGGAACCGCGCGTCCACGTGCCGGCGGAGCTCCTTCAGGAAAGCGTGGGTCTCGGGGAGGTTTTCGCAGTTCGTGCCCTCCCGCTCGTACAGGTACGGCACGGCGTCCAGCCGCAACCCGTCCACGCCCAGCCCGAGCCAGAAGTCCACCACCCTGAAGATGGCCCGCCGGACCAGGGGATTGTCGTAGTTGAGGTCCGGCTGATGGGAAAAGAAGCGGTGCCAGTA
Organism: Ammonifex sp.; assembly: GCA_020725605.1. Lineage (GTDB taxonomy): Bacteria > Bacillota > Desulfotomaculia > Desulfotomaculales > DYER01 > DYER01. The sequence continues at coordinate 12,998 of DYER01000017.1, read as the reverse complement.
ATAGGCGCCGGCCACGGGATCCCAGGACCAGTTCGAGGTCTCGAAGTCCTTGAAGATGACCCGCGCCTCTCTGTACCGGTCAGGGGTTTCGCTCCACACGTAAAAGTTACGCCAGGCGCTCCCCGGGCGGGCCCGCCGCGCCCGCTGGAACCAGGGGTGCTGGTCCGAGGTGTGATTGCACACCAGTTCGGTAATAACCTTCAAGCCCCTGCGGTGGGCCTCCCGCAGGAACCGTTTCAGGTCGCGTAAGCTGCCGTAGGCCGGGTGCACGCCGGTGTAGTCGGCGATGTCGTAACCGTCATCCTTTAGCGGCGACGGGTAAAAGGGCAAAAGCCACACGGCCGTGACGCCCAGGTCCTGCAGGTAGTCGAGCTTCTCCGTCAGTCCGCAAAAGTCCCCGATCCCGTCGCCGTTGCTGTCGTAAAAGGCACGTACGTGCACTTCGTAAATGACGGCGTCCTTGTACCAGAGGCCGTTGTTGTCGCTGGCCATGCGGCCGGTAGGCTCCTTCGTCGGCGGCGTATGGTATAATGATAGCGCGGGGGAGGCGGGAGAATCAAGCGGATTTTGGTGGTAGACGACGAAGAGAAAATCCGGCGCATACTGAAGATGTACCTGGAGGCCGAGGGCTTCGCCGTGGGCGAAGCCGCCGACGGCCACACGGCCCTGGCCATGATCCAAGAGGGCGGCTGGGACCTGGTGATCCTGGACCTCATGCTCCCGGGGGTCGACGGCTGGGTGGTGTGCAAGGAGATCAGGCGTTCCTCGGCGCTGCCCGTCATAATGCTCACGGCCCGCGACCACGAGGCGGACCGCATTCTCGGACTGGAGCTGGGCGCCGACGATTACGTGGTCAAGCCTTTCAGCCCCCGCGAGGTGGTGGCCCGGGTGAAGGCCGTGCTGCGCCGGACCACAGGGAAGCTGGCCACGGAAGAACCACCGGTCGAATTCGGCGCGCTGCGTATCGACCCGGCGGCCCGTGAGGCGCGGGTGTGCGGTCAACCGATTAATCTTACTCCCAAAGAATTCGACCTGTTGCTTTACCTGGCGCGGAACCGCGGCCGCGTCCTCACCCGCGAGCAGTTATTGCGGCACGTTTGGGGGTACGACTTTTTCGGTGAGGCGCGCACCGTGGACACCCACATCAACCGGCTGCGGGACAAGCTGGGGAGCGTGGCCGGGGCCCCCTCCTTCATTACCACCGTGCGGGGAGTAGGCTACAAATTAGAGGTGAGGGAATGAGCATCACCGCCAGACTCTGGGTCACCATGGTACTGCTGGTCCTGGCCGTCCTTTCCCTGGCCGGGGTGGTGCAGAGCCGGACCCTAAGGGATACCTTTTACGCCCAGCAGGGCCAACAGCTCCTGGAAGAGGGGCGGCGCCTGGCCACGGCCCTGGCCGAGGGCCGGACCGACGAGGTGGCTCGCACCGCGGAGAATCTGGCCGAGGCCCTCCAGGTCAACGTGATGGTGCTGGACCGGGAGGGTCGCATGCTTTCCTGCACCGGGCTGGGCGGTATGATGCGGGGCATGGGGCCGGGTCCGGCCGGGGGAACGGGCGCCGGCATGCGCCACCGCTACGGCGCGGCCAGGCACGGCATGACCTACCCGGGAGAGGAATGGCGGCAGGGCCGCGAGGTGGTGGTGCGGGGCCCGAACCCCATGTTTGAGGGGGAAATGCTCACCGCGGTGGTTCCCGTTTTGCGCGACGGGAGGGTGGACGGTGCGGTGCTGCTCCACAAGCCCCTGGCCCCTCTGGCCGCGCAGGCCCTGGCCCTTCAGAAAACGGCGGTGGCGGCCCTGGGCGGTGGTCTGCTGCTGGCCACGGTTTTGAGCGTTGTGATTTCCCGTCGTTTATCCCGGCCGTTACTGGCCATGCGCCGGCTGGCCCTGGCGGTGGCGCGGGGCGATTACACCGTGAGGGCGCCCGTGGTCTCCCGGGACGAGGTGGGCCAGCTGGCGGAGGCCCTGAACACCCTGGCGGAAAGGTTGCAGGAGAAGATCCGGGAACTGGAGCGCGTGGACCAGGCCCGGCGCGAGTTCGTGGCCAGCGTTTCCCACGAACTCAGGACCCCCCTCACCATCATTCAGGGCTACACCGAGGCCCTTCTCGACGGATTGGTGCGTGATGCCGGGGAGAAGGAAGCCCATCTGAAGGAGATCCTGGAAGAAACCTTGCGCCTGCGCCGCCTGGTGGACGAGCTGCTGGACCTGCGGCGCATCGAGGCCGGGGCCCTCCCCATGGCCCGGCAGGCCGTGGACCTGGGCGAACTGGCCGTGCGGGTGCAGGAGCAGTTCGCCGGTCTCGCGGGCAAGAAAGGACTGGTGCTGACCACCAGCTCGCAACCCGAACTGCCCAAGGTATTGGGGGACCCGGACCGGTTGCGGCAGGTGCTCATCAACCTGGTCGACAACGCCCTGCGGGTGACCCCGGCGGGGGGACGGGTCGAGGTGTACCTCCGGCCCGACGGCCGCGCGGGCGTGGAACTGCTGGTACGGGACACCGGGCCGGGCATTCCGCCAGACGAGCTGCCGCTTATCTGGGAGCGGTTCTACAAGGGGGACCCGGCCCGCCGGCGCACCGGCGGCGCCGGGCTCGGCCTGGCCATCGTGCGCGCCATCGTCGAGGCCCACGGCGGCCGCGTGGACGTGGAAAGCGAGCCCGGGCGGGGCAGCACCTTCAGGGTGAACCTGCCGGCGGCTCCGGCGGCCTGAGTGCGGTGCCCTGCAGACGCCCATTGGTTTTCTGCCGGTATGTCTTGGCAACCGGGAATTGTGCCCCGGAAGGCCATCCGGTTTTGGACGGCAGAGGCTTAGCCACATATCGGCCGGCTCGGTTCACCGCTTTGCCCTCGAAGTCCCTTCGCCGAATAAAAAAGTGGCCCCTCGGTCAGGGGCCGCCAGCAAGGAGACCGAAAAGTCATGCGCCGGTCCGTAACGGGATTGCCACCTTCGGTTACCTGCTCTGGACCTGGGTGCGGGCCCAGGGCGGACCTCCGCCCCAACCGAAACCCCGGCCTCCCCACATCATACCCGGGCCCATGCCGGTACCCCAGCCCGGACACCACCATCCGGTGGCGTTCGGATTGGCGGCGCGCCACTGGGATACGGCGTCCAGGCGGTCCTGCATGAACTTGCCCTGCTCCGGGGTCAGCCGGCCGGCCGCCACGTACTTGTCGATGAGTTGCTTCTGCAGGTCCCGGATCTGTTGCTCCAAGGCGGCGATTTCGTCGTCGGTGCCGACCGCGGCCAGGGCCGGTACGGCCAGGGCCACCAGCAAAAGACCCGCCAGTGCGATGAGGACGAAACGCTTCATGTCATCACCCCCCTGAAGCGGCATTATAGCCCGTACAGTTCACGAAGCCGTTACCGTAATGTCACAGTTCTGTAAACAAAAAAGCCCCGTGTGGGGCCCCGATGCCAAACTTATGTAATACGCTCAGTGGATGTCGATGCGCACCGTGCGGTCGCGGCCCGGCTCGGCCTTGGGCAGGCGCACCTCCAGCACGCCGTTACGGTAGGTAGCGCGGGCTTCGGCCGGTTTGACCTTGACCGGCAGGGGCAGGGTACGGTGAAAGGCGCCGTAATAGCGCTCGCTGTGGTAGTAGTTCTCATCCCTGATGTCCTGACCGCGCTTTATTTCTCCCTTGAGTGAGAGACTGTCCTCCGTGGCCGTTACCTCCACGTCCTCCTTTGATTCGATGCCCGGCAGTTCGGCCGTCACGACCACTTCGGTGTCGGTCTGGTACACGTCGAGGCGCGGGCCGGCTTCCGGCAGAACCGGCCGGCGCCACCACCCGAAGCGGCGCCCCCGCATGGTCTCGTCGAGCAGGCGGTTCATCTGGTGCCGCAGGGCCTGAAGTTCGTGGGCGGGATCCCAGCGCATGAGTCCCAAGGCAGGTCCTCCCCTCTGGTTTTACTGACCTTAGGATTGACCGCGGGCGCGCGGCTTATGCGTGGGGCCAGGAAAAGCGCACCGGCTCGCCGGTCCAGGCGTCCACGACCGCGCAACCCCCCGGGCCGGCCTCGAAGTACCACACCGGCTTCAGGATCACGGTGGCGGCCGCGTGGGTGCCCGCGTGGTACAGCAGGTTCACCCTGGTGGGCGGCGTTTCCGCCGGCCACAGGCCCCGGGCCCGCAGGCCCGCCAGGGCTTCCCGGGCCGGAATCACGGGCCGGGCCTCGTTGTTGAGTATTTCCCTGGGGTTATACCAGCACCGCCGGTAGTACACCACCTTACGGCCCCGTACCAGGACCGTGATGCCGTCCTCCAGAAAGCCAAAGCCGTTGATGTTGAGGGGCCGGGGCGTGAGATAAAAGCAGTAAGCCGCCGCGCGGCCGTCCGATGTGGGGTCTATACGGAACACCCGGGCCAGGACCGTGTTGGCCGGCAGGCCCCCGTAACGGCGCACGAACTCGCGGGCCACCTCCCAGGCCTCGGCCCGGGTCAGCGGCTCTGATTGCGGGGGGTGCGGGTCTGTCAGGCGCCACAGGAATCCGCAAGCGAAAAGGGTTACTTCGTATCCCGCGGGAGGTTCGGGTGGGATACCCGCTTCGGCTTCGGCCCGCACCGGCGGAACCACCGGCCCCCAGGCGGTCGGGACCACCGCGGGGTGACCCTCGGCCGGGGTGAAGTGCGGGGAGAGCTGGCAGCCCGCGGCCGCCAGCAGGAACAGCGTGAGCAGCAGGCCTTTCCTGGCCATGAACTTCCTCCGAAAGAACCGGGCACGTGCCCGGTCAACCCGGTCGCTACTTTATTGATAATTTCGTGGTGGCGCAGGCTTTTCTGTATCATACCATGGACTTGCGCTCCCCACAACCCGGACAATTCGGATTCCCCGTTGCCAGGGACTGGCGGGCCGGGCTAAAATAGCCTGTGTAACAAATACTCGGCCGCGTCGTCTCATTATTCGGACCGGCGACTGGCGTGGCGGAGCGGGTGGTTGGCCTTGGAAAAAGAACTGGTGACCCGGGCCCGGCAGGGTGACCGGGCCGCGCTGGAAGAGTTGTGCCGTGCCACGTGGGAGCCTTTATATAGATTCCTTTATTACCTGGTACAGAATCGTTACGAAGCCGAAGAACTCACCCAGGAGACCTATTTGAGGGCCCTGCCCATGCTCGACGCCTTGCGCGCGCAGGACGGCGCCGGCTTTGTGGGCTACCTGAAGCAGGTGGCCCGGAATCTGGTGCGGGACCGGTGGCGGCAGCGGTCCCGGAATGATGCCTGCTTACCCGATGTGGACCTCGCGTGTCTCGGGTCCGCGGACGTCGGCGAGGACCCGGCGGCCATGGCCGAGGCCAGGGAGGAGGAGGAGCGGGTGCGGACCGCCCTGGCGAGTCTGGCCCCCGATTACCGGCGGGTGATTACCCTTCGATTACTGGATGGCTGGTCGGTTAGGCAAACGGCTCACGCCATGGGCCGCAGCGAGGGGGCCGTGCGGGTCCTCCAGTACCGGGCCCTCGTCGCGCTGCGCAAAGTACTTTGCCCCGAAAAGCCCTCAAAAGGGGAGGGAGACCTGCCGTGAGTCCCGAAGACCGGCTTTCCCTTTACATCGACGCCCTTAACCAGGGCCGCCGCCCTCCCTCATGCGACGGCGACGAGGAATGGGAACTGCTGCTGGAGACCGTACGGCGCGTGAGAAGGCTCGCGCCGCCCGCCATGCCGGAACCTGATTTCCCGCAGCGCCTGGCCGTGGCCTTGAGCCGTAAACTCGGCGGCCGGCGGGCCGGGGCCAGATGGGGCCTCCGCAAGATAAGCGCTTTTCTGGGGACCGCCGCGGCGGTGCTGGTGCTGTGCTTCGGCTCCTATGGTTACGGCCGGTGGTCGGTGGAGGGCCGGTGGCCGTGGTGGCCTCCCTTCGCGGCCGAGGTGGCGCAGGGGCGGGCCGGGGTAGAGCAGGAGGCGTCGCAGGGCCCCTGCCCGTCGGCACCGGCCGCCGGGATGGACGACCGGGCGCGGGCTTCGGAACAGTGCAAGGAAGCGCCGTTGGTGGCGGCCGACCGGGCGAACGCCGGACCGGCCACTGATCGCGAGGAACCGGCCGCACCGGTCCCCGAGGGTCCTTCTGTGGCCGGCGCACCGGCGGGCCGCGGTGGCGGGGGCATCGTCGGAGGTGGCCCGGCTTCCGGGAACGGGCCCCCGGCGGCGCCTGCGGGTGCGGCGTCCGAAAAAACGCAAGGGTATCTTACGGCCAGCCGGGCCGGGGAGGAAGAGGCGCACCGACCCAGCGAGGTTCCGGAAACCGGTGGCGCAGCCGCACGGGCGCCGGCCCCCCTGGCACGGGGAACGCCGGCGACGGGCAACGGCATTGCGCTGCTATTCGGGGGGCGGGAATACCGGGCGGTGGAACTCCTGGACGCCGGCGCGTTACCTGCGGCCAGGTTCGAGTTGCTCGGCGAGGGGAGGGCCCGGGGCCTGCCGGACGGAGAGCGGGTCCCGGTCTACCGCAGGCCGGATTCGGTTCCGACGGAGGTCTACACGCCGCTCGACGAATTCTGGGTACGCTGGGCGCCCGCCGAACCGCCGGCCCGGGGGAGCCCGAACCGGGAACCCCGGTAACGGGAGTCTACCATTACCCGGCCCGGGGTGGGGACAGGCCCCGTTCTGAAGCGAGGCCAATTCGGTGGAGGGTGGTGTCGTGCGGAGTTCCGCAGTCTCGGCCGCCCGACGGTGGATCGTTGCGGCAGGGTTCCTTGCCTGTGCGTTGCTGCTCGGCGGCGTTGTACTGCCGGCGGCCCGGGCGACGGTTTATCCGGACGTGACGCCACGGCACTGGGCCTATCGGGTAATCTCGGCCATGACGGAACGCGGCCTGATCCGGGGCTACCCGGACGGCTCCTTTTACCCGGACCGGCCGGTGTCCCGGGCCGAGGTGGCCGTCATGCTGGTCAACGTCCTCGGCCTGAAGGTGCAGCCGGTGGCGGGTTCTGCCTTTGCGGACCTGGCGGGGCACTGGACCGCGCCCTTCGCCGAAGCCGTAAAGGAATACCTGCCGGGGGACCCCTTACCCGGCGGCGGATTGGCCTTTCGGGCGGAGGACCCGGCGCGGCGCGAGGAGGTGATCGTGGCGCTGGTGAAGGCGGCCGGCGGCGGCGCCGATCCGGCGGAGGAGGTTCTTACCTTTACCGACGCGGACCGGATTTCCCCGGACCGGAGGCCCTACCTGGCGCGGGCCGCGGCCGCCGGCTGGGTGAGGGGTTACCCTGACGGTACGGTCCGGCCGCGGGACCCCGTAACCAGGGCCGAGATGGTGGCGCTGCTCTTTCGCGTGTTTTTCGAAGAACGCTCCCTGGCGGAGTTGATGGCGGCGGGCAAACTGTATCCCGTCGACGCGAGCGACCCACCCTACGCCGGGGCGGCCGGAAAGCTCGCGCGGGAGTGCGGCCGTCTGGACGTGGGCGGCGATTCCTTCGCGTGGGAAATCCACCTGCGCGACGTGGACGAGCTGCTCTACGTCTTCGCCCGTCTGGACCCGGCGCGCTATTTCACCTTCGAAAAGGCCATGGCGCAGGAGCCAAAGGCCCTGGAAACCTACCTGGACCGGCTGGCATTGGCGGTGCGGGAGCTGTTTCCCCGCAGAAAACTGGCCCTCATGATGGGCTATACCCACCGCCTCGATTGGGACCCGCGCGGGGTTTTCGACGCGCAATACGTCACCTACGAGGAAACCTCCGGCCGCTGGCGCATCGACCGCTTCTACGCCGGCCGCCTGATGGACCGCGGACGGGTTCTGGACCGGTACCCCGGCCCTCCGTGAAGCCCTTGCGCGTACGGTGCCGTAGATAGGGGGTACGTAAACCGGGGGGTCCCTTGGCTCTTTGCGGGAACCACGTGGCCGGCCCGAACTGAAGGAACTCCGGCGCCCCAAATTTGAAGAGTGCGGCTGGGTGACGGGAGTGTCCAGCCCGTGGGTGGAGGATTTTGCCACCGTGGGGGGAACGCGAGCTTGACGGGGGTCGGGTACTGGACGTGCGCTTTGACCCGGCGACTTCCACCGGCAGTGCCGGCTCCTGCGTCAGCCGGGTTGCGGTGCGGCCGGCCGGAGAGGGCGGACCCTGGTACATCACCTGGGTAACGGGCCCCTGTATCTGAAAACTCGCACCTCTTTTTGGGGAGTATGGGCTACCGTGATCTTGCCGCAAGAGGAAATCGTCCGGGAAATACGAAATCAGGCCGGAAGAACACCCGCTGTGGCGGTGGCCTACCTGATGGGGTCCTACGCCGACGGCAGGGCCACTGCTTTGAGCGAAGTGGACGTGGGCATCGGGGTTTACCCCGTCCTGTGCCCAGACGCGGACACGGCCGCGGACCTGGCGGAAGGGCTGGCCTACCATCTGGAGCGGGCCCTGTTCCCGGACCACGACCCGGACCCGGGATCCGAGTGGCTGTTCCACCCGGTGGAGGTGGTGGTGCTCAACGCGCCCCGCACCCTGTCCTCATTACCCTGGATGCTGGCCGGCGCCGTTCCGGTTAACGTCGCAGACGCCTCCTTAACCGTGGTAACGGCATGAGTACGGCGGTCGCCATCTGGCAGTTTCAGCAAAGCTTAACCTTTCCTCACCGTCGCGGGACAGCAGCAGTAAACCGCGCACCGCGTGGAACCTCAGGGCCGCCGGGGCGCAATTCAGGGCCTGGACGTCGACGCCCACGCCCGCAAGACGGCCGAGGTCGAAGCCAGGTCGAGAGGCGGTCGAAGCACCTCCTCGCGGCCGAGGGCGGGGTCAAAGAAGATCCCCGCGTCGAGGTCCCGCACGGGAAGGTCCTCGAGGAAGGAGCCGTACAGATAGGCGAAGCGCACCTCCGGAAGTCCTTCCAGGAAACCCCGTAAGACCGCCACCAGCCCGCTTCTTTTCCTGAGGCGAAAGGCACACCCTTCAGGCAATCGGGCACTTACGGCTTCCCAACGGTCATGCGGTAATACCCCTGGCGTAGCACTCTCGGTACACTTCTCGTGCGTCATGCGGTCTCACCACGGAGCCGGAAGTGGCCAGGAGCGCCCCTCGTCCCAACACGCGTACTCCCTCAGGGCCTCCAGGGACTCGCGAATGCCGGCCACCCTGTCGTGGAGCCGGTCCAAGTCGAGCCGCGGCACCCGACCCCGCTCCCCTTCTGGTCCCCGTACTAACCGTGAGGGATGGTGGCGTCAATAGCGTCCCGTCCGGCGCGTCCGGAGGGGCGGCACCCAACGGGGTTTAATGAGCGACCCCTTTCCATTCCCTTTCTCGCTCTCCGGTGACTTTGTCCCGCGAGCGACCACACCGGACCCCCGGTATTCCAGCCTCGTTTTCGGAGCCGTCCTCTCCCCCCTTTCACTTTCAGACACGGATTTGCGGTTTTCAGACGTCAAACTGCGGTTTTTGGACCAAAATGGTAGACAAGACCGAAAATTCCCTCTAAGATGGGATCCAGAACCGGCACGTACCGCGCGGTTTTCTAACCAACGTTTGACCACGAGTTGATCCAGAGGGGAGGCGGCTTCGTTACCCTGCCACAGGTGGCCGCCGCGCCGGCCTCGTACCTGGCCCGGCAGGCGGACTGGACCACCGGCAAATCGACGCGCTGCGGTTCGGCCTGGAGATCATCGTGGGGGCACTGGTGGCGCAGGGCGCGAGCCTGACGCCGATAGGCTACCGGTTCATCGCGCGGTACGACCGGTGGCTTTAAGAAATCCATAACGGGAGGAGGTGAGCGTCAGATGTCGGCCAGGTTTAAGAAATGGTTTTTCGCCCCCGTCGTGCTGGCGGCCCTGTGGGTTGCCTCCGTGGGCGTCAAGCCGGCGAGCTATTTCATGTGGTACCAGCCTGCACCACCGAGGAAGTGACAGAAGGAAGTGACAGATAAGCCGTCCAGGGCTGTTTCTTTAAGGCTGAAGTGGGGAGATTTACGTGTCGGATGCAAGGGAGCCGGTTCTGGCTCCCTTTAATTAACCGGGGATTTTGGGAACTGCGTATCCAGGGCATTCTGCGTATCCAGGGCATCTACATAGGGTAACGCCTGGGTAGACCATCCCGGAGATGTAGCGTAAAATGTGTCCTCCTCCTGTGTCGCGGCCGACGATAAACTGGTCCAGGATGGCCGAAATGAAATTAATCCACCCCCGGCGAACCAGCCCTCCCGAGAGACCCAGTTCCGGAGGTGCGCAGAGCTTGCTGAGGGGGTGGCAGATGATGGATATCTTGGGACTGACGGGCCGGCCGGCCCATCTGGCATCCGGTGCTTTGGGACCTGGTTATGTTCTTCCACCGCGGCTAGTAGGACAGAAGACTGGCCGGTGGTGCTGGTGCTAGCAGGTAATCCATGACAGCCTTGTTGGCGGCGCCAGCGGAAAGAAGGGGGAAAGCCATGCAAAGGAGGCAAAAACTTCGGGAATTAATTGACCAGGCTAAAAATGGTGACGAGGAAGCTATGACCCAGGTCGTTCACCGCTTCATTCCAATCGTTAAGAAATACAGCCGTCAACTAGGTTACGATGACGCCTACTCCGATTTGGTGACCTGGATAGTGGAAGCCGTTTACCGCTACCAGCCAAATACCACCTGGGGTAGGGACGAGTTAAACCGCTACTTCTCCCGCAAGAGCGGTAAGCATAACTAACCTAAAATTTTTTTACGGTAGGGGGTTATTAAAATGCCCCCCTTTTTTCTCTTTATGTAGTAAAGGGCAGGGTAAGCAAGCTGGAAGGAGGGGGACGATGATGGCTCCCTACACCTGACACCTGCGACGATGACTTCGAAGATGTTCGGATTATGGCTTGGTTTGTAACCGGCCTGCGTCACGAGGCCATCAGGTTGGCGAAGAAGTATAAGCGGGTACAGGAGTATGAACTGCTAATCCTCAACGACCTACTCAGCCAAGACGCCGAAAATGAGATGACAGAGATGCTCGATACCGTAGCCGCGACAGATGACCTCCTGGCCGAAGTAGAGGACACGGTGTTCCTTCAGGAAGCTCTCGCGTTGCTGACCCCGCAGCAGCAAAAGGTCATCACGGCAACGGTCCTGGAGGAACGGACAGAGCAGGAGGTAGCTGAGGAACTTGGGATGTCACAGCCTGCAGTGCACCAGATGAAAGAGCGAGCGCTGAACAGGTTAAGGAAACATTTTGTCCTGGATGAGCCCACGGCAAAGTAGAGCCCCATCCGGCGGGTACCTACCTCCTGTCCTTGGTTAAACAATTACTCGACTCTAATCATGCCGGAAGTAATGGTTGTAATGGAGCTGTGCATGCAACGCTTGATCAATTTAACCATCTGCAGCAATTGAGAAATCTTGTCGGTGCACTCAAAATAACTGATGGTTTCCGTTGCATGGCGGAAAACGATGCTACGCCTAATTCTGCTCCGAAAAGTTATCACCAAATGGGTGATGCCACCGATATTGTGCCATTGGATACAACCCAATATATCTGCTGGTATCATGTAATAAATGATGTCTGGCTAGACCATGGAGGTCGCAAGGCATATGCTACTGGTCATATACATGTAGATTTTGTCGTCAAGGGGTTCCGTGGTGTGAACAAGAGGTATGTGCAGAGTACCCTTGTCCTTAAAAGTGGAAAAAGAATACTTAAAAAAGCCCCGGTTCTTAACAAATATCTTTGACATCGCAGGGGTAAACGGTGAGTTTACCCTGCTTTCTTACTTTTTTCCGTTTCTTGGAGTAGCATAAAGAAAAGGCACTGCTCTGTGGCCCAGGAGGAGATGGAATAGACACGTATTCCAGTCGAACATACCTGACCGTGGATTTGTTTTTATTGCCGGGCTTTTTATCAGCGCGGAACCCAGAATTCTATCTTCATACATCATCCAACGCGTAAGGAATAACTAGCCGTAGTTCATATAACTTTTTGAACCAGAGCCCGTATTCGCTATCGGAAAGTTTGTACCACTCCTTTTCGTTTTTGGGGTATAAAATTTCCAATATTCCCTTATCATCGACCAAAAAGACGAAGGTTTGAATTTGGCTTTCCCCGAAGTAAAAATGCTTATCGAACTTGAATTGTACTGCCAGGGGATACTTACGGAAGTCCGGATTGCGGATACTGGAAAAAGAAACTGTTTCAGGTGTTTTATTTGTGGTTGGTTTATAATTTGCGCTTTTAATGTGAGCCGCCAAACTTCTGATTTCGTATGAGAATACTTTTAAGTTCAGATCCGGTTGTTTTACTGGCCCACGGGAGCCGGTATTCCAAATAATCATATTAATCTGGGGTTCTAGATCGATTTCCTTGCCCCAATTTTGTTCAGTTTCGACCATAGGGCTGCTACATCCTGTCGTCCAAAGAGAGGTTAACACTACAATGGCAAAGAAAACGAAAATCTGCAGAATTCGCTGCATGTTAACGGCTCCTTTCCGTATGGATTCCCGGAGTTCGACGGTACCTCTTTTTTACAAAGGGGAAAGCCGCCTGCCGCAAGGCTTTCCGCCTCTCGTGAAGAGCAGGCGTGTATCTGGTCCTTGGCCTTTCGCCGCCTCGCCCGGGCCTCGTACACCCGGGGCGGCAGGGGCACGTTGAGGGCCTCGAAGATGCCGCGCATGGCAGCGGTCGGGGGCCGTGGCGGCGGATACCCTGGCCGCGCGCGTCGGGTTCCTCGATCTCGAAATAGGTGGAGGTGGTTTCGAAGTACAGCAGGTCCACCTCCAGGTTCAGGAGGTTGGCCACCCGGAAGAAGACCTCCCGCTGCAGCTCTTCCCCGGCCTCCAGGAGGAAGTCGATGGTCCGGTAGAGGTGCTGCACGGCCACCTGGGGCAGGCCCGGGATGACCACCTGGCGGACCACCCAGTCCTCGACCTGCAACTTGGCTCGTGGCGCCAGGGCCCGGTTGGCCACCGGGGCGAAGAGGGGCCTTTCCACCGGGCTCTTGAACCGCCGCTTCTGCAGCAGGCGGCGCAGCACGGCGTCGATACCGAAGCGCTGCCAGAGGTGGTCCAAAAGCCAGGCTCCCCCGAGGGGGCGGTTGCTTTCGGCGTGCACGTCGGCCAGCCCCTGGATGCGGGCCT
>DYER01000016.1 GCA_020725605.1 Ammonifex sp. | reverse complement strand
GCACATCTCGCAGCTGGCCCCCACCCGCGTGCGCCGGGTGGAAGACGTGGTGAAGGAAGGCGACGAGGTACTGGTCAAGGTGACCGGTTACGACAATCAGGGTCGCATCAAGCTGTCCAAGAAGGAGGTCCAGCGGCCCCAGAAGGAGGGCTTGAGGCCGCAAGCCACCCGGAACGAACGCTCCCCGCGTGCGCGCCGCCGGTGATACGGATAATTTTGCCAGCGCACCGGTGCCTGTGAATGCATAGCGTTCCTAAGGCAAGATTCTCCGTCGCACCCCTTATAAACGCCCCGCATCGTGCATAGGATCTCCCCGGGCACCCACGCCCGGGGAGGCTGGTTGTGCTGGGCGCTTATTTCGTATCGTGGCGCCGCCTGCGCCGCCTGGCAGTACTGGCGGCGGTTCTGCTTCCCGTATTGCTGGCCTTTGCTCTGACCCTGCGGGACCGCTTTGTGGCCCCGGCCGCGGTTCCGGGTCCCGTTTTTCGGGGGAGCAGCGAAACAAGGAAAATGGCCCTTACCTTCAACGTGGACTGGGGAGAGGAGAACCTGCCGGCTCTCCTGAGGTGTCTGGCGGAGCACGGGGTGCGGGCTACCTTTTTCCTGACCGGCCGGTGGACCGAACAGCACCCCGCGTGTGCGCGCGAGATCGCCGCGGCAGGCCACGAAATCGGCACCCACGGGCATTCCCACCCCCACCCGGACCGCCTGACCAGGACCGCCAATCAGGAAGAACTGCGCCGGAGCTGTGAGGCTATTCTCCGGATCACGGGCTGCGAACCTCGCCTTTTCGCTCCGCCGTACGGGGAGTGCGGACCTGCCGTGCTCGAGGCGGCCGCTCTGTGCGGGCTGCGGGTCATCATGTGGAGCATTGATGGATTGGATTGGCAGCTGCCCGATCCCGGTACTCTCGCCGACCGGGTGGTTCGCCGGGCCCACAACGGCGCCATCGTCCTGCTGCACCCCACGGCGCCGACGGTGGAGGCCCTCCCGGTCATCCTCAAGGAGCTGCGGGCCCAGGGGTACGAACCGGGCACCGTGGGCAGCCTGCTGGCCGAAGAATGAAGCTGTCAATTGCCGGGCAGGAGGAGAATCCATGTATCACAAGACCGTCCTTGAGAACGGGGTAACCATCCTGACGGAGGAGATACCCCACGTGCGCTCCGTGGTGCTGGGCGTGTGGGTGGAGGTGGGGTCCCGGGACGAGGCCCCCGAATACCACGGTCTTTCGCATTTCATCGAGCATCTGTTTTTCAAGGGGACGCACCGCCGCACCGCCAGCGAAATCGCCGAGTCTTTGGAGGCCGTGGGCGGCCAGCTCAACGCCTTCACGACCAAGGAGTACACCTGCTATTACGCCCGGGTGCTGGACGAACATTTCGATCTGGCGGCGGACGTGCTGACCGACATGTTCTTCAACTCCCGCTTCGCAAAAGAAGACCTGGAGCGGGAAAAGAACGTGGTGCTGGAAGAAATCAAGATGTACGAGGATACCCCGGACGAACTGGTGCACGACGTCTTTGCCAGCACCCTGTGGCAGGGTCACCCGCTGGGACGGCCCGTGCTGGGCCGCCAGGAAACGGTCCGGAATTTCGACCGCGAGGCGGTCCTTAGTTTCTACGAGCGGTATTACCTCCGCGGACGCGTGATCGTGGCCGCCGCCGGCCACATCACGCACCAGCAGGTCGTGGACCGGTTATCAGGCGCCTTTGCCGCCATCGGACCACCGGCGGGCGGTACACCGTCGGTCCACAGACCGGTGCCCCACCGTGAGGTGACCTGCCGTACCAAGGACACGGAGCAGGTGCACCTTTGCCTCGGCACGGCGGGTCTCAGCCTGGACCACGAGCAACTTTACGTCCTGCAGGTGGTCAACACCGTGCTGGGAGGGGGCCTGAGTTCGCGCCTTTTCCAGCAAATTCGGGAACGGCGCGGCCTGGCCTATTCGGTCTATTCCTACCACAGCTCCTACCGCGACAGCGGAATTTTTGGCATCTACGCCGGGCTAAGTAAAGAAAATACCAGGCAGGTGCTGGAGCTCATCTGCCGCGAAGTCCTGGACCTGAGCGCCAACGGACTGCGGCCCGAGGAACTCCGCCGCGCCAAGGACCAGCTCAAGGGCGGTTTGTTGCTGAGCCTGGAAAGTGTGAGCACCAGGATGAGCCGCCTGGCCAAGTCGGAACTTTACCTGCGCCGGCACCTCACCCCCGAGGAAGTGGTGGAGCGCATCGAACGGGTCACCGATGAGGACGTGCGGAGGCTGGCCGCAGACATGCTGAGGCCGGAGGACTTCTCCATCGCCGTGGTGGGCCCCTGGAACGACTGTACTACCCTGCACGAGTCGGTAGGCCGGGTATTATGAAGGAAGTGCCGGTGCGCATCAGGCGCCTGCCCGCCGCAACCGACCTGCCGCTGCCCCGGTACATGACCGCCGGCGCCGCGGGCATGGATCTCTACGCCGCCGTGGAAGAGCCCGTAATCCTTGCCCCCGGTGAGTACCGGGCCATTCCCTGCGGCATAGCGCTTGCTCTGCCTCCCGGTTACGAGGCCCAGGTGCGGCCGCGCAGCGGGCTGGCGCGGGAGTTCGGCGTGACCTTGCTCAACGCCCCCGGGACCGTCGACGCAGATTACCGGGGAGAAATCCAGGTCATCCTCATCAACCACGGGCCCCGACCCTTCACCGTAAACCGCGGGGACCGCATAGCGCAACTCGTGGTGCAGGAAGTGGCCCGCGTGCGCTGGGAAGAGGTTGACGCCCTCGAAGACACGCCGCGGGGTGAGGGGGGATTCGGCCACACCGGGCGCTGAATCAGGCATATTGGCCCGTCCCCGCCAGTAAACATAGTACGGGGGTGGGACAACATGGCCGTCACGGTGCTGGTCGCCTGTACCATCCTGCTGCTGGTGGCGTTGGGCGTTTGCGGGCGCGTGGACCTGATCAGGATGCGGCAGCGGCAGTTCGACGAGAGGCCCTCGCCCCTTTCCCAGGCCCTGGCCGGTCTGGTGGGGACTGCCGGCGGCATCTACCTTTCCCTGGTTTTACTTCTGGAATTCCTCAACATCCACGTGCCGGCACGGGTCTCCCTGGGACCCGTGTCCCTCGAACCCCTGGCCAGTATATCCCTGCTCCTGGCCGTGATCCAGCCCTTCGTGTGGCGCCTGGGCTTCGGGGGTGGTATCCGTTGCGGATGGCCGAACTGGTGGGCAAGGAAGTCATAAACCTTACGAACGGTGCGCGTCTGGGGGTGGTCGGCGACTCCGACCTGGCCATAGACGTACGTTCCGGACAGGTGCAGGCCCTGATCCTGCCCCGAAGGGCCGGCCTGACCGGATGGTGGACCAAAACCGGGGCCCTGGTCATTCCCTGGGAGGCGGTGCGTAAGATCGGAAACCAGGTGATCATCGTCGAACTGGAGCCGTCCTCCCCCCGTAACGCTACCTGAATACCGCTCGGTGTGCCCGGCCGGGGAAAAACACCCTGCCGGGAATTTTCTGTGGTTTTGTGCACATACTACCGGAAGTATGGCCTACGAACGCCGCGTCCGGCTCATGGAACAAATAAGCGCGCTGCGCGAAGCGGTACTGATCTGCTATGTGGCCGGGGACCGCGAGAACGTGGGTACGCGCGTGGCCTCCGACGTCGTACCCGTAATTTACCGGCACCTTGAACTCTGCGGCCCGCAACCTCGCATCGACCTGTTTCTCTACACCCGCGGGGGGGACATTCTGACCCCGTGGCGCCTCGTACACCTGATACGGGAGTATACGCCCCACTTCGCGGTCCTGGTGCCCTACCGCGCCTACAGCGCCGGCACCCTCATCTGCCTTGGGGCCGACGAGATCCTCATGGGGAAAATGGGCGAGCTGGGCCCCATCGACCCCAGCGTGGTCAACGCCTTCAGTCCCCAGGACCCGTGCCGGCCGTCCGCCCGCATCCCCGTACATGTGGAAGACGTGATCGCTTACATGGCCCTGGCCCGCGAAAAGGCAGGGTTGTCGAGCGAAGAAGAACTGAGCCAGGCCTTCCACCTGCTGGCGGAACGCATCCACCCGCTCACCCTGGGCAACGTACACCGCAATTACCTCCTCATAAGGTCCCTGGCCCGCCGGTTGCTCTATCTTCACTACGAGCCGGCCGAGGAAGAGCGCGTCGAGCGCATAGTGAACAGCCTGACGGAAAGGCTGTATGCCCACAACCACATGATTCCCCGGGCCGAGGCGGCGCGCGACATCAAGCTACCGGTGGTGTGTCCGCCGCCCGAACTCGAGAAGCTCATCTGGGAACTATTTCGGGATTACGCTCTGGAGCTCAGGCTCGACGAGCCCTTCAATCCCCTGGAAGTCCTGGAGGGCCGGCGCACCGAATTCGAGGTGGTGGGCGGTTTCGTGGAATCCCGCTGGGGCCAGGACGCCTTCGTCTTCAGCGGCGTCATCGAGCGGCGGGACCTTCCCGAACCGGGCCACGTCGACGTGAACATCTACCGCCAGACCTGGCGCACCCGGGTCTGAGACCACCAGCCGGGCGAACCAACCACGCCGGCCTTGCGGGTATCTTTCTCTCTGTCGCACCGGTACTCAAGGAGGTTCATCCGCCCATGAAGTCGGAGGATGGGAAGCCGTGGCCGCGGATCGGTTTCCGCGGCGTCCCCGACGCCCGGTACTTGCTCCTAACCGGGGGTTCCGGATGCCCTGCGGCGGAGTACCGCCTCGTGCTTCCCGGTAGGGTTTTTGTGGTTCGGGAACCCCGCTAAAACCGTTAGGGGAGTTTTTCTTGACATCCGGCGGCCCCGCATAACAAAATAAGACCCAAAATGCCAAGCTCAGCGGAGGTGGTAGGGTGATCAGGGTAGCGGTTACCGGTGCCGCCGGCCGGATGGGTACCGAGGTGGTGCGCGCGGTATGGCGCGCGGAGGACCTGATGCTGGTGGCGGCCGTCGACGTACGCCGCGTGAATACAGACGCGGGCGTGCTGGCCGGTCTGGGCGAAATCGGAGTCCCGGTACGAGAGGACCTGGAGGGGGTCCTGGACGAGGTCAGGCCCGACGTGCTCGTCGATTTTACCGCCGCAGCCGCCGCGGTTCAAAACGCCCGCTTGGCCCTGGGCAAGGGGGTGCGGCCCGTGGTGGGTACCACGGGTATACCGGCCGCAGAGCTGGAAGAATTGCGACGGCTGTCTGCCACGGTGGGGGTCGGTGCCGTAGTGGCTCCCAACTTCGCCCTGGGCGCGGTCCTCATGATGCGGTTCGCCGCCGAGGCGGCACGCTTCTTCCCCCAGGTGGAAATCATCGAACTGCACCACGATCAGAAAATCGACGCGCCCTCGGGTACGGCCCTCAAGACCGCCGAGCTCCTGGCCGAAGTGCGCGGAGACTTCCGCCAGGGCCTGCCCACCGAGGAATTAAAGCTACCCGGCGTACGGGGCGGCACCTACGACGGAGGCATCCGCATCCACAGCGTGCGCCTGCCGGGGCTGGTGGCCCATCAGGAGGTGATCTTCGGGGGGACCGGCCAAACCCTCACCATACGCCACGATTCCACGTCCCGGGAATCCTTTATGCCCGGAGTTCTGCTTGCCGTACGCAAGGTAATGGACTTGCGGGGACTCGTCTACGGGTTGGACAGGCTCCTTTTCGAGACCTGAGTCATGACAGGCACCGGCCCCTTTTCGTCCTCATATATTGTTTTACAACACTGGGGACGAAAAGGGGGCCACGCAGGCCATGCGGCCCGACCTGACGGGGTTTACCCTGGCCGTGCTCGGCGGGGACGCGCGGGAGATGTATCTGGCCACGGAGCTGGCCATTCTCGGGGCCTCGGTGCGGGTGGTGGGTTTGCCGCTTCCGGCCACGCCGCAGGTGGTGATCTGCGACGACATTGTTTCCGCCGTGGAAGGAACTAAGGCTATCGTGCTGCCGGTGCCGGGGGTTAACGAAAAAGGCCAGATTTACGCCACCCACGGGACCATGCCGCTGTACTTGAGCGAGGAGACCCTGGGGCGGGTGCCGCCGGGCACGCCGGTATTCGCGGGTGTGGCCCGGCCCGTGCTACGGGAACTGGTTCGCCGCCTGGACCTGGTCCTGGTAGAACTGATGGACCTGGACCACGTGGCCATTCTCAACTCCATTCCCACGGCAGAAGGGGCCATCATGATGGCCATGGAACGCCTGCCCATCACCCTGCACGGCAGCGAGGCCTTCGTGGTGGGCTTCGGCCGTACGGGTGTTACCCTGGGGCGGGTGTTGCACGCCCTGGGGGCACGCACCACGGTGGTGGCCAGGAGCCCCGCCCAGAGGGCGCGGGCCCTGGAAATGGGCTTGAGGGCGGTTAGCTTTGCCGAGTTCCCGGAGCACATCCACCGCGCGGACGTGATCTTCAACACCGTACCGGCTCTTGTGCTGACCGCCGAACTGCTTCGCCGCTCCCGGCCCGGGCTGCTGATTATCGACCTGGCCTCGGGTCCGGGCGGCACCGACTTTGCCGCCGCAGAGAGGCTCGGCATCACGGCCCTGCTGGCCCCCGGGTTGCCCGGTAAGGTGGCTCCGAAAACGGCCGGACGCCTGCTGGCCGTGACCATAGCCGAATACCTTACCGGGGCGAGGTAGTCCTCCTCAACCCGGAGGTGTGTTCTGAGTGCGGCTCAAGGGCGTGAGAATAGGGTTTGCCCTCACCGGATCCCACTGTACGCTCGGGGAGGTCGTCGGCGAGGTGAGGCGGCTCATATCCGAGGGGGCCGAGGTCACACCCGTCGTCTCTCCCTCCGTCGATACGACCGACACCCGCTTCGGCACGGCGGAGTACTGGAAAAACTTACTGGAGGAGATTACCGGTCGCAAGGTAATTAATACCATCCCGGGGGCCGAGCCCATCGGCCCGCAGAAACTTCTGGACGCCCTGATCATTGCGCCCTGTACCGGGAATACCATGGCCAAGCTGGCCAACGCCATCACCGACACCCCGGTGCTGATGGCGGCCAAGGCCACCCTTCGCAACCAGCGTCCGGTAATACTGGCCATCGCCACCAACGACGGTCTGGGTTTGAACGCCAAGAACCTCGGTATCCTGCTCAACACCAAGAACGTTTATTTCGTACCCTTCGGGCAGGATAATCCGGGTCAAAAACCGAATTCATTAGTGGCACGGATGGACCTCATTCTGGAGACGACCATTGCGGCCCTGGCCGGTCGCCAGCTGCAACCTTTGCTCGTAACCTACAGCGCTTAAGGGAGGTTTAGCTGGGGATTTGGACGGTTACAATGTGGTGATCGTGGGGGCCACCGGCGCGGTGGGGCAGGAACTGTTGCGGGTCCTGGAAGAGAGGAATTTTCCGGTGGCCCGTCTCGTGCTGGCCGCGACCGCGCGTTCGGCGGGAAAAAGGCTGGTCTTCCGGGGACAGGAGTACGTGGTACACCAGACGTCCCCGGAAATTTTTGAGGGCATGCACCTGGCCCTTTTTGCCGGCGGAGCGGCCAGCAGGGAGTTCGCCCCGGCCGCGGTGGCCCGGGGATGCGTGGTAGTGGACAACAGCAGCACTTTTCGCCTGGACCCGGGCGTACCTCTGGTGGTGCCGGAGGTAAACCCGGAGGACGTGCGGTGGCACCGCGGCATCATTGCCAATCCGAACTGCTCGACCATCATCATGGTGGTGGCCCTAAAGCCCCTCCACGACGCGGCCCGCATTCGACGGGTAGTGGTATCCACCTACCAGGCCGTGTCGGGTGCGGGGCAGGAAGCCATCGAAGAACTGACCCGGCAGACGCGGGACGTTCTGGAGGGCAGGGAGGTGGAATCCCGGGTATTTCCTTACCAGATCGCCTTTAACCTCATTCCCCATATTGACGTATTCCAGGAAATGGATTACACTAAAGAAGAATGGAAGATGGTACGCGAGACCCATAAAATCCTCCACGACGACACCATAGCTATCACGGCCACCACGGTGCGGGTGCCGGTCTACCGCAGCCACTCGGAATCCATCAACGTGGAGACGGAGCGCAAGCTGACCGCGGCCGAGGCCAGAGAGGTCCTGGCCGGGGCCCCGGGCGTGGCAGTGGTGGACGACCCGGGGAACCGCCGCTATCCCATGCCCCTGTTTGCCAGCCACCACGACGAGGTTTTCGTGGGTCGCATCCGGGAGGACAACTCCATCCCGTGCGGTCTGAACCTGTGGGTGGTGGCGGACCAGCTGCGCAAGGGGGCCGCCACCAACGCGGTACAGATCGCGGAGCTGGTATACAAGGGTGGATACCTGAGGGTTTAAAAAATCCTGGTAAAGAAGGTGAGGTCTTGGTCGCCGATTTCGGACGGGTGATCACCGCCATGGTCACCCCCTTCCACAAGGACGGTAGCGTGAATTACGCTCAGGCCAAGAAGCTGGCCCGCCACCTGGTGGAGTCCGGATCCGACGGTCTGGTGGTGGCGGGTACCACCGGGGAGTCCCCGACCCTGACCAAGGATGAGAAGGGGGCCCTCTTCCAGGCCGTGGTCGAGGAGGTGGGCGGGAAGGCCGCCGTTATCGCCGGGACCGGTACCAACTCCACCGCCGAAAGCGTGGCTCTCACCCAGGCCGCCGAACGCGCCGGCGTGGACGGTATCATGGTGGTGGGACCGTACTACAACAAACCTTCGCAGGAGGGGCTGTACCAGCATTTCGCGGCCATAGCCCGCAGCACCAGGCTCCCCGTAATGCTGTACAATGTACCCGGGCGGACCGCGGTCAACATCCTGCCGGGTACCGTGGCCCGGCTGGCCGAGATCGAGAACGTGGTGGCCATAAAGGAGGCCAGCGGCAGCCTGGAGCAGGTCACGGAGCTGCGGCGGCTGTTGCCGGACCACTTTGCCATCTACAGCGGCGACGACTCCCTGACCCTGCCCATGCTGGCCCTGGGCGCCAGGGGAGTGGTGAGTGTGGCCTCCCATGTGGCCGGCAAGCGCATCCAGGAGATGATCAACGCCTTCACCGCGGGTAACGTCACCCTGGCCGCCAAGATCCACGCGGAACTCTTCCCGCTTTTCAAGGTCCTTTTCATCACCACCAACCCGGTACCGGTCAAGGCCGCCCTGAACTTCCTCGGGTTACAGGTGGGCGGGCCCCGATTGCCTCTGGTGGAGGCCACGGAGGCGGAAAAGGAAAAAATCAGGGAATGCCTGGAGCAACTGAATCTGGTCTGAGGAGCATTTGAGGCTCCTCTTTTTTTTGTTATAATAGCATTTGGAAGCAAACACGGGATACTCCCGCGGAGGAGGTGCGTGGTTGGCACAGAAGTTACACCTGATACCCCTGGGCGGGCAGGGGGAAATCGGCAAGAACATGCTGGTCCTGAGGTACGGCGACGACATCCTGTTGCTTGACGCCGGCCTCATGTTTCCGGAAGAAGAACTCCTTGGGATTGACGTAGTCATTCCGGACATTCAGTATCTTCTGGAGCAGCGGGAAAAGGTCCGCGGCATAGTGCTGACCCACGGTCACGAGGATCACATCGGGGCCCTACCCTACGTGCTGCGCCAATTGAGCGTACCGGTCTACGGGACCAAGCTGACCCTGGGGTTGTTGTCCGGCAAGCTGAAAGAATACGGCCTCCAGGCGGACCTGCGCGTGGTCAAACCCCGCGACGTGGTGGCCATAGGGCCGTTCAGGGCGGAGTTCATCAGGGTTTCCCATAGTATTCCCGACGCCGTGGCGGTGGCGGTGCACACTCCCCTCGGGACGGTACTGGATACCGGTGACTTCAAGATCGACCACACCCCGGTGGACGGCGAGGTCACCGACTTCTGCCGGCTGGCCCAGCTGGGCGAAAAGGGCGTGCTGGCGTTGCTTTCCGATAGCACCAACGTGGAGCGGCCGGGTTACACCATGTCGGAACGGGTGGTGGGCCAGACCTTCGATCAGACCTTCCGTCAGGCCCGCGAGCGTATCATTATCGCCAGTTTCGCGACCAACATCCACCGGTTGCAGCAGGCCATCCTGACGGCCCACAACCACGGCCGCCGGGTGGCGGTGGTGGGCCGTAGCATGGTCAACGTGGTCAACAT
>DYER01000015.1 GCA_020725605.1 Ammonifex sp. | reverse complement strand
TCGGGGGGGGGGGGGGGGGGGTAACCCCGCCCTCCCGCAGCGATGACCCCGGAGCCGGGGACCCGACTTGCCCTCCGGCCAAAACTCCCCTCAACTCCCACGAGACTACGTGTCCTCCCCAACCGCTTCCGGAACTTAAAGCGATCGGCGAGGCAGGCTCCCGTGAGGGGTTCGAAACCCCGTCGGTGCGGTATGCCGTGCCCTCCGATCCCCCCGGATACCGCCCCTTCTCGGACGTTATTTCGGACCGCGGTCTCACGGCCGCGCTCGACGCGGCCTGTGCCATGGTGGTCCGGGAGTTGGGTTTGCGACTGGCCTGGATCGCCCTGCCGGAGCCAGGTCTGGAAAGGGTTGTTCCCCTGGCCTGCAGCGAGCCCGGTGCGAGGTATCTGGTGCCCGAAATGGCCGCCGAGGGACCAGGGCCGAGTCGCACCTACCACCTTCGGTGCGGGCATCTGACCGAACTGCCCGGCGTAAAGGCCCTCGGGACGTTTCCGGCAAGAGCCGGAGCCAAAACCTTAGGGCTTCTGGGAGTCGTGGCGGAAGGGCCGGACCTGCTCGACGCCAGACGGGACATCCTGGAGGCCGTGGCGCAACAGGTGGCCGTGATCCTCGAACGCCGCCTGAGGGGACGCGATGCGGGCGATGCCTTTCTGTGCGTCATCGAGGGCCTGGCCCGGGCGGCGGAAGCCAACGTGGAAGATGCCGCCCGCCACATCGTGCGCGTGGGCGAGTACGCTTCGGAACTCGCGCGCGCACTCAACCTCCCCAACCGGGAAGTCCAGACCATCAGATTGGCCGCACGGGTACACGACGTGGGAAAATTGCACGTGCCCCGGAAGATCCTCCTTAAGCCGGGACCCCTATCGGAGGCCGAAAGGATCGAGATGCAGCGCCACACCCTGTACGGCGCCCGGATCCTGGCCGGCGCCCCCGGTCTGGCCGTGGCCCGCCAGACCGCCCTGTTTCACCACGAATGCTGGGACGGTAGCGGTTATCCCTACGGGTTGCGGGGTGAAAAAATACCCCTACCGGCCCGCATCGTGCGTCTGGCGGACGTTTACGACGCCCTGCGCAGCAGCCGTGTCTACAAGCCGCCCCTGGACCACGCCACGGCCTACCGCATCATCCTGGAAGGGGACGAAAGGACCAGACCCACCCAGTTCGACCCCCGCGTCTTGGAGGCCTTCCGCCGGGTGGCCGGGCGCCTGGCGGAGATCTTTGAATCGGGGTGGCCCTGGAATGGAGAAGAGCCTTGAGAACCTGATCAAAAGTCTCATCGGTGCCAGAAAACCCCACGCCGGGACACCGCAGGACGCGGAGCGGGTGGATATCGACGGTGCGGCCTGGGTACGCGGCGGCAAAATCTTCGTGCGGGATCCCGTGGGGGCAGGCCGGCGGCCCGTAATAGTCCCCGTACCGGAAGTACAACTGTTCGTCAACGGCCACGAGGTGTCCGAACCGACGGAAGTTCAGGCGTCCGACGATATCGCCGTGGTGCCCCGCATCCGGGAATTGCCCGGGCGGCTCACCATCAAGGTGGCGCCGGACCGGCTTACCGCCTCCGCCGAACTGGTCCCCCGGCGCGTCATCCGCTACCGTCTGGTGGACCGGGAACCCACTCCCGACCTGATGCTGGAAGTGGCCGGCGAAGAGGAACTTCATTGCCCTTTGTCTTACGAGGAAATACTGACCCGCCTGGTGGAGCAGGGTGTCACCCACGGCCTGAACTACGCGGAAATCAGGCGTCTGGTGGAGCAACCGCGCGAAGGCTGCTGGACCGTGGCGGAAGGGGAGCCGCCGAAGCCCCCGGAAGACGAATGGCTGGAGGTGCCCTGGCTCAAGGAGACCGAATACGGTCCCAAAGACCCGGTCGACTTCCGGGATTTCCGCCGCATTCCTTCCGTGGAACCCGGCGATCTTCTGGCGGTAAAACGTCCCGGCACCCCGGGCCACCCCGGTGTGGGCGTCGACGGACAACCCCTGTTGCCGCCCGCACCGCGCCAGCTCGTCCTCAAGGCGGGCTTCGGGGCCCGGCTCCAGGCCGACGGCCTCACCGCGGTGGCCACCGTTGCCGGCCGTCCGGCCGTCGAGGAATACGGTAACGTGCGCGTGGTGCGCGTGGAACCGGTTCTGGTTCACGAAGGCGACGTAGACATGACTTCCGGGAACATCCGTTTCAAGGGGAACGTAAAGATCATCGGCAACGTACAGGACGGGATGACCGTTCAGGCCAGCGGCACCGTGGAGATTCTGGGCATGGTTTCGGGGGCGTACGTCGGCGCCGGGGGCAGCGTAATTGCCATCCGCGAGAACGTGGTGAGCAGCGTAATCCAGGCCGGACCTCCCGCGCGGTGGCAGGATATAGCCGCCCTGCTGGAGGAGTTGCACGCGCAGCTGGGACAGCTGTACCAGGCGGCGCACGTCCTTTTCAATCATCCCGAGGTACGCCGCAGGGGCACCCGGTACGGTCACGTGATATTACTGCTGCTGGAAATCAAGTTTCCCGAGATTCGCGAGCGCCTCCACCGGTTCAAGTCGATGCTCGACCGCGAAAGAGTACCGGCCCCGCCCGAGACCGAGCTTCTCTGGCAGAAATTGAAATGCCTCTGCGGCCTTGAGGCCGTGGAGGTAACCGAAAACTTCCTCACGGACCTGCTCGAAGAAGTGGCCGCGAACGCCGCCCACCTCCGCAGCCTGCAGGACAAACCCACGGACGTGGTGCTGCAATATGCCGCCAACAGCCGGATCGAGGCCACCGGAAAGGTACTGGTGACCGGTCAGGGTTGCTTCAACACCGACATCCGCGCAGGAGGCGACGTGGATATCAACGGCGTTTTCCGCGGGGGCGAAATCGTGGCCGGCGGCCGGGTCAGCGTAAGGGAGGCCGGTTCGGAAGTGGGGGCGCGCACAACCATCCGAGTTCCCGAGGACCGGACCATCAAAATCGGTAAGGCCTACGAAAACGTGCTGTTGCAGATTGGCGGGCGGAGCACCCTCCTGTCCCGGCTGTGCCTGGCCGTGGAGGCCAGACTCGACCAGCAGGGCCGCCTGAACGTCAACGCCCTCCCCCTGGAGCCCGAGGACGGATGAGTTCTTCGCCGGTTTTCCGGCCCGCAACCGTGAAATTCGGCGGTTGACGCCCGGGGCCATAGTGTGTTACCCTTTGAGCAGGGCAATCACAAAGGGCAACAGGGACGCGAATATGGCTGGATGCGACCAGCGCTCTGCTGGTCGTTTTTTCATTTGGAGGTGGAGAAGGGTGGCCCTTGTGGTGGAACGATTGCCGGTGGCTCCGGACCCGGTGGCGCTGTTTGCGGCCCTGGGGGGCCCCGAGCGGCCCTACGGCGCGCTGCTCGACAGTGCCCTGGCGTGCGGCCGGCTCGGCCGCTACTCCTTCGTACTGGTGGACCCCTTCCTTGTACTGCGCGCCCGCGGACGCGGCCTGACCGTAATCAGCGCAGAAGGGGTAACGAACCTGTGCGGAGATCCTTTCGAAGCATTGCGAGGACTTCTCCGGCAGTACCGGCTGCCCCGTGCCGGGACCCCCTTTCCCTTCCTGGGCGGTGCCGTGGGCTATTTCGCCTACGACCTGGGCCGGCACATCGAGGCCCTGCCGGTGCGGGCCAGGGACGACCTGGCCCTTCCCGAAATGTACCTGGGATTCTACGACGTCGTGGTGGCCGTCGACCACCTCGGGGGTCATGTTTACCTGTGCGGCACCGGTCTGCCGGCCGCGGGCCCGTCGCGCACGAGGCGCGCGCGTGAGCGTCTGAAGGCCATACGGGAAGGCCTGGAATACCCGTACCTGCCCGGTTACCACCCCGGCGTCCCCCCTTTGACCCACCCCGCAGGTGCGGTACCGGGTACCCGCCCCGAGCGGACCCCCACACCCGCCCACCACAATTTTCCCCGGGTACCCACCTCGATTCCCCCGGTCCGGCACGAGGGCGACCTGGCCCGGCTGGGCCTGGGTTTTCATTTCACCCGCGCGACCTACTGCGCCGCGGTGGAGCGGGCGCGGGAATACATAGCCGCCGGCGATATCTTCGAGGTCAACCTTTCCCAGCGCCTGGAGGCCCCCTTGAGTGCCCCGCCCTGGCACCTGTACCGGATCCTGCGCGCCGTTAACCCGGCCCCCTTCGCGGCCTACCTGAGTTTTCCGGAGGCCGCCGTGGTCTGCGCCTCGCCCGAGCGGTTCCTGCGGCTCCACGACGGCCTGGTGGAAACCAGACCCATCAAGGGGACCCGACCCCGGGGCCGCACTCCGGAGGAGGACCGCCGCCTGCGGGAGGAACTCTGGCACAGCGAAAAGGACCGCGCCGAACTGACCATGATCACCGACCTGGAGCGCAACGACCTGGGCCGGGTGTGCCAGGTGGGCTCGGTGCACGTGCCCGAACTCTTCTGCCTGGAAGAGTACGCCACGGTGTTCCACCTGGTCTCGACGGTCCGGGGCCGCCTGGCGCCGGACAAAGACGTGGTAGACCTCCTGCGCGCCACCTTCCCGGGCGGTTCCATCACAGGGGCCCCGAAGATCCGGGCCATGGAGATCATCGAAGAACTGGAGCCCGTACGCCGGGGCATCTACACGGGCTCCATCGGCTGGATCGGGTTTGACGGCGACTGCGACCTCAACATCGTCATCCGCACCATCATCGTCAAGGAGGGAACGGCCTACTTCCAGGTCGGAGGGGCCGTAACCGCGGACTCGGTCCCGGAACAGGAGTACCTGGAGACCCTGGACAAGGCCCGGGCCCTGGTGACCGCGGTCCTGCTGGCCAACGCGGGGTACCCGGCCAAAACCGCGGCCCCGGCGCCGGTAACCGGGGGGCCCTCGGGATGAGCGGTGGGGGAACGACGGTGCGCCGCGCCCCACCGCTCCCTTACCGGCCCTGAGCACCGTATCCCTCGGCGCCGGGGCAGGCGGCAGGCTGGCGGGCCTCGCGGACCGGGTGGTGGAAATGCAACACTCCCTTAACGGGGGCCCGCGAAAGTCCCCACCGGCGACCGGGAGAGCACGTCCTCGGGCGGGCCCACCTGCACCACCCGGCCCCCTTCCATCACGGCCACCCGATGGGCCAGGCCGGGGATCTCCCGGTAATCGTGGGTGATGAACAGGGTGGTAACGCCGGTCTCGCGGAGCAACCCGCCCAGTTCGGGCCACAGGGTACAGCGGGTGGGATAATCGAGGGCCGCGAAGGGCTCGTCCAGAAAGAGCACCTCGGGCGCCAGGGCGAAGGCCCGGGCCAGGCTCACGCGCCTCGCCTCGCCCCCGGAAAGGTGCCGTACGGAGCGGTCCGCGAGGTGGTCGATACCGAGGCGGGCCAGCCATGCTTTTGCCCGCCGAAGGGCCTCGCGTCGCGGCACCCCCCTCAGCCGCAAACCCGTCAGGACGTTGCCCAGCACCGTGGTGTCCAGAAGCAGCGGTTCCTGGAACACCACCGCCACGCGGCGGCGCAAAGCCAGGGAGTTGCGGCGGCATACGGGCACGCCGTCATACCACACGGTACCGGCCGAGGGCCGCTCCAGGGCCGCCAGCACCAGCATGAGGCTGGTCTTCCCCGCCCCGTTGGGCCCCACCAGGGCGGTGACCTGTCCCCGGGGCAGGACGAAGTGCGGGATGTCAAGGATTCTACGTCGCCCCCTCATCAACAGCAAGTCGCGGACCTCTATCTCCAAAGACCAAACCCCCAAACCCGGGGACAAGGCCCCGGCCCCGGAAAATAGTTGTTGGCGGTACTAGGGTCCCTGCCGCTGTTGCTGCAACAACGTAAGGCAGGCGGTAATGCCGAAGGAGAGAAGCAGTAAAATAATGCTCAGGGCCGTGGCCAGCTCGAAGTTGCCCTTGGAGACCTCCAGCACGGTGGCCGTGGTGAGCACCCGCGTCTCGCCCCTGACGTTGCCGCCCACCATCATGGAGGCCCCCACCTCCGAGACCGCGCCGCCGAAGCCGGCCATCACCGCCGCCAGCAGGCCCAGCCGGGCCTCCCGCAGCATCAGCAGCAGAAACTGCAGGC
>DYER01000014.1 GCA_020725605.1 Ammonifex sp. | reverse complement strand
GCCGCCTCAATGGCCGCATTCAGGGCCAGCAAATTGGTCTGCTCGGCGACGTGATTGATGACGTCCACGATCCTGGTGATCGCGCCGATCTTGCCGTGGAGTTCGTGGACCGCGGCCCCCACCCTTTCGGCCGCCCGGCTCATGGCGTTGAACTGTTCGAGGGTACGTTGCAGCATCGCAGCTCCCTCGCCGGCGTACCCGGCCGCCCGCTCGGAATTTTCGGCTGCCTGCCGGACGTTGCCGGTCACCTGTTCCATGGCGGCCGAAATTTCGGCCATGCTACCCGAAACCTGCGAGGCGCCGTCGGCGGCCCGGCGCGTGCCCTCCCTCAGCTGGTGCACGGCACTCGATACCGCCCGGGCCTGCTCGGTCATCTTGCCTACCAGGGCCCGGAGTTGCTCCCGCATATGGTTGAACGAGCCGGCCAGGGCGGCCACCTCGTCGCGCGTGCCCACCGCGATGCGCTCTCCGGTCAGGTCACCCTTCGCCACCCTGGAGGCCGCCTGCTCCAGGTACTTCAGCGGTCTGACCACCCGGCCCGCCATCAAAAGGGCCGCGGCCGTCCCCAGTACAACGAACGCCACCATCAGTCCGCCGCTGACACCGAAGGCCCTCCTCACCCGCGCCTGGTTGAGGGCCATGTTTTCGGCCAGGAGCCGCTCCTGGTAGGTTATGAAATCCTGTCCGGCCCTGGTTACGGCCCGGGCGATTCCCTTGTACTGGAGGGTGATGCGTTCGGACTCGGTCAGGCGCTCCTGCGCCGAAGCCGCCCGGCGGCCCATGGCGATCAACTCTTCGGCGTAGGCACCGAAGGTGCGGTGGGCCGCGCTCAGCCTGGCCAGCAACTCGCGGCCCTCGGGGGTGTCGGTATGGGCCTCCAGGAACTGCATCTTTTCCGCGGCGGCGCGGGCCGCGGTCCGGTACTCCTCCACGTACTCGGGCTGGCCGGTCAGGAGAAAGGTCCTCATCATGAGGGCCGAGTGCTCGTAGTTGATGAGCATGTCCTTGGCGGTACCGATCAGGGCCGTGCGGTGCACGATCAGTTCCGTATAGGACCGGTCCAGGACCTTCAGTTCGTAGTAGCCTACGCCACCCAGAACCACCGCCAGAAGCAGGAGCGAGAGAAAACCGCCCACCAGTTTGAGGCGCAGACTCATCTTCCTCTCCCCTTCCCCGGAACTTTTACACAAAAAGATTTCCATCGCGCCGGTACTATCCCTTCCGCATCCGACGAAAAAAGGGGGCCCGACCCCCCTCTTTTGTTCCGCATTCCTGGCAACTCCCTCATGGCTTCGACCGGCCCTGGCCGCACCCGCTCCCGGGCGCGAAGCACCGCACCTCTCGGGGTGTCGAATTTACCGGGCGCCCCCCTCTCCCCCGCCACGCGGCGCGGCGTTCCGCCCGTCCGTGCCCCGGGCGTGGCGCGGCCCCTTTTCCCCGGACTCCTTATCCCCCTGGTTTCGCGGCGCGTCTTCCGCTTTGCGCGGTCCGGGGACCACCACTATCTCCCGTTCTCTAACCAATTCCTGCAGGCGCTTCTCCGGCAGGTCCATGCCGTCGGGTACCCCGACGGTGCCCGCGTGCTTGCGGGCCGAAGGCCCCAACGCCGGCGCGGCGGTCTCCGGCGGACCGGCACCCTCGGGCATGGCCGGTTTCCCGGCCCCCTCCCGGGACGCCTTGCCCGCCGGCCCCGGTCGCCCGGCCGCGGGCGCGTCCTCCTCCTCATCATCCCCGCCGGTCCGGGCCTGCGGGCCGGCCGCCATCTTGCGCATCAGGACGTAGCGTCCGGGGGATACCCCGGCCCACGCGGCGGTTTTGCGCTGGAGTACCGACACGGGCACCACCACCACGTCGCCGGACCCGGCGGCGGCGCGTGCCCTGGCCACCCAGCCCGCCACCCGCTCCGCGTCCAGGGCCGGGCGCCGACCCGGCAACGGGGTGACACCCACAACCACCGGCCGGGCGGCCTCGGGTGCCCGTTCCAGAAGCAGCGCCAGGCCCCGTTCGGCCGGCAGATCCGCGAGGTCCAGACCCTCGAGGAGTTTCCGACCTTCCGGCCCCAGGCCCCGCGCCTCCACGATGCGCCCCTGGCGGTCCAGGGCCAGTTCCACGGCCGGCCCCAGGTCCACGCTCAAAAAGGCCGCGGCGGGTGAAATAAGCCCCAGTTGCCAGAGGCCCACCGCCAGAAGGATCAGCGCCGCCGCGGCGGCCGCCAGCCAGCGGGGCACGGTGTGGTCTACCAGCGATACCGTATCTCCCACGGCCGCGGCCCGGGCCCGCCGGCCCCTCAGATACCGGAATTCGCCCTCGGTGGTGAGCACCACCGCACGCCCGTCGCCCTTGTCAATGACCAGTCCCCTGGCCACCGCGCATCCCCTCCCCGGCCTCCCGCAGGTGATCGTTAAGATAGGGAAATTCCTCGGGATGGGCGAAAATCAGGCTCAAAGCCAGAATGTATTTCCGACCGCGCTCCAGCACCTTACGGGACACGCCGGTGGCGAGTTCCAGTTCCTGCAGCGGCAAACGCCCGGTGCGCTCCAGGTGGGCCATCAGCTCCGGCCGCCGGGCCAGGGAGCGGGCCGCGGCGATCAGGGTGCGGCGGGTATCGCGGTGCCGGGGCGTGGCCTTTATCAGGGAGCGCAGGTCCAGATCGTAGCGGGCCAGGAGGCTCCGGTAGGCTTCCAGTTCCTCACGCCGTTCCCGGGTGGCCAGCTCGTCCGCGTGGGCGACCCACGCCTCCCGGACCGCGTTCTGGGAACCGTGGGCGCCCACGAGGGTCTCGCGCGTTTGCCGTTGCTCCTGCCGAAAAAAGTCCGCCAGCCGGCTCTTGATGACCAGACGGGCAAAGGCCAGAAAGGGTACGCCCCGGTGGGGTTGAAAGGTATCGATGGCCTCGTTGAAGGCCACCAGGGCCACGCTGAACTCGTCGCAACTCCAGTCCAGGGGCCGCCTGCAGTAGGCGGCGGCCACCTGGAGCACGAAATGGCGGTGGTCACCGATGAGGCTTTCCCTGGCCGCCGCGTCGCCGTCACGGGCCCGGGCCAGCAGTTCCTCCACCTCGGGCGGAGGTATTTGCCGCATAACCACACCTCCGACGCGCAATCTCGCCACGTGCGGTAGGTTCGCCCTGGCAAAATTGCCCGTCGCCCCGTCCGCCCCCACGCCGCGTTTACAAAGCCCTGCGGCCTTCGGAGGCCACCCACCCGTAAGGAATATCCGCCGCGGGTGCAAAATTTGGGTGGGTAATTACAATATTCGCGCCAGTTCCTCGGCCACCTTCTTCCCGGAGAGCACCATGCCGCCGAACACGGGCCCCATGCGGTAGCCGCCGTAAACGGCGTTGGCGGCCATGCCGGCGACGTACAGGCCCGGATACACCTCCCGGGTGTTGGCAACGATCTGCTCTTCGCCCACGGTGGCCCACATGGGCCTTTCGCCCTCCAGCTTCCCGCCGGGGGTGTTGAGTACCGGGCCCATCTTGCGCACCAGGACCGCGATCACGCTGGCGTCGTGGCCCGTGGCATCGATGACGTAGCGGCTGCGCACGGCCACGGGGTCCACGTGCAGCCCGGCCATTTCCACCGCGGTCCAGTTGAGCACCACGCCCACCACCCGGTCCTCGTGGAGCATCACGTCCTCCACGGACCAGAGGTTCAGGATGCGCGCGCCGGCCCGGATGGCAGCCAGGGCCATGGCCGCCACCGCCTCTACCGCGTTGGCGGTATAGTAGCCCGCCTCAAAGGGCGTGACCCGCACGCCCATTTCCTCGAAGACGGGCCGGGCGTCCTCCTGCAGCACGATTTCGTTCATCATTACGCCGCCGCCCCACATACCTCCGCCGACGCTGAGCTTGCGCTCGAAGACCACCACGCGCTTCCCCGCCCTGGCCAGGTAGTAGGCGGCGGTCAACCCGGCCGGACCCGCGCCGGCCACCGCCACGTCGGTGTGCAGCACCGAGCGCAGCACCTCGGCGTACCGGTCGAAAATGGCGCGGGTGATTACCGTCTCCTCCAGCCGCGTCATACAAACACCCCCTGAAAAATTTAAGGCGCACCCGGTCCCAAAGGCCAGTGCGCCTTATTTGCTCCATCCCTTCGCGGGCATTACCCCGGGCAGGTTCAACGGGTCAGGTGCTCTCCAGCCCTTTCTCAGCCCCTAACAGGAGCTCCCCGTGGCTTTTTGGGCAGTATTATACGCCGTAATCTCCGGCCCGTCAAGGATAGGATTTTCAAAATGACTCCAGCCTTACCGGCACCCCGTCCCCCGGGTCCACCCCGGCCGTGGTGACCCGGCAGGTGAAGGCGCGTACCTCCACCCCGCCAGCCGCGGCTTCCCGCAGCGCCCCGGCAAACGCCCGGTCCCCGGCGGCGTGGGGGGCGAAAAGGAGGGCGTCCGCACGCATGATCATAAAGCAGACCACGGCCCGCCAGCCCGCCCGCCGCAGGCGGAGCAGCTCAAGCACGTGCCGCCGGCCGCGGACGGTGGGGGCGTCGGGAAACAGGGCCATGCCTTCCCGGACCAGGGTGACGGACTTTACCTCCACCGCACAGGGCGCCAGCCCGTCTCCGCCCAGCACAAAATCCAGGCGGCCGCCGGGAAGCCCCACCTCGCGCCGCACCTCGGCGTATCCCTGCAAATCGGGAAGGAGCCCCGCCTCCAGGGCGCGGGCAAAGACCAGATTGGGTAGCCGGCTGTCCACCGAGACCAGGACCCCGTCGTGGTCCACCAGGAGGAGGTCGTGCCCGGTGCGGCGCCCGGGCCCGGCGGCCGGGCGCAGGAAGACGCGCCGTCCCGGAACCAGAAGGTCCGGCAGGCGGCCCGAGTCCGGCAGGAACGCCGCCACCTCGCGTCCGGCCAGCCGAACGCGCGCCGTAAACCTGCTGGGCCGCGCCAGGAAAACGGCCTCCTGCAGCGCGGGAAAGGGTACCAGGGGAGCCCGGAACGGGCCGGCCAACCCCTGCGGCGCGTCCTCCACGGTTCCCACCCCCTTACGCGCGCACCGCACCCTCAGGGCTGCGCGGCCGCTCAGGACCGGGGGGAGTTGCCGGAAGGAAGGCCGTACCGGCGCAACTTATTGTAAAAGCTTGAGCGCGAAATGCCCAGTAGCGCCGCGGCGCGCTTCTTGTTGCCTTTGGCCATTTCCAGGGCTTCCTGCAGGGCCACGAATTCCGTGTCGTGCAGGATGTGCCCGAGGTGCCGTGGAACCCGCGCGGCGTCGCAGCCCACCGCCGGAGGTACCGGTACCTCGCGCTCCTGCTTCGACAGCCTCTGCCGCACGCGGCTCAAGAAGTGGGGCGGGAGATGCTCCACCTTTACCGTCGGACCGGGACAGAAGCAAAGGGCCGCCTCCAGCACGTTTACCAGTTCCCGCACGTTGCCCGGCCACGGGTAGCTTTGAAAGAGGGCCAGGACCTCGGGATCCAGCTGCGGTACGTCGCGCCCCATCTTTTGCGCCAGCCGTCCCAGGTAGTGCTCCACGATGAGGGGTATGTCCCCCTGACGCCGGCGCAGAGGGGGAATCTCCAGGGTAACGACGTCCAGCCGGTAGTAGAGGTCTTCCCGAAACTCGCCCTTCTGCACCTTCTCGTAGAGGTTCCTGTT
>DYER01000013.1 GCA_020725605.1 Ammonifex sp. | reverse complement strand
GTGGCCAGGGCCCCCAGCAGGCCGGCCAGGGGCCAGTGACCCTTGCGCGCCGCGTAAAAGGCGCCCAGGGTCAGGGCCAGGAAAAGGGCCTCGGTGTAAACCAGGTTGAAGTAAAAGGCCGTCGGAAACAGGGCCAGGTAGATCAGGGCCCGTTCGACCAGCGTCTCCGGGTAGCCGTCGAGCGTCAGGAGCCGGTGCAGCAAGTAAAGGGCCGCCAGGAAGCACAGGGCGGAGAAAACCGCCCCCAGTATATACTGGGAGACGTGGGGGACGATTATGCCGGCCAGGCGCAAAACCGCCGGATAGAGGGGAAAGAATACGATACTTCCCGCGTCGTACCCCTGGCGCGCTATCCTCACGTACCACCCGGCGTCCCAGTGCTCCAAACCGCGGGTCAGGAAGCTGCCCTCCGCGAGAAAAAATCCGTCGGGGGTGCTGGTGGGGACCAGCAGGCTCCCGAAACCCGCGGCCACCAGATACAGGGCCACATGGAGGAAAAAGGGCCAGCACGCCTCGTGCCCGTTCCGCACCGGTATCCGCTCCCGGGACCTAACCGAGATACTTGCGGGCCAGCCGCACGAAGAACTCGGTTTTCAGTCTCAGGCTGGCGATGTCGATGCGCTCGTTCCTGCCGTGCACCGTTGTGCGCAGGCGCGGGTCGAAACCCGGTGCCATGAGGGAGATTCCGTAGGCCGGGATGCCGGCCGCACGCAAGTGGCGCGAGTCCGTGGCCCCGGGGGAAATGTGGGGCAGGCAGGGCACCGGGCCCACCAGTTCCCCGATGGTCTCCACGATGAGGCGGTAATAGGGGGCCTCCGCCGGCGAGAAGGTGGGCGGATGGTAATTGTGAATTTCGAACTCCCCGTCTTCCCCGACGGCCTCCCGCAGGACCCTTTCCACCTCTTCCCGGTCCTGGCCCGGCAAAATGCGCACGTCCACCTCCAGGGTGCAAAGGTCCGGTACGATGTTGGTCTTGGTGCCGCCCTGGATTACGTTGGGGGACAGGGTCATGCGGGTCATGGCGGAGAGGGCCGCCGCAAAACCCGCGTCGTTAATCCCTGCGATCAGGGCGTCCACGTTTTCCGGGGCAACCGGTGCCTCAAGACCCCGCAGGCGCGCCAGCTCGGCCACGAGAGCCGCGACCTCAGGAATAAGGCGCACGGGCGGCTCCAAGGCTGCCAGCCGGGTCACTATGCCGGCCATTTTGACCACCGCGTTCTCGCCCAGGGCCGGTACGGAACCGTGACACGCGACGCCGCGGGTGGTCACGGTACTCCAGGCCGTGCCCTTCTCCCCCACCTGCACGAAGTACACGGTCCGCCCGTCGAGGACGATGGGCTCTTCGCCCCCTTCGTTAATGGCGAAGTCGGCCCGCAGCAGTTCGGGATGGTGCTCTAACAGATACTGCACCCCGAGCTTTCCGCCCCGCTCCTCGTCGGCGGTGGCGGCAAAAATGAGGGTCCCGTTGAGGTTTCCCTCACGGGCCAGCCGCAGTACCGCGGCGGCCTGGGCGGCCACCAGTCCTTTGCAGTCGAGGGCCCCCCGTCCGCAAACGTGGCCGTCGATGATGGCCCCGCCGAAGGGGTCGAAGGCCCACCCCTCGCCGGCCGGTACCACATCGGTGTGGGAGAGGAAGAGCAGGCGGCGTTCGCCGTGGCCCAAAGTGGCGACGAAGCTGCCCCTTCCCGGCTCGCTTTCGACTACTAGGGAAGGAATTCCGGCGGCGGCGAAAAGATCCCGCAGGTAAACTGCCACCGGCGTTTCGTTGCCGGGTGGGTTGACCGATGGAATCTGAATCAGGTCCGAGAGAAGCCTTTCCGGTGTCATAACGCAGTTAGCTACCTCCTTGGGCACTGTTTTTTATCCTCAATGACCGAGAGGGTTGCGTCCGCGGTAACCGGCATGTGTGGCATAAGGTTTTGATAACTTATCGGTATGGCTCGACCTATCGTTTTTTCGACACTCGTTTGATAGGCCGGAAAAGAAGTTTGAATAACTTTCTGGCGGTGGAGCTTGACTTGTTGGGAAACCTTCGATAAAATTGTACCCAAAAACGCACAAAGGAGTGTCACTATGGACTTTGAAGTCTACGTTCCCCGGGGAGAAAAGGAACAGAAGCTGCCTGTTGTTTCCTTCTCCAAAAGCTCCATCGTGTTGAATAACGTGGCCCGCCAGAAGCTGGGAAGCGACCGCGTGGAGCTTGCCTACAGCCGCGCCACCAACACGGTGCGTATCAGGGCAGTTGAGGACGGCGGCATGCAGATCAAGAAGACCAAGGTTTTCGGTAAGGGTTTCTTTAAGCATTTCAATATCAGTCCCCGCGGCAAATACGTGGCCGAATACAACGATCAGGAACGGGCCCTATACGTCAGGATCTAGTTTATCCAGAGTGCGGTACTGTATGGCTTCGGCGACGTGCTGGGCCGCCACCGTCGCACTACCTTCCAGGTCCGCGATGGTACGTGCCACCTTCAGGATGCGATCGTGTGCCCGTGCGCTCAAACCCAGAATGTTGTACGCTTTTTGCAGCAGTCTGCGTGCCTCCCGGTCCAGGTGGCACACTTGTCTCAGCTGGGCCGCGGTAAGCTGGGCGTTGCAGCAGCCGGTGCGCATCAGTTGCAGGCGACGGGCCGCGGCCACCCTGCGCCGCACCTCGGCCGAAGATTCCGCGGGCAGGTCCTCCAGTTCATGGTAGTTCAGCCGGGGGACCTCCACGTGAAGGTCGATGCGGTCCAGCAACGGTCCGGACAGCCGGTTGACGTAGCGGCGCACCTGGTGCGGGGTGCAGGTGCAGGGTTGGCCGCCGCCGGTGCCCAGGCGCCCGCAGGGGCAGGGGTTCATGGCCGCCACGAGGGTGATGCGCGCCGGATAGGTGACCACGGCCCCGGCACGCGCCACGGTCACGAATCCGTCCTCCAGGGGCTGGCGCAGGGCCTCCAGGCAGTCGCGGGGGAACTCCGGCAGCTCGTCCAGGAACAGCACGCCCAGGTGGCTCAGGCTGATCTCCCCCGGCCGGGGGACGCGGCCGCCCCCGACCAGGCTGGCGGTGGAGGCGGTATGGTGGGGGGCACGGAAGGGCCGCCTGGTAATCAGAAATTCCCCCGGGGGCAGGAGGCCCGCCAGGCTGTAAAGCTTGGTTACCTCCACGGCCTCCTCGAAGGTCATGGGCGGCAGGATGCCGGGGAGGCGGCGCGCCAGCATGGTTTTGCCGCTGCCCGGGGGCCCGATGAGGAGCAGATTGTGGCCGCCGGCGGCGGCGATCTCGAGGGCGCGCTTGGCCGCCACCTGGCCCCGTATGTCCGCCAGGTCCGCGTCCGGCGCCGTGTCTTCTGCGAGCAGGCCTTCGGCATCCACCCGGCAGGGGGGAATGGTTTCCTCGCCCCGTAACATGCCCGCCACCTGGCGCAAGCTGGCGGCGGGGTAGACTTCCAGTCCCGGGACCAGGGCGGCCTCGTGAGCGTTGGCCTCCGGTACCACCAGGCGGCGGCACCCGTGCTCCGCGGCCACGGCCGCGCATGCCAGCACGCCGTGCACCGGCCGCACCTCGCCGCCCAGGGAGAGTTCGCCCAGGAATACAAATTCACGGCACGCGTCGGCGTCGACCTGGCCCGTGGCCGCCAGAATGCCCACGGCGATGGCTAAGTCGTAGAGGGGGCCTTCTTTCCGCAGGTCCGCCGGCGCCAGGTTTACGGTGAGCCGCTTCACCGGGAATTCTAACCCCGAATTCTTTATGGCCGTGCGGACCCGGTCCTTGGCCTCCCGGACCGCGGCGTCGGGCAGGCCCACCACCTCGAAGGAAGGCAGGCCGTTGGCCACGTCCACCTCTACCTGCACCAACTGGCCCTCCAGGCCGCGGAGGGCCGTACTGCTAACCACGGCCAGCAATTGCCGGTACCCTCCGTTTCTCTCCGGTTCTGCTCCCCGGACCCCGCCCCATTGGTCAAGACCTCCTGAGCAACTCGTCCACGTGAATCTCGTGGTAGGGCAGCAGTTCCCCCTCCGTGAAGACCGGTACGGTCACACGGCGCACGGTTTCGAATCCCGCGGCGGGCAGCTCCTCCAGCAGCGCGCGGGCCGCCGGTCGCTCCGGCTGCGCGAGCAGTAGCCGGCCGCGGGGTTTCAGGTGGCACCGAAAGATTTCCCGCAAGTGACGGTTCAGCTTCGGGTCGTAGCAGATGTCCGAACCCACGATCCAGTCAAACTGCCCGTCCACCCGGAACGCGCGCCAGTCGGCCAGCAGGGCACCGGCCCGCACCCCGTTGCGGCGGGCGTTTTCCAGGGCCAGTGCCAGGGCCTCGGCGCGGCAGTCGGAGAAGGTGACCCGCGCCCCTTTCAGGCCGCAAACCACCCCCGGCAGGCCCAGACCGCAGCCCAATTCCAGCACCGTGTCTCCGGCAAAGGTCAGGTGCTCCCAGATGTAGCCTGCCAGCCCGCGGGCCGCGGGCCAGAGCTCGGCCCAGCACGGAACGGCCTCCTCGTCCTCAGGATCCGTGATCAGCTCCTCGGTGTTGCTCACCACGAGTAACCGCACGGTGCGGGCCGGCAGGGGAAATTCGTATTCTCGCGTGCGCACGTGCATGGCCGATTTACACTCCTGGTTTAATTTCACGTCGCGGCAGGAAACTCCTGCTGCCCGCAAGGGCCACCCGCCCGGGCGCCGGGATGGCCGGGTGACGCATTTTGTGGCCGGGGCAAGGAAAAGGAGTCCGGGCCACGAATTACAATTTTAGAAGGCCGCCCGGCCCCTTACCCAACACACAACCACGGGGGCCCGGCGGGCCGGCGGGTGGTAGGGGCTTTTGCGTATTTTCGGATTGAGTGATCTTCACCTTTCCTTTACGGCGCCCGTTACCCCGGGCCGGTGGGAAGACGTGGCGGAGGCCAAGCCCATGTGGGTCTTCGGCGAGGCCTGGCGGGAGCACTACCGCAAGACCTACGAGCACTGGTGCGGGACCGTGGGTCCGGAGGACGTGGTGCTCATGCCGGGGGACATCTCCTGGGCCATGCGCCTGGAAGAGGCCGCCCACGACCTGGCCTTTCTGGGGTTGCTGCCGGGTTCCATCATTTGCGTTCCGGGCAACCACGACTACTGGTGGCCCAAGAGCGTTTCCAAAGTGCGCCGGGCCCTGCCGCCCAACGTGCGGGTGATTCAGAATGACCACGTGCTGCTGGGCCGCATCGCCGTCTGCGGCACGCGGGGCTGGCTCTGCCCCGACGACACCTGTTTCGAGGAGCGGGACTGGAAGATCTACCGGCGGGAGCTGCACCGCCTCGAGCTTTCCCTGAAAAGCGTGCCGGCGGGAGTGGAAGAAATCATCGTCATGATGCACTTCATGCCCACCAACGACCGCCACGAGCGCTCCGGGTTCATCGACCTCTTTCAGAGGTACGGCATCAGGACCGTGGTGTACGGCCACCTGCACGCCCGGGCGCGCAATTACCGGCTTCCGCGGCGGGCCTGGGGCATAGATTTCTTCCTGGTGAGCGCGGATTACCTTGATTTCCGGCCCCTGCTCATCAGGGAGTTGCCGCCGGCCGCCGGGCCCGGCACCGGGGAGGATGGGCGCTAGCATGGAGGACGATCTGGTGGCATGCTTGCGCGCCTTCAGCCGCGAACTGAGGCATCGCAGCGCGATGCTGGGGGACCGGGCGGCCTTGAGGGAGCGCATCCTCCGGGCCGGGGGACGTATCGTAAGGCTCGGCGGGTGCGGGGATTATCCCTTCGGGAGTGCCCCGCTGGTGGCGGTGGACGGCTCGACCCACGGGTTCGGGGGTAGCTATCCCTTTGTCCTCCATCTGTTCCGGGCCGCGGCCCGGAGCAGCCGCGGGGAGCGGGTCGTGGAGCATGGGTTCCTGAGCCCCCTGGTGGCGGCGCACCGCGAGGAGGTGGCCCGGGTGGCGGCCCGGGAAGGGGTGCCCCGCGACTACGCCCTGTTGCTCGTGCGCGACCGGCAGCTCTGCCGCCTGGAGGTCCGCGCCGCGGCGGCTGCGGTGGCCGCCTTTCGCCCGGCCCTGGTACTGTTCGACGGGGGATTTTTGCGCTACGCCCACCACGCGCCGGAGGAATGGGAGGAGTACTGCGCGACGGCGCGGGCCGCCGGCGCCGTGTCCGTAGGCGTTATCGAAGAGGCGGCCTCCGGCGGGCTGGCCCGGGCCGTGGTGGGGGAGGGGTTTTACGACCGCGACCTCCTGTTCGGCCTGCTGGACCCGGGAGAGGCCCTCTTTCTTCCACCCGTGAAGCGGGGCGTCTACACGGTTTTCGCGCGGCTGTCCCGGCACCCCCAGGCCGTGGCCTGCGACTTCCTGCCCGAGCACTCGCAGCAGGCCCCGGCGGTGATGGAGTACCTCTACCGCATTACACCCTCGGATTCGCGGGGCATACCGCTGTTCCTGGACCTGGTGGACGCCGAGGTGCGGCTGGACGAGCGCGAAGTGGAGCTGCTGCTCACCACGTGGGTGGAGGCAGACCTGCGCGAGCGCTTCCTGGTGCCCCACCGGGCGCGGCGGACCTATTGAGGGGGGATGGGCTTTGCAGGTGGTGGGCACGACCACCCAGCAGGAGGTCTGGGTGGCCTCGCGGGACCGCAAATTCGTAATCAACGAGTTGCTGCTCATCGAGGACCCGGAACGCGAGAACCCCGTGGGCGAGGTGGTGAGCACCAGCTCCCTCAACCGCTACCTGCCCCTGGCCGGGGAAAAGACCCCCCTGGTGGACGAGGGGGTGCTGGCGGGACTCAGGGCCGTGGGTTACCGGATCGAGGAGGAGGAGATCCACCTGGCCCGCGTGCGCCTGCTCCAGGAGGCCGGGACTCCGGTCACGGTGGGGGCCCGGGTGCGGCGCCCGGCCTTCCACGAGGTGGCGCGCTACCTGCTGCCGGCCCGCTACCGCGACGGGCTGGTGCTGGGCGTCATCCGGGGCACCGGGCACCTGACTTCCCAGCTACCCGGCGACCTGCGGGACGTGCTTCGGCTTTACGACCCCGAGCGCGGTCTCTACCCCCAGGACGGGGTGCCTTTCATTTTCGACCACCACCAGATGCACCAGTATCCCCACATCGGTATCTTCGGGGGCTCGGGGTCCGGCAAATCCTTCGGACTGCGGGTCCTGCTGGAGGAACTAATGGAGCGGCGCATTCCGGCCGTGGTGCTGGACCCCCACCTGGAGATGGACTTCTCCGAGCCCTTCCCGGGCCTGCCCGCCGAATTCGTCCGGGACTACCGCGACCGCTTCGCGGTTTTCACCGTGGGGGTGGACGTGGGCATCGACTTCACCGAGCTGACCTCCCGCGAACTGGCCGGCCTGCTGGACGCGGTCTCCTCCCTCACGGAGGCCATGACCAACGCGGTGGAGACCCTGCACCGCAAGAGGGACTCCCTGGTCTCCTTCGGCAGCAACCTGCGGGACCTGATCCGGGCCCTGGAGGAGGAGAAGGTTCTCCAGGCCGTGGCCGAGGACAAAGTCGCAGATCCCGTGGAGCGCGAGCGCATCAAAAGATACAAGGATTTGCTGGCGCGCTACAAGGACCGCGTGGGCGGTGTGAGCACCCTCAACGCCATTTCCTGGCGCC
This sequence comes from Ammonifex sp., assembly GCA_020725605.1. GTDB lineage: Bacteria > Bacillota > Desulfotomaculia > Desulfotomaculales > DYER01 > DYER01. Next base: position 28,482 of record DYER01000013.1, on the reverse strand, counting down.
TCAACTTTCTGGAAAAGGAAGGCATTTTCACGGCCGGAACCGCGGTGCTGGAGGAGGCCCTCCACCGGCGGCAGCTGGCCGTGGTGCGGGGCCCCGTAAGGCTCCTCGGGGTCTACGCCGCCTACCTGTTCCGCCGCCTGTACACCCGGCGGCGGGAGTTCCAGGACGCCCGCGCCAGGGGCCAGGAGGCGCCCTGGTTCCCGCCCTTCGTACTGGCCACAGACGAGGCCCACCACTTCGCCCCCCGGGGCGAGCGGGAGGTCCCCGCCCGGAATATCATCCGCGAGATCGCCCAGGAAGGCCGCAAGTACGGGGTCTTCCTGATCCTGGCCACCCAGCGGCCGGCCCTGCTGGACGACACGGTCACGGCCCAGCTCAACACCAAAATTATCTTCCGCACCGTGCGGGCCCTGGACATAGCGGCCATCGAGCAGGAAACGGACCTGGTGCGCGAGGAGCTGGCCCGCCTGCCCTACCTGGCCTCGGGCAACGCCTTCGTGTCCTCGGCCCTGGTGGGCCGCACCGTGCCCGTGCGCATCCGGGCCGCCAGGACCGCCAGCCCCCACGTGGTCAACCCCTTCGACGAACTGGCGCAGCGGGCCGGGGAGGCGGACCGCCGGCTGCTCGAGGTGATCGCGCCCCTGCTGCCCCTGGGCGCCTTCAACCTGGACCTGCACCTGCCCACCATCCGGGCAAAATTGGGGACCGGCATTTCCTTTCAGGAACTCCTGGACCGGCTGCGGGTCCTGGCCCGGGAGGGCCACCTGAGGGTCGAGCCGACCCCCTTCGGCGAGCAATTCCTTCCGGGGCGGTGAATAACCCATGCGCCTCCTTTACCTGACCGACACCCACATACGCGGCACCACGCCCCAGAACCGGCGGGACAACTTCCCCGAGGCCCTCAAGGCCAAGCTGCGGGAAGTGGTGCGGCTGGCAAACGAACTGGAAGTGCACGCCGTACTGCACGGGGGCGACTTCTTCGACCTGCCCAACCCCACCCTCCAGGTGTGCGCCGAATTCCTGGAGATCCTGCGCGGCCTGGAGGCCCCCCTGTACGTGGTGGCCGGCAACCACGACCTCTTCGGGCAGAATCCGGAAAGCCTGGGCCGTACCATGCTGGGGTTCCTGGCACGCCTGGGCTGGCTGCGCTTGCTCGCGCCAGGGGAGCCGGTGTACCTGGAAGCCGAAGGGGTAAGGGTGCAACTGACGGGCCAGCACTTCCACTACGACCTGGACCGGCGCGATCCGGTGCACGACTACGTGGTACGGAAGCGCTCCTGCGACGTGGCCATTCATATGGTGCACGGCATGCTGGTGGAGCGTCCTTTTTTCCCCGGGGCCTGCTGCACCGTGGTGGAGCGCATCGCGGCCACCGAGGCCGACTACACCCTTTCCGGACACGCGCACCTGGGTTTCGGGGACATCTGCCTGAACGGCCGCTACTTCATCAATCCGGGGGCCCTGGCCCGGCTCACCGTGCTGCCCGGGGAGCTGGAGCGCACGCCCCAGGTGGTATTGCTGGATTTCGGCGGGCCCGCTCCCCACCACCGCCGCATTCCCCTGGCCAGCGCCGCGCCGGGAAGGGAGGTACTGGACCGGAGCCGCCTCCTGGTTTCGGCCTTCCGGGAGGAGAAGCTGGCCCGCTTCGTGCAGGTGGTACGGGAGAGCGGTGGCCTGGAGGCCCTCGCCCTGGACCAGATCATCGCCGCCATCGCCGAACGCCACGGGGTGGAGGAAGAGGTGCGGCAGGAGGCCCTGAGGAGGCTGGCGCTGGCCCACGAGACCCTGGCTGCGGGAGAAGGGGAGAACCGTGTACGTGAAACGGGTAATCATTGAGAACTTCCAATCCCACCGTTACACGGACCTGGAACTGAGCCCCGGGCTAAACGTGATCGTGGGAGAGTCGGACCGGGGCAAGAGCGCCATTTTGCGCGCCCTGCGCTGGGTTTTCTACAACGAACCCCGCGGGGCTGACTTCGTGCGGGCCGGGGCCACGGAGTGCCGGGTAACCGTGGTACTGGACGACGGGACGGCCGTAACCCGGGAGCGGAGCGGGAACCGCAACCGCTACCTGGTGCGGCGCGACGGGCGGGTGTCGGTGTACGAGGGCTTCGGTTCCGAGGTGCCCCCCGCGGTGGCGGCGGCCCACGGTGTGGCCAAGGTGCGGCTGGACGACGACCTGGAGGTGGCCCTGCACCTGGCGGGACAGCTCGAAGCCCCCTTCCTTCTGGAGCAGTCGGGATCGGTCCGGGCCCGGGCCATCGGCCGGCTCTACGGGGTGCACGTGGTGGACGCGGCGCTGCGCGGGGTCCTGCGCGACGTCCAGCGGCTCCAGCAGGAGGAGCGCGAGGTGGACGAGGAGATCCGGCGCCTGGAGGCGCGCCTGGAGGAATTCGCGGACCTGCCGCTGCTCGGGGAGCGCCTGGCCAGGATAGCCTCGGTCTTGCAAAGGGCCGAGGAGCTGACCGCCAGGCGCGCCGCCCTGACCGCCCTGGCCGCGAGGCTGGGCGCGGTGCGGGAGGAGGCGGCCCGCAACCGGGACCTGCTGGGGCGCCTGGAGCCGGTTGCGGCGGCCGAAGAAGCCGTGGAGCGTGCCCGGCAGGTGTACCGGGACCTGGTGCTCCTGCGGCAGCGGCGCGAGGCCCTGGAGCAAAACAGGCGCAACGCGCGGGTTCTGCGGGGCATCCTGGAGCGCACGGCCCGCGTGCACCAGGCCAATCAGGCCCTCGAGGGGGCCACGCGGGCCCGGGAGCGCCGGGCGGCTTTGGAGCGGGCGTCGGCGAGGCTGCGCCGCCTGGAACAGGCCCGCCGGGAGGCGACCCTGGTGGCGGAGCGCACCGGCGGCGTGCCGGCCGCGGAGTCCGCGGTGGGCGCCCTGGCGGATGCGGTGGCGCGGCGTACCCTGCTGGTGGAAAAGGGCAGGAAACTGGCGGACCTCGGGGAACGCCGGGCCCGGGGCCGCGCCTACCTGGCGGAGCGCGTGCGGGAACAGGAGAGCCTGGCCCGGGAGTACGCGGCCCTGCTGAGCCAGTTGAAACGCTGCCCCGTGTGCTTCGGCGAGGTGGACCGCGCCACGGTGCGCCGCATACTCACGGAACTGGTCGGGGGGAGTGAAATTGGCGGCCAAGGGCGTGGAGGATAGGATCAGGGAGCTCCGCGAGGCCCTGGAAAAGGCCAAGCAGATGCGCATCCAGGCCGAGACCAGGCTGGAGGAGCTGGCGCGGCAGGAGGGGGAGATTTTGCGGGAACTGGAGGCCCTGGGCGTGAAGCCGGAAAACCTGGCGGAGGAGATTGAGCGCCTGGACCGGGAAATTTCCGCGCTCCTGGAGCAGGCCGAGTCGTTGTTGCCCTGGGACCTTGTGGGCAGGGGCGGGAGCTGAGACCGTGACGCTGCACGAGCTCCGGGCCCGCCTTCAGGAACTGGAGTCGATCTACCATCACCGGCGGGGCCAGTACGAGGAATTGCGGTCCTCGCGGGAGCGGGCCGCGGCGCGGCGGGAGGAGATCGCCCGGACCGTGGCCCTGCTGGAAAAGGTACGCCTGCTCCTGCAGGAGGTCTCGGTATTTGCCCGGGAACAGGCGCGGCAGCAGGTGGAGTACATGGTTACCCAGGCCCTCCAGTACGTGTTCGGAGCCGACGTTCGGTTTAAAATGGAGGTCCAGGAGCGCCGCGACCGGCCCGAAGCCGAGTTTTACGTGGCCTCGGATTACGGCGGGCACCAGGTGGTCAACAGGCCCCAGGACGCCAGGGGCGGGGGAGTGGTGGACGTCGTTTCCCTGGCCCTGCGCGTGGCCCTGTTGCAGACCGTGCGGCCGCCCCTGCCCGGGCCGCTGATGCTGGACGAACCGGGCAAGCACGTTTCCGAGGAGTACGCCCGCAACGTGGCCCTATTCCTCAAGAGCATCGCCGAAATGTTCGGGCGGCAGATTATCCTGGTGACTCACAACCAGCACCTGGCCGAGGTGGGCGACCGGGCCTTCGTGGTGGAGATGCGAAACGGCGAAAGTGTGGTACGTTGATAGCCGGGGGGTCGTTTCATGCAGTACACCGAAACGCTGAGCGTGGCAAGCCACGAGCGCAACCAGTTCATTGACGTCACCCCCGAGGTAAACCTGGTGGTGGCGAGAAGCGGCATCAGGGAGGGAATGTGCTACCTTTACGTGCCCCACACCACGGCGGGCATCACCGTCAACGAAAACGCGGACCCGAGCGTGCCCCAGGACATCCTCGAGCGCCTCAGTATCCTTGCGCCGCGGGAGGGCCGGTACCGTCACACGGAGGGCAACGCCGACGCCCACATCAAGGCCACCCTGGTGGGGGTCTCCCAGACGGTGCCGGTGAGCGGGGGGAAACTGCTCCTGGGAACCTGGCAGGGAGTGTTTTTCTGCGAATTCGACGGCCCACGCCGGCGTAAACTTGTGGTGCGGGTCGTGGGGGAAGGGGTGGGCTGAGATCGGGGAACCCCGCCTGTACTGTTTCCTGATGTGCAACGAGGTGCGGGCCGAGGAGGCCGGCCGGTATTCGCTGGTGCGCGTTTTTTACCGCGTCCACCCCAGGACCTACCCCTGCTGCTTCAGTTGCTACCTGGTGGTGGGGTGGTACGGCGCATCCGGGCCCCACACCTTCGGCCTCCGCTTTCTGGAACCTGACCGGCGCCTCGTGCTCTGGGAGATGCCCTCCCAGCCCTTCGTGCTGGGTCCGGACCTGCCCTACGCCAACGTCATCGTGCGGCTGGAAGGTCTGACCCTCCACCGCGAGGGCCGGCACTGGTTCCAGGTCCTCCTGGACGGCGCGCCGTGCGCCGAATTCCCCATGGAGGTGGTGGGAGGGGCACCGGCCGTCCTGAGCTGAGCCTGTCCGCCGGCGCATTCGCCGTCCGAATGCCGGCGCGGGGATGGGGAAAGGCGAAAGGCGCCCCCTATCTGGCGGTGCGGGCCGTGTATTTGTCGGCCGGCCGACAGTTGGATTGTCGTATGGATGCCGGCGTGCTATAATTGCTGTTGGTAGTTTCCACACGCAACAAGGTTCGGGGGGTGGGATGGGTCACGAGGGGTGGCAGCGGCCTCCCGCCGGAGGCCGGAAAGTCGCACTGCAAGTGGCGTGAGCGGATGGAACCCAACTTTGTTACGCGGAGGTGAAGGGTGATGGCCGAAGAACGGGAGCGCTCCCTCGTGAAGAGCGAGGACTGGTGGGCCGTCTGGATCGGCCTGTTCATCTTCGTTCTGTCCCTGGGGGTGTTCCTAAAGCTGGACCTGCTGGGCTGGGCCGTGAAGACCAGCGTGTGGATTAATCTGTCCAAGGCCCTGGCGCCGGCGTCGGCCACCTACAAGGCCCTACCCGGCGTGGTATCCCTACTGCTCACCTACGTTTTCCTCCTGGTGGTCATGAGCATAGGGGCGCGCGTACTGGGGGCCAGCCCCGGCAGGTTTGCCGTGGGCTTCACGGTTATTTTCTGGCTCTCGTACTTGAGCTGGATTATCGGTCACTATGCTTACATTGCGGCTACCCCCGATACCCGGGCCAAGTTCGGTATTACTTCCTCGCTGAGCTTGACGGGCGAGGCCGGCTTCATAGTGGCGTTGATTCTGGGACTGATCATCGGTAATTTCTTCACGGGCTTTGCCAACTATTTGAAGGAGGCGGCCCGGCCGGAGTGGTACATTAAGACGGCCATCGTCATCCTGGGCGCTGCCCTGGGCGTCAAGGCCAGTCAGGCCCTCGGCCTGGCCACGGCGGTCATGTTCCGGGGCCTGTGCGCCATCATCGAGGCCTACCTCATTTACTGGGCCCTGGTCTACCTGGTGGCGCGCAGGTACTTTAAGTTCAGCAAGGAGTGGGCCGCCCCCCTGGCCTCTGGTATCTCCATATGCGGGGTATCGGCGGCGATCGCCACGGGCGCGGCCATCAGGGCGAGGCCCCTGGTGCCCATTATGGTTTCCTCCCTGGTCATCATCTTTGCCGTGGTGGAACTTCTCATTCTGCCCTTTGCCGCCCAGGCCTTCCTCTATAAGGAACCCATGGTGGCGGGGGCCTGGATGGGACTGGCGGTCAAGACCGACGGAGCGGCGGTGGCCAGCGGCGCCATCACCGACGCCCTGATCAGGGCCAAGGCCCTGGCGGTCCAGGGCATCGCCTACAAGCCGGACTGGATGCTGATGGCGGCCACCACCACCAAGATCTTCATCGACGTTTTCATCGGCATCTGGGCCTTCGTTCTGGCACTGATCTGGTGCTATTACATCGAGTGCAAGCCGGGCGAGAAGGTGCGGCCCATCGAGATCTGGTACCGCTTCCCCAAGTTCGTCATCGGCTACTTCCTGACCTTCATCGTCATGCTGGCCATCAGCCTGTCGGGTCCGGCGGCGCTTAACACGGCCAACGCGGCCATCGGCCAGGCCGACGTCTTCAGGACCCTGTTTTTCGTGATGACCTTCTTCTCCATCGGGGTCATCTCGAATTTCAGGACCCTGCGGCAGGAAGGCATCGGACGGCTGGCCGTGGTTTACCTGGTGTGCCTGTTCGGGTTCATCATCTGGATCGGGCTGGCCATCTCGTGGATCTTCTTCCACGGGATGAAACCGCCGCTGGCCTGAGGGAGCCACGGAAGGGGGTTGGCACGTGAGTACCGAGACCCGCTCGGCCCAGGAGGAACTGCGGGCGGAACTCCAGGAGGCCCAGGCAGAGCCCCTGCTGGCCGTGGAGAAGCAGCTGATCGCCTGGAGCATCGGGCTGGGCATCGTCCTGCTGGGAATACTGGTCTGGCTGAGCTACAGGCTTACGTGAAACGGTGTCCGGACACGGGCCCGCCGTCGCGTGCGATGGCGGGCCTTTTTCGTCGTAAGCGGCGGGGCAGGGTTGCCTGAGCGGGTTTGGAGGTTTGGCACAAAACGCCAATTATATTTTTGAGTCCGGGGTGACAGGATATTTCGTCCGGTAAGAGAATTAAAACGATACAATGCAGTTTTAAGGGGTACAGGGGCATGGTCGTTCCTGCGAAGGACGGAAGGTGCCTTTTGGAAGAAGAGTGGCGAAGGGCTCTACACCGGCTCGTTGCCGAGCGCGCCTTTGAGTACGGGGAGTTCGTGCTTTCCTCGGGCAGGAAGAGCCATTACTACTTCGACGGCAAGCAGGTTACCCTGTGCCCCGAGGGGGCCTACCTGCTGGCCCGGATTATCATCGACAAGATCAGAAACGACAACATCCAGGCCGTTGGCGGCCCCACCATCGGGGCCGACCCCATTGCCGGGGCCGTGGCCGCGGTGGCCTACCTCGAGGGCCTTCGCGATTTAAAACTTTTTGTCGTACGTAAGGAACCGAAGCCACACGGCAAGCGCCGCTGGATCGAGGGGCCCCCGCTGACCCCGGGGGACCGCGTGGTAGTGATCGAGGACGTGATCACCACCGGAGCGTCGGTGGTTAAGACCGTTAACGTTTTGAGGGACGCGGGTTGCGTTGTGGCCAGGGTCATCGTGCTCGTGGACCGGCTGGAGGGCGGCGCCGAGGCGTGTGCGCGCCTGGGCGTCCCGCTGGACCCGATTTTCACCATCCGCGACTTTGGCGGTACCCTGTAAGCCGTCTACCATCTGCGGCGCGCGGTACGAGCGTGCTTTGAGATGGCGCAGGAAATACCACGGTTGGGAGCGAAGAAGGTAGCCCGGCACGATGGCCGGGTTTGTCCTTTGTTTTGGATGGCGAAGAAGACCCGGGGGGTGGCCTTCCCTTCCGCTCGACTCAAGGTTGACACGGGAAAGCGGACCGGATAACCCGGTTCACGATGGCCGGGGCACGGGTGCTTGAGGCCCTTGACCGGGGGCCGCCGGATCCGGTAACCTGGCTAATGGTTACACTATACCCGGAGGGAGTTCGTACTTTGGTTCGCGTACGCTTTGCGCCCAGCCCCACCGGTAGCCTGCACATAGGTGGGGCCAGGACCGCCCTGTTCAACTGGCTTTTCGCCCGGCACCACGGCGGCACTTTCGTCTTGCGGCTGGAGGACACGGACCTGGAGCGCTCGGCCAGAGCCTGGGAGGACCAGATTATGGAGAGCCTGCGCTGGCTGGGGCTGGAGTGGGACGAGGGGCCGGACCGGGGCGGGCCGGTTGGGCCCTACCGGCAGTCTGAACGTCTGGAGATTTACCGGGCCGAGGTGGAAAAGCTCCTCGGGAAGGGCGCCGCCTACCACTGCTACTGTACTCCGGAGGAACTGGAGGCGCGGCGCGAGGAAGCCCGGCGGGCCGGACGGGCCCCCCGCTACGACGGGCGCTGCCGGGACCTCGACCCCCGGCAGGTCGAGGAATTTAAGGCCGCCGGGCGGCGGCCGGTGGTGCGGGTGCGCGTTCCGGAAGGGGGTGCCACAGTGGTGCGGGACCTCATCCGGGGCGAGGTCCTTTTCGAACACGAAGTGCTGGACGACTTCATCATCATGAAGTCTAACGGCCTGCCCACCTACAACTTCGCCTGCGTGGTGGACGACCACCACATGCGGATCACCCACGTAATCCGGGCCGAAGAGCACCTTTCCAACACGCCGCGCCAGATCTTGCTCTATCAGTTCCTGGGCTATTCGCCGCCCCTGTTCGCCCACGTGCCCATGATCCTGGCCCCGGACCGGAGCAAGCTCCGCAAGCGCCACGGGGCCACCTCGGTGGAGGAATTCCGGGAACTGGGGTACCTCCCCGAGGCCCTGGTCAACTACCTGGCCCTGCTGGGCTGGTACCCCGGGGACGAGGAGGAGATCCTTTCCCGGGAGGAAATGGTCCGGCGCTTCTCCCTGGAGGCCGTGGCCAAAACCCCGGCGGTGTACGACGTGGGCAAGCTGACCTGGATGAACGGCCAGTATCTGCGCCGCCTGCCCCTGGAAGAGGTGGTGGAGCGCGCGCTACCCTTTTTCCAGGCCGCAGGGTTGCTCCGCGCTCCCGCCGCGCCGGAAGAGGTGGGCTATTTGAAGGCCGTGCTGGCGCCGGTGCGGGAGAGGGTGCGCACCCTGGGCGAGGCGGTGGAAGCGGCCCGCTACTTCTTCCGCGACGACTTTCAGTATGAGGAGCAGGGCGTCAAGAAATACTTCCGGGACCCGGGCGTGGCCGACCTGCTGGCACGGGGTCGCGAGGCCCTGGCCGGCTTGGATACCTTCGGCGCCGAGGAGGTAGAAAGGGCCTACCGGGACCTGATGGCCCAACTCGGCATTCCGGGCAAGGCCCTCATTCACCCCACGCGTCTGGCCCTTTCGGGCCGCACCGTGGGACCGGGCCTGTTCGAACTCATGGCTTTGCTCGGGAAGGATCGCTGTCTGGCGCGCCTGGATCGGGCCGTGGCCTGGCTGAGGTCCGGCCGAAGCGTATCGGGTTCCGGCTGAGTCGACCCCGCGGGGCGGGCGGCTTAGCGGCTGCGGTGGCCCACCCGTGGCCGTGTTGGTGCGGACAAAGATGGCCCCCGTCCGCCCGTGTTGCTGCCGGTCACGGTGCCGCGCCGGTGGCCGGACCCCGCGGGCCGCCCGCGGGGCACGTTGACACCACCGCGTTTTTGTGCTATCATTTAATAGCGAACGCGGCGGTGGCGGAACGGCAGACGCGGTAGATTCAGGGTCTACTGGGCCTTGTGCTCGTGGGGGTTCAAATCCCTTCCGCCGCACCATGAAAGAGGAGCCCTCCCGGCATACATACCGGGAGGGCTTTTTGGTATTTGTCTAGCGGGTATTGCGGGAGGCGGGCTTGTGCTGGCAGAGGTCATTTTCTGGCTGGCCGTGATCACGGGTGCGGCCGGTGCCTTCATGGTAGAGGGGGCCCCCTATCGGTCGCCGGCGCGGCCGCGCGGCTTTGTGCTTGTCCTTACCTCCATCGGTATCCTTCTTTTTCTGGCGCTCCGCGGCTGGGACTAACGTAGGCCGTGGTGCGGCCCGATACGGCGCGCCCCCTCAGTACCAGAGGATTACCGCGGCCAGGGCACAGCCTACCCGGCGTACCCGGTGGTCAATACCCTTACTCAGTACCCTTTGCGGCCTGAGACCGCGAGCCGCAAGGGCTTGGTGCAGCATCTCGGTTACGATCCGCTCCGCGTCTTCCGCGGTCCCGTTACCCGAGTACTCCATAATCACGCCGTAGGTGTTCTCCACCACTCCCACCGCCACCGCGGCCGCAATGGTGGCGTCCGTCTCTTCGCTGGTGATGGCCCCGAAAGCCACGGGCGTCAGGGAGCCGGGCGGTATTATCAGCCGTTCCATAAAGGTGCACCGTGGCGGTAGAATGCTGCTCACCTTCACAAGGTTGAGGTTGCCGATGCCGGCCTCCAGAAGGGCGCGGTCAAAGGCCACGAGTTTCCAGTCCGCGTCGCCGGTACCTGCGGTCAGCGTGAACTTGGTCGGGACAGGGATCATTAATCCGGCTCTCCCCTCGTACGTATTTTCAGGATTACTATGGGAGTCTGCTGGTCGTCGTTGCCGAAGGGATTATCGCGCAAACTTTCGACCAGGACCTGCGGGTCCACCCGTGACGTGGTGGCCAGAATGTCAACGCACCGGGCGTCGTTGACATCGGCAATCAGAGCATCGATGCCCGTGGCCTCCTTGATCCGGTGGACCACCTTGTGGGGGTCCTTGGGCCCCAGAACAATATATGTCTCGAAGGGCCACATGGTGCCCGCCACGTCGTCGATGCGCGCCAGGTCCCGGCCCGCAACCAAGAAGAAGTAGCCCCGCCGGCCCAGGAGCCGTCCCACCGCCGCAGCCACGCACCCGGCCAGGATGCGCCACACGCCGGCCTCGTTAATGGCCACCTGCATGGCCTGCGGGGTGGCGAGACTGCCCTCGGGGTTGGGAAAACGGGAGAGGAATCTGGCCAGCCATCCGTAGCGTACCGCACGCGAAAGAACCGCCCGACCCTGGGTTATGGCCACGGCAGTTTCGGAAATGGCGATCACGTCGCCGGGCTCAGCCAGGTCGCGAGTATAATGGCGGACCACGGATACCAGGTCGTCCCGGGCGGTAAGGATGTGGGTGCGGAGAGGTATACGAGCGATGACTTCCGCCTGTTCCATTCGTCAGCCCCTTCCCCGCGTCTTGCAGTAGTAGTCCTTCAAGCCGTTGAAAATACCCTCGGCAACTTTCTGGTGAAAGCGCGAACTGCGTAGCAGTCCTTCTTCCACCCAATCGGAGATGGTGACCACTTCTACCAGGAGCCCGGGGACGGGACCCAGGAGGCGCAGGAAGGGGTCCGCACGGCTCCTTCTGGGCCGCAGCCTGACCTTTTCCACCAGCGCCGCGGAAACAAGGGAGGCCATTTCCTCGCTGCCGGGTCCGAGGGGGTTGAAGAGCACGGCCGGCCCGCTGACGCGGGGATTGGCGGACCAGTGGGTGTGGAGGCTCACGAACACGTGAGCCCCGTTTTCCCTCGCGCACGCGATCCGCCTCTTTTCGGGGACGGTTTCGTCGCCGGACCGCGTGAAGACGACCGTACTTCCACAGCGGCCGAGGATGTCGGCCAGCCTGTGGGCCGTGTGCCGGACCACATCCTTTTCCCAGAGGTTGACCGGCCCCCGATACCCGAAATCCCGGCCCCCGTGACCGGGATCGATGACCACCACCTTGTCGCCGAAAAGGACCCGCAGGAATTGACGGTCGAACCGCAGTGTCAGACGGGCCGGCATCTGCGGGCGGGTCCACAATATGTCGGCTGTGGAGCGGTGTTCGAGGCTTATCTCCACCTCCACCTGTCCACCGTAATTCCGGACCTCGATCTGGCCCACGAGCCCGTCCCGCACCAGAATTTTACCTTCGGGAAGGTTGGCGGTCGCCCCTAGTACGTATACCCTTACCAGTCGCGGTGCGGTGTCTACCCGGTAGCGGAAGGGTAGATTGGCCTCGATGTGCACCTCCGAGCAGCAGTTTATGCCCGGGTCCTCCCGCACCGCGGTCCATATGTTGGTCACCTTAACCATCGTCAGGGAAGACACTCCCCCCGCCCAGTGGCCCGGAGTTCAACCGGTACGCCGCGAGAAGTGCTCTCCCCTGATCATATTACCCCACCCACCAGTATATGTTTGGAAAGACCGCACCACCAACCGGCCGAACCCGTGCCCCACGGGAGCAAGTATGCCGCGGCCCGGCGGGCCTGGCGTGCCAGGCTGCTCCCGGGACCACCCGTTCGATTGCTATCAGGTGGTCACCGGGTTGCCGATGACCCGCAAGGGTATTCCCGGGGTCCACCGCGTCTTTCCGGCAATACGGCCGGCGCGGTTGCCGCTCAACCCGTGCTGCAGGAGCTCCGGCAACGTTTCCGGCCGGGACGGGTCATCCTGGTGGCGGTGACCATTCAGGTGCTCCTGACCTTCCTGGTGACCAATGCCAAAAAATGGCCGTCCGGCTGGCCGCCAGGGGGTCAGTGTCTCCATGTGGGGCATGAAAAACACAAACCGGAAAGAAAAGGTGGTAACCAAAGGGTGTGAGCGGAGTTCTCGGGCACCCGAAGGCTGTTGTGCCACGATTTACTTCCAGACCGGGGGAGTGCCGGATAGCCAGCGTGCTCAAGCCCTGGTGGATTTTTCAGGGGTCTCCGTAGCGAGACGCGGGCGCGGGCTTTACTGCCACAGCGACCACGAGGCAAAAAGAAAGCCGTGGCAACACTGCCCGGCCTGTTCTAATTGCAGTAAGGTTGTCGTAAAATTCAAAGGCTCCGGGCCGCCCCTTCCGTTCCCGGAACCCTTGATGGTTTCTTGGTAGCCCCAACGGGAGTCGAACCCGTGCCTCCACCTTGAGAGTTCCAGGGGGTATCCTGCACCTATGGTCAGCCAAAGTAAGAATCCAGCATTTTCGCGGCCCGGAGGATTTGGAAACTGCAGGTAAGTGCCGGTTTGGAAGCACTTCTTCCGCTGCATTGCAGTAAGATTGCAGTAAAGCCCGCGTCCCGGAACCCGCGTCCCGCAAGGGATTGCGGGTTCATTGTTGCAAAGAACCCTCTGGCAGGCGGCCGCGCTCGCGGTTCCTGAGTGTCTCCAACTTTGCCCAACCGACTTCTTTTAGCCATTCCGGATTGTCTTCCCCTTCGTCCCAGGTTTCGGTGATGGCCTTTTTGATGGCTTCAAACTCCTCGGGGGTGATTTTCCCCCTGTTTTTGTAAGTCCGAAAGAAGGCGATGGCATCCTGTTTGTTCTTGGTGGTCAGGACGGTTGCCCTCGGTTCCGCCAGGCAGTGGGCGGCTAGGAGAGCGTCGTACAGGCAGGAAGGCTTCACCACGATTTGCCCTTCCCAAGCAACGTCAACCCGCTTCAGCCTTTTCAGCACGTTTCGCCTTACTTCCCCAAGTGCGTCCTGCCCTTGGCGGAAAAGCGGCCACCCTTTTTCGGCCGGCACGGGGATGAACGAAAAGACCGTCTCCTCGCCCCTGGCCTTTCTTACCGTAAGCGGCCAGACCGTCCAGGTTTTCACGTCCGGACCGGGGACGGGTATGCCTTCCTTTCTCGCGCTGACAAAGTGCCGGAAAAGCCAAACAAGGCGCATCGCATCGGCCAGAAGAATCCTCTTGCCCGGAAAGAGCGCGCCCCATTCCCTCATGCAACCTACAAGAGCATCGCCGGTCTCCACTTTCAACAAGGCGTCGGTGACGCCTTTGAGGTCCACCCGTCTTTTCCTGCCCGGCTCCCACGCCAGGTATTCCACCTGAACGACCGGCGGCAATTCAACGCCGAGGTAGGCGGCGGTGAGTAGATATAGTTCCGGCGGCGGCTCTTCCTTAACCTCCACCCGCACGTCCGCTACCTCCGGGTAAGCATTCTCCAGCCTGACCGTGGCCCGGAAAGTGGTTTTCATAGGCACCCCTCCTTGTTTCGCACTTGTTTCGCAACCTTATGGTACAATTGTACCAGGAAGCAATTGAACACACAAGGGGGTATGTAGATGACTAAGCTTCGGCAACTACGTTTAGAGAAGGGTCTCTCGCAAATGCGCTTGGCCCAGACAACGGGCATTCACCCGTCCAACTTATCGAGGCTTGAACGCGGCGTTCTCCCGGCCTATCGAGGCTGGAAAGCAAGGCTGGCCGCGGCCCTGGGGGTGCCGCCAGAGGAGGCAGACACTCTTTTCGAGCAGGTGGGTGCCGAATGACCGACTGGAATGCGCTACCATGCGTGCTTACGCTGGAGGAGACCGCGCGGGTCCTGCGGTGCGGTTACCGCCGGGCGCTGGAGCTGTGCCGTACCAAAGGCTTCCCGGCCATCCGCGTCGGGCGCAAGTGGGTCATAAGCCGCGACGGTCTGCGCGAGTGGATTCAGAGGCAGTACCAAGAACAAAGCCCGGCGGCGCGGCCGGGCCGTAGCGGGTGAAAAACTGGAGAGGAGTGTTCCCTGTGCGTATTGTACTGCATCCGGCAACATTTCTGCAACACCTTCCGCCGCCAGCACGCCGGCAAGCTATGGCTGAGCTTGAAGCGATTCGGAAATCGAATCCTGGCAGCTATTTCAACTTGTTGGCTTCTCTGTTTCGCCAGACGCGCTATCCGACCGTGCGGGCCGCCCTGGAGCGGCACTTTCATGACGAAATTCGCCGCCGGCTGGGGGTGGTACAGTGGTGACCCTCATGGACATTCTCTCGCGAGTGCGCGACCCGAAACCCGACGGAAAGGGCGGCTATTGGGCATTTTGCCCCTGTCACAACGACGGCGCGAAAACTGGTCCTGGTCATCCTCGCGCAAGCCTTCATATCACCACAAAGAACGACCGGGTGCTCCTGTATTGCTTCGCTGGTTGCCGGTACCAGGACATTATGGCCGCCCTGGGCTTGCACCAGCCCTCGCGCAACTCCCAGGAACCCGAGACCGTTTACCGCTATGTAGATGAAAACGACGGGTTACTCTTCGAAGTCTGCCGGTTTCCAGGAAAGAAGTTCCGCCAGCGGCGGCCGGACGGTGCTGGCGGGTGGACCTGGAACCTCAGAGACACTCGCCGAGTGCTGTACCGCCTCCCCGAGGTCCTGGCGGCCGTGCGCGAAGGCCGGACGGTTTTCGTGGTCGAGGGAGAAAAAGATGCGGACAACCTTGCGGCCCTGGGCCTTACGGCCACCACCTGCCCGGGCGGGGCCGGGAAGTGGCGGGCGGAATACAGCGAGGCCCTGCGCGGTGCCGACGTGGTGATACTCCCTGACGCCGACGAGCCGGGCCGCCGCCATGCGGAGCAGGTGGCCAAAACCCTCCACGGGGTGGCCGCCAGGGTGCGCGTGGTGGAACTGCCAGGCTTACCCGAGAAGGGGGACGTTTCGGACTGGTTGGCCGCTGGCGGAACGAAGGAGAAACTGCTGGAACTGGTGGAGGCCGCGCCGGAATGGGAACCGAGAAGCCCGGAACCAGAGGGGCCGCAAGAGGACAAGACCGACCCGCTGTGCGGCACACGGTACCTCGTTCACCACGGTTGCCTTGCCTGGCGCAAGCCAACTCGCGACGGGGAAATTACCGTGCCGCTTTGCAACTTCGCGGCCAAAGTGGTGCGCGACGTAGCCCGCGACGACGGGGCCGAAGAGATACGCCTGTTTGAGATAGAGGGTCGGCTGGCCACCGGCCGAACGCTACCGCGAATTACCGTGCCGGCGGAGAAGTTCTTTTCTATGAGCTGGGTCGCGCAATGGGGCGTCGATGCGGTCATTTCCGCCGGCATGGGCGCGAAGGACCGGTTGCGCGAGGCCATTCAGCTGGCAAGCCGCGGAGCCCCGCAGGAACGCGTGTATACCCACCTGGGCTGGCGGAAAATCGGCGACCGGTGGGCATACCTCCACGCGGGCGGCGCGGTGGGCGCGGAAGGCGTCCTGGTGGATCCCGAGTTGGAGGGGCTGCGGCGGTACGTACTCCCGGCCGATGGCAGCCCGGACGAAGGCATGGCCGCATCCCTGCGGCTGCTGGAAATCGGGCCGCCGGAAGTCACCCATCCGCTATGGGCTTGCGTCTGGCGCGCACCCCTGGCGTGCCTTTTATACCCAACGGTTGTGCCCTTTCTGTATGGCCAAACCGGAACGCGAAAATCCACCCTAGCGGCGCTTTTTCTTTCCCACTTCGGCGGCCCGTTCACAAAAGACAATTTGCCGATTGCGTTCTTCGCTTCAAGTGAAAACGCGTTGGAAAGGGCCGCCTTTCTGTGCCGGGACGCCGTGCTGGTGGTGGATGATTACGCCCCGGAAAAACATGCTCGCGAGGCTGCGGCTATCGACCGAAAGGCCAACCGGCTTATTCGCCAAGTCGGAAATCGAGCTAGCCGGAGCCGGTGCGATTCGACCATGCGTTTGCGGCCCGAAAACCTGCCAAACGCGCTAGTGGTGGCCACCGGAGAACAACTCCCGTTGGAGGTACAATCGGTCGGAGCGCGCATTCTGCCGGTGCTGTTCGAGGAAGGCGCGGTTAACCTGGACAGGCTGACCCAGGCCCAGGCCGAGACCCACTTGCTGCCCCAGGCCATGCGCGGTTATCTGGAATGGCTTGCGCCCCAGATGGACGGGCTGACCCCCAGGCTGATGAATCGCTTCGAGGAGCTGCGACGACGAGCGGCCATTGAGGGACACCCGCGTTTGCCCGAAGCCGTGGCGCATCTTTTCCTCGGGGCCGAAGCGGGCGTGGCCTACGCGCTGCGCCTGCGGGTGTTGGACCAGAAGCGAGCTAAAGAAATTCTGGAGGATACCTGGCAAGCACTGGTTCACCTGGCCCGCGAGCATGCCCGGAACCTGGAGGAGGAACGCCCCACGTTAAAATTCCTCCAAACCCTGGACGCTATCTTTACGCAAGGCAAGGGCCACCTAGTGGACCGGGCCACGGGCGACAGGCCGCCGCTGGCTGACCGGTTCGGGTGGACGTACTACGAAACCGAAGACGGTCAGGGGGGCTATCGCCAAAGCGGTGATTTGCTCGGCTGGGCTGATGACCAGGGTATCTACCTCATCCCCGAGGCCGCCTGGCGGGCCGTGAGCGAGTATCTGCGGGCCGCCGGCGGGTTCCCGGTGCGGGAGCGCACACTGCGGGACATGCTGGCCCGCGAAGGGGTGCTGGAACCCGGCGAAGACGGGCGAACCGTCCGCAAGGTAAGGGTCGAAGGTACTCCGCGTCGCGTACTGCATCTGAAACTTTCTCAGTACCTTGTTCATCTCGAAAGAACGGGAACAACGGGAACGCAACCCGCGAGCCCAGACGTGGCGCGGGATTCGGCGTTCCCATGCAACGGGAACATGCGGGAACAAAACGGGAACAAAACGGGAACGCCCGACCCCGAGAACGAGTCGTGTTCCCGTTTCGTTCCCGAATGTTCCCGCGTGTTCCCGCAGGACGGGAACGCGGAAAGCCTTGAGCCGCAAGGGATTGAGCCTTCCGTTCCCGTTGTTCCCGCTTCTGAGGGAGAGGAGAGCTATAGAATTGACGGTGGTGAAGTCTCGCTTGAAGATGACGACCTCCCCTTCTGACCTGCTGGCGGCCCTGGTCCGCCACGGAGTGCGGGTATATTTGAAGGAAGGCCAACTCTACATGCGGCACCCGTGGCCCGACTTGACGCAGGCACCGCCGGAGGCCCTGGACCTGCTGCGGCGGCTGAAGGCCATGAGGCCGGCGGTCAAGGAGTACCTGCACGGCCTGGAAGCCGAGACCCGGCGGAACGGATACGAGACCCGTCCCTGGATACCAGGCCACGAAATCGAATGGTTGTGGGACAATACCCGACCAGTAAACCCCAAGCTGACGCCGGTCCAGGAGTACATCCGGGGCCGCATAGCGGGTAGCATTCCGCCGCCGGACCCCGTGCCGCCAAAGGAACCCTACCGGTACACCCTGCCGGCGGGGATTTCTGACCCACTGGATTTCAGGTGGGATTCTGAGCGGCAGGAGTGGGTGCATGACCCCGGCTGGTGGCGGAGGTTGCACTAAGATGGCGCGCCGCGAGGTGGCGAAAGGAAAGAGGCGCGAACGGGAAGCGGCCAGGCTCCTGGGCGGAACCAGGGTACCCCTGTCAGGCAGCGCAGGCGGCGACTTCGCCGGCGACGTGGTTTTACCCAACGGGTGGCGGTGCGAGGTGAAGGCCCGGCGGGACGGGTTCAAGTCCCTGTATGCGTGGCTGGAAGGCGCGGACGTGCTGCTGCTCAAGGCGGACCGCAAACCGTGGCTGGCGGTGCTGCCAGCGGAGCGGCTGAGGGAATTACTTTCCCCTCCTGAAGGAACGCCGACCGGCACCCTTTCGGGTATCCCGTTCGGCGGCCTCCAGAGAGACACGCGGCCACAACTCGGCCCGGCAGGTGGGACACTCGTAGATGACCAAATTGTGGGTTTCGCGGCGGATTAGGGGTTCACCGCAGAGACCGCACCTCATGCGTTTAGTTTATCGCACCCGGGCGGTGCGGTGCAAGGCGGGGGGCAACATGAACGAGATAGCGCAGTTGCTGGCCGAGGACAACCGGCAAAAGCGTATGGCCAGGGGTGGCCGCGCGGTGGGCAAAGAGCGGCCCGGGGTTCTGCGCCTGCCTTCCACGCTGGCACCGGCCTGGTGGAAGACATGCCCCGCCGTAGTGCATGTGGTCATAGCTACCGGCGAGGTTTTGGTTTTCCGCTGGCCGATTGAATGTTTCTGCTTTGGCGCTGAAGAGAAAGGAAGGGAAAATGACAATGGCACAGCATGAAACGAAACCCGAAGCAATGACTCCCCTAAAGGCGCGCTTCGTCAACGCCGGTCCGTGTCCGTTCGAGGTGTGGCGAAAGGAGCAGGGACTCACCAGGAGCGAATTCGCCAGGCTGCTCGGCATAAGCTACAACATGGCTTACGCCCTTGAACGAGGCCACCTTGCCCGCCTCCCTGAGTATTTGGTCTTTGCCATCGTCGATGCCGGTCTACCCGACAATCTGGTGGGTGCTTACTACCGCTGGCGGGCGGGAAAGCCTTGGCAGGACAGGTAGCGCCGGCTAATCCCGCTGTGGTACAATGGGGGAAAGCCAGAGGGGAGGCCGGGGGAACGTGTACGAGCACCTGAGCGACGAGGAGCTGCTGGAGAGCCCGAGGGCGCAGGAGTGGAAGGAAGAGGCGCGGCGGTACTGGGAGAAGTGGCTTCCGGGGTACAGCGCCCTGCTGAAGAAGAAGGGGGAGTTCGAGAAGGCGTTAAACCAGGCCGTGGTGAACGCGCTGAGGACGTGGGACGGCGTGTACACCGACCTGTGCCAGAGGCCCGAGGTGAAAGACGAGAAGGACTTCCTGGAGAAGGCCGGGAAGATGAAGGCCGCCGACTACATGGCGCAGGAGCTGGCGAAGGAGATGTGGCTGTTTCGGCCGCCCGAGAGGGAGGCTGAGGAGGAGTGCTTTTATGAAACTTAGCTGGGCGATTCCTGCCGCTGTATGCATCCTATTGATGACTGCTTGGCCTTTCAGATGGGAGAAGGGCCCGGTACAGTCGGAGGCCGAGGGGAAAATAGTCCACATGCGAGACCGCTGGACCGGCCAAGCATGGGTGGCTCTGTACGGAGTTATTGATGGACAGTTATTGAGTGGTGAAATGAGGCCCATTCCTTCGCAAGCGGATATTGCAGGAAGAAAGGGGCAAATACTCGCACGTCCTGAACAGGTACAGAAAAAACAAGAACTAGAGAAACAATTAGCTGAATACCAGAGAATAATGGACACTTACGAGGAAGAACACGAGAGGTATTACTGGTTTGCAGAACAAGAAGCCAAACGACGTGGGGAGCCATATTTTTCACTTGGGATCAGCCTTCTTGCCACAGTAGGAAGTCGTTGCGAAGAGTATGAAAACGCAATTCCACAAGAAATAATCAAGGCCCAAATGGCATGGTTAGATGCACGTCGGCAAGTGGATGCATGTAAGAGTGAGCTTTATAAGCTGGAAAGGCAAGCTGAAACTGTTGCAGAAGCTGAGCTTAAATATCTCGCCTGGCAGAAGCGAAATATAGCTACTGGGGTGTGGGGTGGCTTGGTGGCCTTGTCCGCATTGATTGCGGGTACCCTGTTCATACGCGACTTAAGAAGCCGAGATCGTTCGAGAGACTCCGTTCTTCATCCTCCAGCTTGACGCTGCAACAATTAAAACCCTGATTCCCGCCTACATCAAATGGCGCCGGGAGGAGGCCCTGGCGGAACAATGCCCCAAAAAGCTACCGCCGGAACCGAAAACCGGTTAAAATGATTTCAAGGAGATGGTCGCTATGCCCTACCTTCCCGACGTTGATATTCTGGGAGAAAGGCTGCTGGGCAGGGTTAAGGCCGAATTGGAGGAAGACCGGAGAAAGCGACAGGAGGCCGAAGCTCAAGCTGCTTTACAGCGGGCGCTGGAAGAGGAGGCGCGTCGCAGGACCGAAGAGTGGATAAGCGGGCGTCCCTGGTGGCAGAAGGCTATTGACGTTGTATTGCCCGGAGCGCAGTTCAGGACGCCCCCCGAAGCGCCTGCGGCGGAAGAGGAGCGCGGGCCGCTTGAGAGGTTGGGCCGCACCCTGGAAATAGGGGCCGGGGCGCTGACCAGAGGGCTGACCCTGGGCCTGGGCGGTCCCGGCGGCCTCATCGAAAGAACGGTGTTCAGGCTCACCGGCGCGGAGCCGCCTCCTTCCCCTGAGCCGGAGACCACAGTGGAAAAAGCGGCTGCCACAGTTGGCGAGCTGGCCGGTTCCCTGGTGCCCGTCTCCGGCCTGTACGAGACGGTGGGCCGGGCGGCGGCCAGGCTGATTCCGGAGGCGGCGACCGGCCTTGCCGCCCGCGCCGGCCGAGCCTTCCTGCCCGGTGCGGCCTCCGGCGCGGTCTATGAAGGCGTCAAGAGCGCCGCCGAAGGTAGATCCCTCCCGGAAATCGGAAAAGAGGCGGCCGTCGGCGCGGCCCTTTTCGGCGGCGGCGACGTGGCCGCCCGCGCCATCGGCAAGGCCGCCACAAGATTGCTCGAACGGGCCAGGCCCGCAATCCCCAGGCTGGAGCTGCCCGAGGCGGCGGAGGTTCCTGCCGTGCAGGCCATGACCATCCGCCCGGACCTGGGCATGGAAGTGGCGGGCGAGGGCGAGGCCCCGGCCCGGCGGGCCATCGTCGAGCGTCTGGAGAAGATCCTGGACATCCCCCTGCGGGTGGGGCGCTATCAGGAGAAGGCCGCCGGCATTTACAAGGGCCGGGAAGAAGTCATCCGCACGAAGCTGGCCGAGGACCTGCCCGTGCTCGCCCACGAGGCGGGCCACCACCTGGACCGGCTGCTCAACCTGTCCGCGCCCAATCAAGCCTTTGACGCCGAACTGGTCAAGCTGGGCCGGGCCGCCGGGGAAGGGCTCTCCCCGGCCAGGGTCAGGAAGGAAGGCGTGGCCGAATTCGTCCGCCTCTACCTGGGCGACAGGGAAGCGGCCCTGCGGGAGGCCCCCGAATTCTACCGCCACTTCGAGGCCCGGCTGGCCGAGAGCCCCAGGCTGGAAAGCGCCCTGAAAAAGGCCCAGAACGACATCCACGCCTACCTGCGGGCCGACCCGGTGAGCAGGGTGAAGGCGGCCATCTCTTTCGGTTTCGACAGGCCGGAGCGGGAGCGCCCGAGCGTCGGGGAAAAGATAAAGTCCCTCTGGCAGGTTTTCTACACGCGGGTCTTCGACGAACTCAAGCCCCTCCACGACGCGGTCCAGGCCATCACCGGCGGAAGGAGAATTCCCGCCCCCGAAGACCCCTACAAGCAGGCCGTCCTGTTGCGGGACAGCGGGCGGCTGGCGCACACCTTCATCTGGAAGGGTCAGATCGACGAGAACTACAACATCGTGGGGCCGTCCCTCAGGGAGATCATCGCCCCGCTGGACACCAGGGAAAAGTACCGCGACTTCGGCGCCTACGTGGTCGCCAAGCGGGTGAAGGAGCTGTACCGGCAGAAAGCCAGGGGCCGGGACATCGCGGCCTTCCCCTTCAGCGAGGCGGACGCGGACGCGGCCATCGAACGTTTGGGCAACCCCGAATTCGACCGCATCCACGAGCAGCTGAAAGGGTGGTTCGCAAGCCTGGTGGACATGCTGGAGCGGAGCGGCCTGATCGACATCATGACCAAGGCGCGCATCCTGTCCTCCGCCGAGGAGTACGTTCCTCTCTACCGGGTTTTCGCGGAGGAAGGACGCTTCGGCAGGCGGCGGCTGGCGGACCTCCCGCGGCCCGTGAAGGCCCTCAGGGGCTCCGGCCGCACGGTGATTGACCCCATCGAGAGCGCGGTCCGGCAGGCTTACGTCTTCACCAACCTAGCCCTGCGCAACAACGTGGCCCGCCTCCTGGCGGAGCTGGCCGAAAAGTTTCCCGGCGCGGGTAGGTTCATCGAGAAAATCCCCGGCGACGTGCGGGCGATCAACCTCAAGCTGGGCGAGCTGAAAAAGGTCCTCGAAGAGGCGGGCGCGGACCTCAGCGGAACCGACCTGGACGAGGTGGTCACCGTCTTCCGCGCCGGCCAGGTTCCCCGCGCCAAGCCGGACGAGCACATCATCACCGTCTGGCGGGAAGGAAAACCCGAGTTCTACCAGGTGTCCAGGGAGCTCTACGACATCCTGACCGGAGCCAACGCGGGGCAATTGCACTGGTTCTTCAACCTGCTGCGCTACCCGGCCAGCCTGCTCCGGGCCGGCGCGACCCTGACCATCGACTTCGCCCTGCGGAACCCCCTGCGCGACCTGGGCTCCGCCTTCGTCTACGAGGGTGTCATGCCCTGGGACATCTTTAGGGCCATCGCGCACATGGCCGGAAAAAGCGACCTCTACACGAAGTGGAAGGCCGCCGGAGGCGACCAGGCCACCTTCTGGAGCATCGACCGCGACTACCTGAAGCAGGACGTGCGCCGGCTGATCGAGAGGGGCTGGCGCGAGCAGCTGAAGCATGGCGTGCTGCACCCCATCGACGCGCTGTACAAGCTCCGGGAGCTCTCCGAGAACGTCACCCGGATGGCCACCTTCGGGAGAAAGCTCGGCTGGAGCGAGGCCCCCACCAGGGAGGCCCTGGAGGAGGCGGCCCTGGCGGCGCGGGACGTGACCATCGACTTCCGCCGCTACGGGACGTGGGGTCGGGACTGGAACGCCGCTTCGGCTTTCGCCAACCCTGCCCTCCAGGGCTGGGACAAGTTCCTGCGGCAGTTGAAGAAGGACCCGCTGGGCGTGTCCCTCCGGGCCTTCGCCCTGGTCACCCTGCCGTCCATCGCCCTGTACTTCCTCAATAGGGGAAACCCGTACTACGAGGAGCTTCCGGAGTGGCGCAAGGACCTCTTCTGGAACATCCCCATCGACGGGGGCAGGCGCTTCCTCATGTGGCCCAAGCCCTTTGAAATAGGCATCATCTTCGGCACCATTCCGGAGCGCTTCCTCCGCTGGCTGGCGGACCACGATCCGCGCGCCTTCAAGCACCTGGGGGACACCGTGCTGTCCACCCTGCCGGGGATTCTGCCCACCGTCTTTGAGGGTCCCCTGGAGCTGTGGGCAAACAGGTCCTTTTTCACCGGGCTGCCCATCGTGCCCATGCGGGAGCAGAAGCTGGAGCCCGCCCTGCAGTACGGGCCGTACACCAGCGAAACGGCCAAGCTGCTGGGCGAGAGGCTGGGCTGGTCGCCCCGCAAGATCGAGCAGTACCTGCAGTCCGTCATGGCCACCTGGGGGCGCTACGCCCTGGGCATCTCCGACGCCATCCTGGAGGCCGCCGGGCTGGCGCAGGCCGCACCCAGGCCGGTCAGGGGGCCGGAGGAAAAGCCGGTCCTGCGTTCCTTCGTCACCAGGCCGAAGGCCGGGCAGTCCCCCACCGTGGAGCGGTTCTACGACCTCTACAACCGAGCGCAGCAGGTGGAGGCCAGCGTGCGGGAGCGGCGCAGAAGGGGACTGCCGGTTGCCCTGAGCGAAGAAGAAAAATACCTGATTTCCAAGCTGCCCGTGATGAGGAAGATAGCAAAAGACCTCAGCGAGTACCGCGAATGGGAAAGGAGAATCCTGGAGGACAGGGGCATGACGCCCGAGGAGAAGCGGGCGAAGCTCAACAGGCTGGAACTCATGGAAATCAATCGCGTCCGGGATGCCTTCGGCAAGGAGCTGCTGCAGTAAAACGAAAGGCCGGGCCAAAGCGGCCCGGCTTGCCTGCCCCGTTTGGGACTATGGTCGGGCTGACAGCCACTCGACGAACCCTTCGTACAGGTGCCGGATAAACCAATCCAGGCATTCCCTGGCCTCTTTTGCTTCCTTTTCGGTGAGCGGGACGTACTCCACCCGGCAGGGCTCGGGTTCGACCACGACAGCCCTCCTGTCCTTCGTGATGAGTTTGTAAGTGACGACCTTCTTGCAAAGCGGAAGGCCCATCTTTCCACCTCCTTTGGCTACGACCTGCAGGCGTGCGCTTCGAGGCTGTCCAGGACGCGGCGGTATTGCTCCAGCCGGTCGGCGTCCTTCCTGTCCTCCATCACGGGGGCCGGATTGTTCGCCAGGGAGAAGAACAGCACGGCGGTCTTTACCCCCGCCCAGAACGCCGCGTCGTCTTCGATACCGTGACAGAAGTGGTGCAGCTCCTCGTACACTTCCATGAGCTGCGACCCGGACTGACCCAGCCGGCCCTCAATCATCTTCTGCGCCCGGGCCAGCAGTTCGCGGGCCTTCTGGTAACCGGAATGATTCTGCATATACTCCCGGTAACTCGCTATGCTTGCGTGGTGGGCAATCTCGCCGAACATTTCAAGCCACCTGTCGTCCATGGTGCCTCCCCTTTCCGGCAGGATTCCGATGATTACGCGCGGAATAATTCCCTCGGGCGGCGGCTTCGGCCTCCCTCAACCTGCCGCCGCCCGTGGGTGGCCGGGGTATACCCCGGTCTAACCCACCTTCACCGCGAACCAGTTGCCGCTGTCCTCCAGCTCCCTGGCCCTGACCGTCACCACCTCCCCGATGGCCTTTGCCAGTTTCCGGCCTTCCCCGTTCTTGGCAAACACCGTGACCTCTTCGCCGTTCGCGGCCCTGCACAGCGCCTTCACGGTTTCCGGCGACTTCCCCGGCATGGCTCCCAGGACTTCGACCGCCATTTCCACCAGGCCGTTGTCCTTCTTCTCCTTCCCGTTGGCCTTGTGGGTGCCGTTGGGTTGGGGCGCGGCCTGGGCGCTGCCGAGTATCGCCTGCTCCACGTCGGGCCGGTTGACCTGAATCGCGCTTGCCAGCAGGGTCAGCAGGGTGTTCGCGGCGCGGAATTCGTAGCGGGCCCGCTCCAGGTTGGTTTCGAGTTCCACCAGTTCGCCGCGCACCCTCGTCAGCTCCCGCTCAATGGTCTGGTACCGGGTGTCGGCCTTCAGCCTGCGGGCCACTTCTCCTTTGCGCGCCTCCTCGTTCGGGTACTTCTTCCTGCCGTCGGTGCCGTTCTCCCCGGCCACTTCCCCCGCCACCTGCGCCTCGATTTCCTTCTGACCCGCCAGCAGGTCGTGGAGGGCCTGCCTTTTGGCGGCCAGCTGCGCCGTTAGCTCGGCCACCTGCTCCGGCAGGGTGCGGGCCTTCTCCACCAGTTCCTTCAGGGTCTCGGTCATGGCTGTCAGCCTCCCTTGTGGATTTTGGGTTCAACCTTCTGAACCCATAGTAGCATAGTCTGGTTCACTTGTCAATACCCCAGGCTAAAAATTTTTAGCTTGCAGTTATGGGTATTGCGCTACCGGGCCAGACTATGTTACAATTTCCGTGGAAGGAGGGTTGCCGCTAATGATAAGGTGTCGGCTTAGCGCCATACTGGGAGAACGCCGGATTAAGCTCAGCGAGTTGTGCGCCCAGGCCGGAATAGCCAAGAACACGGCTCTGGCCCTCTACCACGAGCGGGCCAAGGGCGTCAGTTTTAACGTCTTGGACAAGATATGCGCCGCCCTGGACATCGAACCGGGAGACCTGCTGAAGCGGGTGCCGGACGAGGAAGGAGGTAGAAGGAAGTGAAGATTCTCTGGGACTACGGCTGGCTCATACCGCCGGTGCTGGGAGCCATTGCGGCGCTGATGGTGCTGGCCATAGCGTGCGCGTAGAGGCCCGTAGACCCTACCCTGAAACGCGGGCACGGGTAAACCTATCGACGCGAATCCAGACCGGCCTTCTCGGGCCGGATATGCAAGGGGAGGGACAGCATGGGCAAGCGGGGACACGGTGAGGGAACCATCTACAAGCGGAAGGACGGGAGATGGTGCGGGCAGGTGGTGGTGGGATACGACCCGGCCACGGGAAAGCCGAAACGCATAACGCGCTACTTTGAGACCCGAAAAGAGGCCCAGGACTGGCTGGCCCAGGTGCAGCACGAGAAGAACGTGGGCACTTTCGTGGAGCCGGACAAGATCACCTTCGGCGAGTGGCTGATGAAGTGGCTGGAAACCTACAAGAAGCCGCCCAAGGTACGTCCCACCAGTTACGCGAACTACCTGGACGCGGCCAAAAACCACATCATCCCTGCGCTTGGGCACATACCGCTTCAGTCCCTCCGCACCAGCGACATTCAGGCTCTGTACAACCGGAAGGAGAAGGAGAACCTGTCGGCCTGGATGATTCACCGCTTCCACGTCCTGATAAGCGGGGCCTTGAAGCAGGCGGCCAGGGAACGCCTTATCGCCTTCAATCCGGCGGAGCACACCACCAGGCCGCCCATCAAGCAGAAGGAAATGCAGGTGCTGAGCGCGGAGGAAGCCAACCGCTACCTGGAGGCCGCCAGGAGCCACCGTTTGTATGCGGCCTTCCTGCTGGAAATGACCACCGCGCTGCGGCGCGGAGAGTTGCTGGCCTTAAGGTGGCAGGACGTGGACCTGGCGAAGGGCACCGCCACGGTGAAAGGGTCCCTGGCCCGGGTGCGGTACCCGGAGGAGGGCGTCACCCGGCTGGAGATCCTCGAACCCAAGACCGAGGCCAGCAGGCGTACCGTCCCGCTGTTGCCGGAGGTGGTGCGGGAGCTCAAGCGGCTGCGGAAGCTCCAGAACGAGGAGAAGCTGTTCTTCGGCCCGGCCTACCAGGACAACGGCCTGGTCTTCGCCACGTCCACCGGCGGCCTGATAGATCCGCGCACCTTCCACCGCTGGCACACGACCATCCTGAAGAAGGCCGGCCTGCGGCACGTCCGGGTGCATGACCTGCGGCACACCGTCGCGACCATCGTCCTCCAGGCCGGAGAGAACCCGGAGAACCTGCGCGCCCTGCTGGGCCACACCAGGACGAGCACCACCCTGGACCTCTACTGCCACAGCGACGACGAGGGCAAAAAGAAAGCCGTCGCAAGGCTGCGCGGCATACTCCGGATCTGATTGCAGTAAGATTGCAGTAAATTTGGGTTCCGGGAACGCCTTCCAGCCCCGGAACCCTTGATTTTTCTTGGTAGCCCCAACGGGAGTCGAACCCGTGCCTCCACCTTGAGAGGGTGGTGTCCTGGGCCACTAGACGATGGGGCCAGAGATGGCTGCGGGACTAGGATTCGAACCTAGACTGCATGATCCAGAGTCATGCGTGCTACCGTTACACTATCCCGCAGTACGGTTTTTATTTTACCACGGATCGCGGTCCGTGGCAAGAGGCTGATACGGTAACCGCCGTGGGACCGCCCCTGCCTCGGTTCCGCGCTGCGTGCCCGGCAGGGTGGACGGGACAATCACGCCGCGGTGACCCTTATTATGGCGTCGGCCGGGCAGGCGCGGGAGCACCGACCGCAGCGGTTGCACGTTTCCTGGTCGATGGCGTAGCGCGCCTGGTCATCAACGTAAATGGCGCCGCTGCCTCCACCCCGGTGACATTCCCATTCACACGCCGCACAGGACATGCACTTTTCCTGGTCGATTTCAAAGCTGAATTTGAACTTTTTCTTGGGCGCCGGCTTGATGGCCACGGGGATCCCCTCTTCCCTCGCGAAGTTTGCTATAATTATTCTCCATGCGGACCCGGATTCCTGCCTAGAGAACGGAAAATTACGTATAACGGGATTGCGTTACGGTGATATTGATGTGGGGAGGGATCAACATGCGCCGCGTACGCGGCTTTATCCGCCGCAGGACAGGACTCCGGCGGACCGGTTACCGGGCCGTCTGGCAGACCGGCAGGGCCCACGCCGCCAAACTGGAACAGCGCCGGGCGGGTCCCAACAGGCCCAGCACATAAACTTCTCACCGCCTCGGTGTAAAACGCCGGCCGGGCCTTGGCATGGCGCGATGCCGGCCCCTTGGGGCACAAGGGGCACGCTTTCACGGCCTCGGTATGAGGCCCCTCCCGCACACCCTAAATGGGGGCCCCTGGTGCCTCGGGGAGCAGACCGGCCGGACACCGTGCGCCGGAAGGCACCGAGCAGCCGGGTCACTTCCTGTCGTGACCCGAGTTAATCAACGATCGGCCAAGCCGTGCCATAGAAGAGCAACGGCAAGGACTTCCGTTCCGGAAACCCTTGCCGTTGCCGGCTTTTATGGTGGGCCACCCAGGAATCGAACCTGGAACCTGACGATTAAGAGTCGCCTGCTCTGCCAATTGAGCTAGTGGCCCGTGTCCCTGGCTGGGGCGGCTGGATTCGAACCAACGATCGCGGGTCCAAAGCCCGCTGCC
>DYER01000012.1 GCA_020725605.1 Ammonifex sp. | reverse complement strand
ACGTCCACCACCATGGCATCCAGGGCCCCGGTCAGGATGGCCAGCTCGCTCGAGGCAAAGGAGGTCACCAGGGGTATGCCGCGCCGCATGAGCACCTCGTTGCCCGTACAGCAAATGCCGACCAGATTAATGCCCTTGGCGCCGGCGGCCTTCGCCTCCTCCTCCAGTTCGCGCGCCGCGTCGCAGATGATCTCGCTCAGGACCGGGTTGTGGCCGTAAAGGGCGATGTTGACCTTCTCGGCGTCCAGCACGCCCATGTTGGCCTCGGAGACGATGGGCCGCGGTGTGCCGAACATGACGTCGGAGATGTCGGTGCCGATGTGCATGCCCACGTAGTCCGCCAGGGCCACGCGGAGCGCGTTGAAGATGATGTTCACCGGATCGTTGTCC
This sequence comes from Ammonifex sp., assembly GCA_020725605.1. Taxonomy (GTDB): domain Bacteria; phylum Bacillota; class Desulfotomaculia; order Desulfotomaculales; family DYER01; genus DYER01. The sequence goes on along the minus strand of DYER01000012.1, from coordinate 15,462 downwards.
ATGCCCACGTGGGCCTCGGTCACCAGGTGGCCGATGTCGTTGTAGATGCCCCGCGGCATGACGTCGTGGGAGAGGAAGCGCTCCTTGCGGCCCTCGGTCACGGTGGTGGTGACCCAGGTGGACCAGCCCTCGCCCGTGAGACGGCGGTACTCGCCCAGGGCCGCTTCGGCCACCTCGCGGGCCAGCTCCATGTCACCCTTCCCGTCCACCGCGATCCCGATGCGGGCCGCCAGGCGGCGCAGCTTATCGGGGTCCCTGACGCCGTAATTGGGCGCGTGGCCCTCGGTGGCCTTGAGTAAAGTCTCGGTCAGCACGTGGGCGTGCTCGGCGTGGGACGCGCAACCGGTCAGCAACTGCACGCCCACCCGGCGCGCCACGATGGTCCACACCGAAGCGCCGCACACGCCCTTGCTCGCCGGGCCGTCCTCGGCCTTGATGCGGCAGGGGCCCTGCATGCAGACGTGGCAGCACAGCCCCCGGTAGCCGTACTGGCACTGGGGCTGCTGGGCCACCATCCGGTCGAAGGCCGTAATAATGCCCCGCTCTTTCGCCACGTCCAGCATTTCTAAGGCGGCCGGATCGACGGTACGTTTTACGTTCTTCGGATCCGGCACCCGCGGGGCAGCAGACGGCCGACAGGTGTGCTCTGGATCTCTGAATCTCGGCATACCCGAACCTCCTCCACCTTAATTGACTGGCCGGCAAGCCATGACCTGCCTTATCCTCCGGTACACCTCCCGGAGGTCCGCAAAGGCCGCGGTGTCATCCACGTTTCCTCCGGCCATGGCCCCTTCCCACAAAACGGGATCAAACCTCACGAAGCCCATGATTTCCTCCGGGGCAAAACCCGAGGCGACGAATTCGCGTTCCCGGTCCGTCCGGATCTTATTTCCTATGATTCCTATCCTGCGGATGCCCAGGTCCCCGGCCAGACCCCTCACCAGGCCGGCGGTATTCAGGCTGGCCCTGGAGGGCTCCACCACCACCAGCATCATGTCCACGCCCCTGGCCGTGCCCCGGGATAAGTGCTCGATCCCGGCGCCCATGTCCATGACGACCACGTCGTTACGTCCCAGAAGTAATGACGACACCACGGCGTGGAGAAAGGCGTTTTCGCGGCAATAGCACGAGGTACCACCGCCCTTCACTCCGCCCATGCGCAAGAAACGGATGTTGCCCAGGCGGTGGCCGTAAGTCTCCAGAACATCGTCGACCCGGGGATTCAGGTTGAAGAAGGCCCCTTCTCCACCGCTCCGCTCCAGGATCACCTCCCTCAGCTCGATTATCGGCCGTATGCCGCGCGCCACCTCCTCCGGAATACCCACGGCCGCGGCCAGACAGGCATCCGGGTCCGCGTCTACGGCGTATACGGTGTCCGCCGAAGCGGCAAACAACTTTATGAGGCCGGCGGCAACGGTGGTTTTGCCCACCCCGCCCTTGCCGGAAACGGCCAGCTTCAACGCGCGCTTCACCACACCGGAAGTTCTTTCCTGTCCCGTTCACGCAGTTGTGAAAGAATTTCGACGGCCCGCCCGAAATTCCTGCCGTAAAACAAAAGAAAAATTTTCTGATAATATTTTCAGAACATCAGAAAACGCTTCCGAAGCAGGCGGTACTCGAGCCAGTAGCCGAGCAGGAACCCCACGGCCAGGGCCAGGCCGACCCGGCCCATCAGCCTGACCTTCCCTTCCAGCCTCCGGATGCGCTCATCCCGCTCCCCAATCTCCCCGGCCACGGCGGCCCGCTCCCCGGCCAGCCGCCGGCGCTCTTCCTCCACCGCCTCCCTCTCCGCGTACAGGGCCCGCATCTCCTCCCGCATCCCGGCCACGGTCCGGCTCAGGTCCTCCACGCGCCGCTCCAGCAGGTAGGTTTCCGTGCGGTCCGGGCGGGGGCTCAGGGCGTTCCAGAGCACCAGGCCTTTGGCCCCGGGCAGATCCACCCCCGTCAGGTAGGCCAGGGTCGGCCCCACGTCGGCCAGATCCGCCGGGGGCAGCACCACCCCTTCCCGGAGGGAGGGTCCCTTCAGGATCAGGGCGGGTTGCCGGCCGGTGCCGGCCAGGACCAGCAGGGTGCGCTCGAACAAGCCGCGGCTGTGGAGAAAGCCCAGGAGGCGCCCGACCTGCACGTCGGTGTCCCGCACCGCCTCCAGGTACTCCGCCCCGCGGTCCCCGCTGCGATCCAGGACCGGCCGCAGCTCGGGCAGTACCGCCACCACAAGATAGGGAAGCTGCCTGCCCAGTTCGGCCAGCAGGGCGTCCACCACCGCCCGGTTGCGGCCCCCGTAGGGCCCGCCGAAATAGTGGGAAATACCGGCCGCCAGGGGTCTGAGGTTTCCGTCCGAACCGTCGAAGAACGCCGTCTTTGTGCCCCTGGCCTCCAGCTGCTGCGGCACCGTAACCGCGGCCCCGCCCGCCAGCACCGCCGCCGCGGCCGCCGGCAGGTCGTCGCGCGGCAGAGGCGGCCCCGCGGAGGCCACCTTCACCCCGGAGGCCGCCAGACCGTTGATGCCGGGGGCGTCGGCCCTTTCCAGGGCCCCGGCCTGCAATCCGTCCACGACGAGCACCAGCACCAGCCCGATTTCGGGAGGGGGCGGGGCCTCCCGGGGCTTCGGTGGCTGGGAAGGCTGGGCGGCCCGAACCGGCGGGCCGGACCCCAAAAGAAGGCCCAGAAATACCAGGCACGAAAGTACCGCCAGCAGGTACGGCCGGCAAACGCCCGCGGGTGCCGACCGTGGGGCCACCGGGCGTCGCAAGGTTCGTCCCCCCTGCCGCTCAAAAGCTACTACATCATCTATAAGGACCGGCAGGGGCCGGTATGCCTGATTTTGCAGCGAGCGCGGAAAGCCGGTGCTAGGCCTCCGGCGGCGCCAGCCGCTCCTCGAGCCGCCGCAGCCGGGCCTCCAGGGCCTCCATTTCCTCCCGCGTGACCAGCCCCAGGTGCCGCCGCAGCCTGTTCACTTCCTCGCCCACCAGGTCGCGTAAAGCACGGCGCTCCTGCTCCCCCTTGCGCGCCAGTTCGCGCAAGAACGAGCGGGCCTCCTCCGCCGTCATCTCCCCCTTCGCGGCCAGTTCCTTTACCAGTTCCTCGCCCTTTTCCCTCCCCCAGGACAGGGCCCCGATGCCCACCAGCATCGCCAGCCGCATCAACCGTTCCAGTCTCATGGTTTCCCCCCTCAATTTCATATTCTAACACCGGGTCCCGGCCCGAATCCAGGGGAGACCCGATCACCCGGAAACGGCTCGCCATTCTGGGGGAACCGAAGGTCTGCTGGGCCCCGGACCCGGTGGCGGAAGGTGTCTTCTTCAGCGCAAGCGCGACCGCAAGGACGAAAGCCGCCTCTACTTCGGGCACGAACCCGTGACCCGCGGCCCCGTCGGGCTACAGGGCCTGTCCCTGCATCAGCCGGGCCGGGTTCGTAACGAGCAGGGACCGGGCGGTCTCTTCGCCCGCCAGCCGCGCCAGATGGCGGTAACAGGCGGCCAGGTACGGGGGCCGCTCCCGGGCGTCGTGGGCGTCCGAGGCCACCACGTGCACCGCCCCGGCCCGCAGCAGCCACTCGGCCGCGCCGCGGGCCCGGCGCCCGAAAAGCCCCAGAAAACTGGCCGCGGTAATCTGCACCAGAACCCCGCGTTCCACCAAAGGTAGCACGAGTTCAGGCCGCCGCTGCACCGCGGCGTTGCGCTCCGGATGGGCCAGGACCGGAGCGTAGCCCGCCAGCTGGAGTTCGAAGATCACGCGGTCCGTATAGCCCGGCACACTCTCGAAGGGCCACTCCAGCAGCAGGAAACGCCCGCCGATGGTCAGCGCCCCGGTGCGGGCCAGATAATCCGGGAGGTCCGGCTCCAGCCGGTACTCGGCCGCGGCCGCAACCACGACGGGGAATTTTGCCAACCCACCGGCACCGAAATCCAGATGGCTTTCCGAAGGTAAAATTCCCCGTCGCAGGACGTTTTTGCCCCGCCGCGTGGCCCCCGACCGGCGGCCATTGTCAACCCCGTTCGCCGCGGCGCCAGCCGCGGCCTCCCGCGCCCCGCGGTCCGGCATCCCCACGGCGGGAACCACTTCCGGCCCGGTGGCCTGCGCCGCGCGGCTCAAGAGCTCGAGGGCCGCCCGCACGGTTTCGGGCCGCGGCTCGTAGAGGCCCCGCACCACGTGCGGCGTGGCCACGGCGGCCCGCACCCCCTCGGCCACCAGGGCCCGCAACAGGGCCACCGCCTCCGCCGCGCCGGCCGGGCCGTCGTCCAGCCCGGGCAACAGGTGTACGTGCAGGTCCGTCATGGTAATCCCGGTATACTCGCACCCTCCGTGGCCGGTCAACCATCCGCATTGGCGGTGGCCGGCCCGAATTTCAAGGTAGAACCGGACGGGGGCGCACGGGGCCGCGCCGGTCACCGAACACCCGGCCCACCACCCGGACCGCGGAATCCGCATCGCCCGGCAGACCGGCTTCGGTGCCGCCGGGGTCCTTCCCCCGCACCAGGCCAGCGGGCATGGCCCGGATGCGATGCTCACCCGTTCCCCGATTCTTTGCGCTGCAGGTAGTCGACCACATACCGGCAAAACAACATGAGGTCCGAAAGGCGATGTTGTATAATGCCGTAGAGTTCGGCCGGCGTTACCTTATTGTACTCGTGGACCAGACGATTCCGGTACCCGGCCATGCCCGCAATTTGCCGGGCGAATTCCTCGGGTATTATCCGGCCTTCCCTCAGCTTCTCGATCACCGAGCGGTAATCGGCAGGCACGCCAAGTCCCGACTTTACTACCAGATGCCGGCCGAGGTCGAACAGGGCCTCCAGTGCGCGGCGCAGGCGGTTTTCGGCAATATCAATGGCGTCCTCATCGTGAGCAAAGCGTTCCAAGGGCATCGAGGCCAGCAGCCTGAGCCTTGCCACCGCGGTCTGGATTATGGCCAGTCTCTCGGCAATCAGGTCACGATTGAACAAGCGTCGTGCCCTCCCGTATGGCCTCGTAGAGCTCCAACCTGGCGACCTCAAGGTGGTACTTGAAATCCATATACCTTCCGGAAACCACGTACTCAAAGTCCGTCCGGCGGTCTTCGTCCCCACAGTAGACCACCCCGCCGGTGGATACCACCTCAAAGCACAGCGGCAGAGAAGCCGAGTTCAGAAAAAGCAGGTCGACCTCCAGCGGGGCGAATATCTCGACCAGGCCGGGGTAGAGATCCAGGTACAGATCAACCATGCTCCGATGGGGAATTTTCAGGAGCACGGCCAGATCCACGTCCCCGGCCCGTTCCTTTCTTTCCGGATAGGAGCCAAACAGGTACACCGCTACTATTTCCGGAAAGGCGCCGAACAGTCTTTGGAGTTCCGAACGGGTTTTTTCGTCCAGCATGCACCCACCTGCCTTGTGGCCGTAAAGCAACGGCCCACGTTTTCCTCCAGGGCGCCCAGGATGGTGTCCCGTATCCCCTGCCGTATGCCCTGGTCAATCCATTTTTTCCCGGATGCCGTCGAACGGCGGGGAGGTCTCCATTCTGCTCACCTCGAACATGCGCGCTCCACGGCCACGGCTTCCTTTTCCACGCGCTCCACGTTCGCCACGCCTGCCCCGCACCAGTTCCACCAGGTGGGCCGGATACCGCTCCGCCAGGGCCTTGATGACCAGGTCGAACTCCCGGGCCGTGCGACACGACTTTCCGCGGGTTGTGGTTTTAGTTTACCGCGGCGGGCCGAACCTCTGGGACCACAATCAGTCCAGCTTGAGCGCACCTTGCCTTCGCTGCGGCCCACCGCGAGGCCGCCGCCGGGACCTGCGGCAGCAAAGAACTCACGCCCGTAACACCCTCTTACTGGCGTTAAGGATGGTCACCCCAACCACTTCGTCGCCGCGGTAACGTACCACCACGTCGTCCTCGATAAATTCGCTATCGTCGGCGCTCACCGGCTCTTCGGCGAAATGGACGTACAGCACGTCTCCCGCAGCATCGTACGAGACCCGCATCAGAGGAAGTCCGAAATTCATAACCACCTGCGAAATCGCCTCCGCCACCTTGACACACCTCATTGCCTCGGCCATACGACCGTCCTCCCTTCCAGCCGCCCGATCCGCCGGGTCAGAAACGCAGTTATGACAAAACCGTCATTCGTACCGGTTTCTTTATAGACGACCACCAGGAACTTCCCCGGCGCCACCGGCCTCACGGCCAGCAGTTCTCCGCGGGTGCCCGCCAGCACCTTTACAGGCTTCTCCACCGTGGCCAGCACTTGTTGCTGTAGCCCCTCCAGCTCCGGGTGCTCTCTAACGATGTGGTCCCATCGTTCGCGTGGTAACCGGATCCGAACGCCTGAAACGGCAACCGCATCGGGCTCTCGCTCCGCCAATTACCCCGACCGCCTTTCCCGCAACCCAGAGATAATCGTGCGGGCGGAACCTCCCGTTTCCCAAAGGCCGGTTGCCCGGTCCAAAACCCCCTCGACGTAACGTAGGGCGGTCAAAATCCGATCTCCTGTCAGCTCATTCACCCGCATGTTCTCCTCCTCGCCGGCTCTACAGGTACCATTATATCAGAGGTCCCGGCCGCGTACCGCGTTATCCGCCGAACTTCGGAGGCGTGCCCCGTAGGAGCGCGCCCAGAGGGCCGTAAGGCCACAAAAAACCAAAAAACCCCGCGAAATCCAGAGCCACGTCCTCCGGCCGGCCGCTCCGCCCCGCGATCCGGGCCTGGTTGTGCTCGTCGAGGGCGGCTACCAGCACCACCAGCAGGGCGGCCAGGCCGAGGCCCCTTGCGCCAACCAGACCGCTGCCGCCCAAGGCGCGCACCAGGGAAAGGCCGTACATACCGTAAAGAAAAAGGTGGGCCGCCTTGCCAAGGCAGAACTGGAGAAAGCGCACGGGGTCGCGCCGGTTATTGCAGGCCGTGGCTCCTACCACCAGATTCATCTACCTGCCTTCTTTCGCTTCCAGGTAAGTCCGCGTTTCCTCTGCCCGTCGAATGAGCTCCTTCACCGCGCTATCGCCCAGTCTCACGTCTACACCATAATCCGCTTCCAGCCGGCTTTCAAATGCCTCGAGCAAGTACCGATGGAATTTGGCGTCCAGAACTCCCGTCTTCACAAAGTGCCTTCCAAACGCCGCGTGGACACCCGAATGTTTGCGGTACTCCAGCCCCTCTTCGAACAGGAGCGCCCCGGCCGTGTAGAACATCGCGTAATAGGCCCGGCCGGCGGCGAAATCGTTCTTGCCGCCCTTCAGCAACAGTTCCGCCGCTTCGATGGCCTCTTGGGCCTTGGCCAGTAGCCGCTCGGTCTTGCGCTTCACAGGGCTATCGCTTCCCTTCGGGCGCTGTTGAGGAAAGGCGAGTCCTCTGTGAGCCAGTCGACCTCCCTGAGCCGAACAGGAGAGATGCTCACATCGTACTTCAGGGAGAGGGCCGAAATAATCGACCCCGTTCTCTGCACCTCTTCCCAGTAATCCTCAAAGTCCTTCAGGACGATGAGCACATCTACGTCCGACTGGGGGTCGGCTTCCTGACGCGCATGGGACCCGTAGAGGTAAAGCCCCCGCAATTTTTCGCCGTAGAGCTGCTGTAAAAGCCCTTTCAACTCCTGCAGCAATTCAGCCAGTCTCGGACGCCCGAGACCCTCATTCGCCTCGGGACCGGGATCCACTTGCTCCTTCGTAACCACTCGGCCTCTCATCTCCACCATCCCCGCCGTCCTCAACCCTTCTAACCCGCCTCTTTCTTACCCGGAGGCATCTGAAGCCCCCCTTGCCATCCTCCGGCCCCGCCAAGTCCTTTCGCCTTCATTGTAACCCAATCCCGACTTCCGGAAAACCCTGAATCAGGCGGCAGCACAGCCGGGCCGGTTTGCCGGCCCGGAGCACCGGGGCCACGTAAAGTGCTCCGCTGGTCGTACAAACCCGGCGTTGCGGGAGCGGCTGAAGGGTACCACACGCTCCCGAGAAGCTTTCCTGTGGCCAAACCCGAGGTTGTCCGCCAGGAAACCTCTTCTGCGGCTGGCCGCGGGGTGATATAATATCGCTGCCGGACCCAAGTGTGCACCTGCGAAGGGATTGTGAAAGTTGGCCGTCAACGTCATCGACCGGAGCCTCAAGGCCCTGGCCCGGCGCTACCCGGAACCTTTCGCCAAGGTGATCCTGGGCTCCACGGAAGGGCTGGCCGTGGCCACCATCGAAAACCCTGAAATCAACCTGCCGGAAAGGCGGCTCGATTTCGTCTACGGCCTGCGGGTGGACGACGGCGAGTACCTGCTCCACCTGGAGTTTCAGCTCGAGCACGAGGCCGACCTGCCGGAAAGAATGCTGGTCTACCACGCCCTACTGACCGCCGCTTATCGCCGGCCGGTCATCTCGGCCGTCATTTACCTGCAACGCCGGGACTACCGCCACCTTCCGGAAGCGTACACCGTGAGCTTCCGGGACCAACCCATCAACACCTTCGCCTATCGCGTCGTAAAGCTGTGGGAATACCGGGAGGCCATCGCGGCCGGCGAACTCCGCGGCCTGGCTCCCCTGCTTGTCCTCCGCCCCCAAGGGGGAAGAGCAGGCGGCGCTCGCCAGAACCAGGCAGCTCATCCTGGCGATCGAAGACGAAAGGGAACGCGCCGACGCCCTCTCGGTGGCCATAACGTTGGCGGCGCGCCACTTCGCGCGCGACTTTCTTTTCAACTTCTTCAGGGAGGAGATATCCTTGCTCCACGAGGCCAGCATCGTCCAGGAATGGATCAACGAAGGGGTGGAAAAGGGCCGGAAGGCGGGGAAGCTGGAGGGAGAGATCGAGACCCTGGGCCGGGACATCCAGGACGTCCTGGAGGAGCGGTTCGGCCGCATCAAGAGGGGCATGGGCAGGAAGCTGGCCGCCATCGACGATCCGGCGGTCCTGCGCCTCCTTCTTAGAAAGAGCGTAAAGGTGGAGAGCCTCGAGCAGTTCGCCCGTTTGCTGGAGGAAGTGTAGTGGGGAACCGGCGGAGGAGTGCGCACCGTCGCGCTACGGACCGGGGCGCGTCCCCGGTCGCACCCACAAAGTTTCGGCGGCGTACCGTAGCGCGGCCAGGATCTGATCCCCGGTCAGGTCGTACTCCCGCATGAGCTCGTCGTGGGTGGCTCCGCCCGCCATCCTACCTACCACAACGTCTACCGGAACGCGCGTTCCCTTGATGACCGGTTTACCGGCCCTGACGCCGGGATCCACCACGATACCCGGTGAGATTTCCAACATTAGGCCCGCCTCCCCATTCTCAACGGGCTGTGGTACAAAACTTCGGTTTGCAGATACGTGTCCCCACCATCGTATCACACCGGAAGACCCCGTGACCACGGGGCCCCCTTCTCGTGCCACCGGTTTACCAACCCACCGGCCCGTGTCCGGGGTGGTCAATCGCCGACCCACCGCACAGCGACTCGCAACCCATGGGGCTACTAGTTCTTCTCCGGTGCCAGCTCGCCAAGGGCCCGCAGGAAGTCCTCTAAGGTCCTGGCCCTGACCGCCCGGCGGTGCAACGTCCTTAAGGTGGCCACGTCCTGAATGGCACGCAGCCTGCCTTCCAGACCTTCGGGCACAAAGCCCAGGTTTTCCTGCAGGGCGTCCAGGATGGTGTCCCGTATCCCTTGCTGGATGCCATGGCCGATCCATTTTTCCCGGATGCCGTCGAACAGCGGGGAGGCCTCCATTTTGCTCACCTCGATCACTTTCAGAATTACTTCTCTGGCAAACCGTAGGGAAGAGAACACCGCCAAGCCCAGGTAGAGGTCCGCCTGCCACTCCGGCGGCGCCTCCGCGATGCGCCTGGCGCATCCGGCCAGCACCTCTTCACCCGGGGCTTCGTGGCGCATCAGAGGCACCAGGGGCACGATGCCCACCGGACCGTGCTGCAGCAGTCCCGCGCCGGGCAGGTCCACCAGGTTGATGGCCCGGTAGTTGAAGGTCACCACCCGGAGGTCCAGGCAGTTGAAGGAGTAGCTCTCTTCCTCCAGCCGGCCCGTGAGGTTCAGCACCACCGGGTAGACCGGCCCTCCGAATTCCCGGTGCTGCATGGCCGTGTACTCCAGGAGGCGCCGCGCCATGTCCCGCTCGGGCCTGGTCTGCACTTCCAGGATCATCAGGTACTCGTAGCCGTTTTCCGTGACCCGGAACACCAGGTCCGATTCGCGGCCACGGCTTCCTTTTCCACGCGCTCCACGCCGGCCACCGGCTTGCCCCGCACCAGTTCCACCAGGTGGGCCGGATATCGCTCCGCCAGGGCCTTGATGACGAGGTCGAACTCCCGCGCCATGCCGCACCTCTACTTTTCGCGGGTTGCGGTTTCAGTTTACTACACGCCCCCGCCCGTTTGCAAGCTAGAACCCCCGGCGTGGCCACTCGAGGACGATTACGGCCCACACGCCCCCATGTCGGCCGCACTAGAAGGCCGGTCTCCTTTGCTTCCCAGATTTGGAGTTAACGCCACACCGGTACCGTTCAGGAATGGCGAATTTCCCGCAGGCCCGGGTCTGCCGATGCTATTCCGCGGCCTCCCCCGCCCTTCGGTACCGGGCCTCACGCCACCGGCCAAGGGCTCCCGACAACCCCCAGGCAACCAAAAACCCCGCGAAATCCAAAGTCACGTCCTCAGGCCGACCGCTACGGCCCGCGATGCGGGCCTGGTTTTGCTCGTCGAGGGCGGCCACCATGACGACCAGCAGGGTAGCAAGCCCTTACTACTGCCGGTAATGGGACTCCCAAAAGGTTGCTGCCGTGCATATTACGGTACACCCATAGGAACCGAGGGCGAGAAGATGTTTATCGCCCGTGAGCAAGAAATCGGCTTCGGCCGCAGCCGCGCAGGCAAGTACGTGGTTATCTGCAGGGTCCCTATCCACTATATCAGGAACCGTACCTGGTTCCGTGAGATTGGCAATTCGCAAGAGGTCCTGAACAAAGGCAACTTTGTCCGTCTCGGGAAAGTTAAACTTAGGGTAGTCCAGAACCCTGAGCAGTTCTTCGAGGATCGAACGGCAGAGCCACAGGGCCAGTTCACCCTGTAAGCATAGCTCGTAAACCCGGCGCTCCGGACCCGCCCAACCCAGAGCTGAAATCAAGATGTTCGTGTCCAGGACTACTTTTGTTGCCTTGCCCAACGGATGGCCTCCTCGACTTCCGCCGGTCCCACCCTTTCTTCCCGAAAGCGCTTTTCGGTGCGCCCGGCTATTTCCCGAAATCTGGCCAGCGGGGACACGGTCGCCTTTTCCAAACGCAGTCCCTGCCCTTGGGGGAAGAGCAGCAGGTAGTCGCCTTCTTTGAGCCCGTATTTTTCTCTCAGTTCTTTAGGCAGGGTAATCTGCCCTTTAGCCGAAACCTTAGTAACATATTGCTCCTTCATTGTAAAAGCGCCTCCTTATTTTCCGTCTTGCTTTACATTCTGCCTTTCGTGCCTATTATACCACAGATCGGCGCCGCGAACCGCATCATCCGCCGCGCTTCGGACGCGTGCCGCGCGAGAGCGAGCCCGAACCGCCGCAAGGCCACAAAAAAGCAAAAACCCCGCGAAATCCAGGGCCACGTCCTCCGGCCGGCCGCTCCTGCCCGCGATGCGGGCCTGGTTGTGCTCGTCGAGGGCGGCCACCAGAACCACCAGCACGGCGGCCACGACGAAGCCCCTTGCGCCGATGAGACCGCTCCCGCCCAGGGCGCGCAGCAGCGAGAGGCCATACATCCCGTACAGGAAAAGATGCGCAGCCTTGCGAAGGCAGAACTGAAGGAAGCGCACCGGGTCGCGCCGGTTGTTGAACACGGTACCGGCGTAGCGGAACTGCACCTCGGGCAGTACCGCAACCGCCTGCACCACCCGGGGGTATCTCTGCAACAGCGGGGCCAAGTCTTGCTTCGAGAAGGGCTGGTTGGAGAAGTGAGCTATGACGGCTAGCCAGAAGACTACCGGTAGCCAGAGACGCACGAATCGCCAACTCGGGAGGTTCATTGCTTTCTAGACATCCCGCGAGCCCTCATTCGGCGGTCACCGTCCTGATGCCGTACCGGGAAAAGTGCCGATCAAGAGACTGCCTCTCGAATCCCCAGGCGCTCCATCACGGCAAAACTGGTGGCATCGGTCAGGGAAAAATCTTTGTCCCGGAAGCGACGCAAAATCTCCATCGCCTTCTTTTCGTCCTCCCGGTCCACCCATTCCACGGCCCAGGACCTATCCTCCAGAAACCGAAAGGCAAGCTCCCTGCCGGCTCGCGCCAGCAGAAGGGCGTGGGTCTCCGCCCGCACGTAGTTGGTGGTTACCAGAACGCTTCTCTCTGCGGCCAGCTTTCGGAAGACGGCCTTTGCCTCCTCGTGGTGTCTGTCCCTCGCGTTCATAGCGGCCGCAAAGCCGGAGGTGTCCACAAACACCAGCCTCACCGCCGACCCTCCGCCAGGTAGCGGTCGTGGTTTTCGGCCAGATCCTCCGGACCGCTAAAGGAACCCATGAGGTTGAAAAACGTGCTTTCCGGCGTGAAGACGGGCCACCCTTCTTCTTTCAGTTCCTTGATTCTGATCTCGTCCCGGTCCAGGGTTACCAACAGCCTGGCCCCCCGTCTGAGGCCCAATTTACGCCTGACCTCCACCGGGAGGGTCAGCTGACCCTTACTGCTCAAGCGCACCACGTTCCCGTTCATTCCTTCGCCTCCGCACTGAAGTAAGAATTGCCTTACCCCAGTATACCACCCCCACCCCGGCCCCGCAAGGGTCTGCCGGACCACGAAGACTCCATGCGTAGGAAGTGTCGACCAAATACTTAGCGGTTACCATCCAACGTCAGCTTCCCGTCGGCCCAGCCTTCGCGCATATGTCTCCGCGATAAAACCCTCTGCGTCGAAGTCCGGCCAACCCCCGGCCGCTTTCTCAAATCTTTCTGCGGCTGCTCTGTCCTTCAGTTCCCACCGCTTGAGCTCGCCAAGGAGCCTTGTTCTGTCCTTCTTGGGCAATTCCCGGATTTTCGAAAGGATTTTCTCTAACGCCACAACCAACCCTTCCCCCTGAGGGCGTTTACCGGACGCCAGTCGTTACCTTACAGGAATTCATCCAGCACCAGAACTTCTATTTCCCGCACCCTTTTCCAAATCCCCGCCGTTGATCTCACATGTGCCAACTCGCTCTCTCCTGCCTCACATACTCCTGGGCGTCCATGCCCTTCCAAACCTCCGCGCCCACACCGGCCATTTCCATCCAGCTCACCCGTTGCGCCCGGCGGGCCCTCTTGTTTGCCAGGTGCGCCGAAAGCCGCGCAATAAGCTCCAGCTGCTCCCGTTCCGGAAGCCGACCGCCAATCCTCACTAGCTCTTCGAGCCGCTTCTTACCCAAAGCCATCTGAAGCCCCCCTTGTCATCCTGCGGCCCCGCGAAGTCCTTTCGCCTTCATTGTAACCTAATCCCGACTTCCGGAAAACCCTCAACCGGCTGGCAACGTGAAGCCGCTTCGTCGGCGGCCCCTTGGCCGCCCGCACCGGGCCGCGCCCTCGGAACTCCCATTCGAGCGGGCCCGCGGCGAACTCGGCCAGGGCCTCCTGCACGAAGTCGCGGATGGGCGCCAGTCTCCCCAGGGTACGGTCTCGCGCCCTCCCGGGCAGGCCGGTCACCGGGGCCACGGCCGTTTCGCACAGGCTTACCCCGACCGCGACACGCCGGGCCGGAGCTTCCACAGGCCCCGGGCCAGCTCCCACAGGTACCGCATCTCGTCCAGGCGTAAAAGCGTGCCCGCCGCGGCGAAGACCAGGACCCCGATAGATACGTCCAGCGCGACCCGCAGGGCCAGGGCCCCGGCGCCCGCGCCCAGGCGGGCCGCCAAGCTGGCGTCCAGCAGCGCAACCACCAGGCCCATGACCCCGGAGGCGGCCGCCACGCCAGCGCAAAAAGTGAAAAAGGAGCGTTCATACAGGCCGGGCAGGCGGCGCAGCAGCCAGGAGAGCACCACCAGGTTGGCCAGCGCGGTCAGGGAAGTGGCCAGGGCCAGGCCGGCGTGGTGGAGCGGCCGCACCAGGGCAAGGCTCAAGAAGAGCTTCACCGGCACGGTGCCGAGGGAGACGTAAAGCGGGGTGCGGGTGTCCTGCAGGGCGAAGAAGCCGCGCGTCAGGGGCAGGTTCAGGCAGAAGCCCGCCAGGCCAACGGCAAAGAACAACAGCGCCGCGCTCGTCATGGCCGTGGCCCGGGCGTCGAAGGCGCCCCGCTGGAAGAGCAGGGCCACGATGGGCTCCCGCAGCACCATCAGGCCCGCGGCCCCGGGCACGGCCAGCAGAAGGACCACCTTCATGGCCCGGCGCAGCGTCTCGGCCATTTCCGGGCGCCGGTCCGCGGCGGCCAGGTGGCTCAGCGTGGGAAACACGGCCGTGGTCACGGCCGTCACGAAGAGGCCCTGGGGCAGCTGCATCAGTTTGCTGGCGTAGTTGAGGGCCGCGATGCTGCCCTCGGCCAGGCCCGAGGCCAGGCGCCAGTCGATCATCGTGAAGACCTGGCCGATACCCGAGGCCAGCACCACGGGGAGCATCATGGCGCCCACGCGGCGGACCTCCGGGTGCCGCAGATCCAGGTGCGGGCGGTACTTGAAGCCGGCCCAGCGCAGGTCCGGCACCTGCACCAGGGCGAAGGCCGCGGCGCCGGCCACGGCTCCCCAGGCCAGGCCGTAGACCCCGAACCAGGGGCCGAGGACCAGGGCCGCAAAGATGACCACCAGGTTCATGGCCGCCGGCCCGAAGGCCGGGGGGGCCGAAGACGTTGTTGGCGTTCAGGATGCCGCCGAACACCCCGGCCAGGCTCATAAAAACGATGGACGGCATCATCAGGGCCGTCAGCCGCGCGGCCAGCTCCAGGGTCTCGGGCGAGAAGCCGCCGCCCAGCAACCGGGCGATGAGGGGCGCCCCGGCCGCGCCCAGCAGGGCGAGCACCGCCATCGCGACCAAAATCGCGTTGACCACCAGGCTCAGCACCCGCCAGGCTTCCTCGCGGCGGCCCTGCGCGGCGTACTCCGCGAACACGGGCACGATGACCGTGGTCAGGGCCATCCCCACCACGCCGTAAAAGGCATAAGGGATCACAAAAGCCACCAGGAACGCGTCGGTCTCGGCCGTGGCGCCGAAGCGGTAGGCGATGGCCATCTCCCTGCCCAGGCCGAGGAACCGCGAGAGCAGGGAGAGGGCCAGGATGATCAGAGTGGCCCGCGCGATGGTTCTGCCGACGGACAATACGCAACCCTCCGTGCAGAATATGGCCCTGGTGTCCCGCCCTGTTTTCTTTTGGCACCGGTCCGCTCCCCGGTTTAAAGGTACCCTTTCTCCTCCAGGTACGCCCGCAGAGCCTCCGGCCAGGGCCGTAGCACGAATTAGTTCGCCCACCGGGGAGGCGTCCCAAGGAATCCGGGGTTACGGCCGGAGAAGCCGCCAAGGGGCCGCGGGTTTCCTTGCGGGACTCGTAGCGGCTGCAGTGGCCCGCGTTGGTCAGGTGGTAGAGGCCGTACTGGCCGGT